>JAFAVT010000258.1 GCA_019242275.1 Alphaproteobacteria bacterium
ACCAAGCGTCGCGATAATCCTGCGTTGTCCCGGTCTTGCCCGCTGCTTCCCGGTCGGAAAGCCGCGCCGCCGTGCCGGTGCCGCTGACCACTACGTCATAAAGCATCGCGACCATGTCTCTGGTGACCGCCGAGCCGGGATTGGCACTGTTGTTACCAAGCGGGTGACGATAAACCGCTTCGCCGGTCAGGGCGGAATCAATCCCCGATACCAGATAGGGCGACACTTTCTCGCCGCCATTGGCGAAATAGGCATAGGCCGCTGTCAACTCCAGGGGCGTTACTTCGTTCGTGCCCAACGGCAAAGAGGCATTGTTGCCAAGAGGCGCAGTAATGCCGGTTTGCCGCGCCGCGGCGATGACATTGCCCAGACCCACTTCCTGCGCAAGATTTACGGTCACGGTGTTTACCGAATGGGCAAGGGCATCAATCAAGCGGATGTCGCCATAGTGGGCCTGTTTGTAGTTCGTCGGATGGTAGCCTGCGATGTCCACCGGCTTGTCCTCGCGCCATTCCCAGGGCGAACGGCCGCTTTGCAGCGCTGCCAGATAGACGAATGGCTTGAAGGCGGAGCCGGGCTGGCGATGGGCCTGAGTGGCGCGATTGAATACCGACTTGGTATAATCAAGCCCGCCCACCATGGCATTGATGGCTCCTTGCGGCGTCATGACCAGGATTGCCGCCTGGCCGACATGTTTTTTGGCGCCATAGGCGGCGATGGCGTCGCGCGCGACAGTCTCGGACAACGCTTGCGCCGGCCCTTGCACCGTAGTGTGGACGATGAGTTCGCCGTCAGGCGCCGTTCGCTCCTCCAATATTCCCTTTGCTTCTGCCATGGCAGCGTCTAGCACATAATTGCCGGGCATCTCGCGGTCATCGGATGTCAGCGTTGCCGGATGGCGCATGGCCTCCTGCGCCACGGTCTGGGTGATGAACCCCTGTTCGGACATGGCTCTCAGAACGATGGCGGCACGGGCTTGCGCGCGGGCAAGGTCATGACGGGGGCCATAAAGCGCCGGCGCCCGGGTGATGGCAGCCAGCATCGCGGCTTGCGGCAGGGAAAGCGCGCGGGCGGAAACGCCGAAATAGTCCCGGGCGGCGGCATCCACGCCGTAACTGCCGTCCCCGAGATAAATGCGATTGAGGTAAAGTGCCAGAATTTGGTTCTTGCTGTAATTATGCTCCAGCCAGGCTGCGTTCCTGATCTCGGTCCATTTGCGTGCGAGTGTCTTTTCCCGGCGGTCAAACAGGATTTTCACGGTCTGTTGCGTGATGCTGGACCCGCCAGCCACATATTTGCGGGCGCGCCAGTCCTTATAGGCGGCGTGGAGAAGGCCGATAAAGTCCACGCCGTGATGGTTGTAAAAGCGGCGATCTTCCATGGCCAGGAAAGCGGCGGGCAGATAGGGTGGCATGAGCGAAAGGCTCAGCCGCTCTCCCACCTTGGCGCCGCGGCGCCCCAGGACGGCGCCTTGCGCATCCACAAACAGCAGGGCGCGCGGTTTGTTGACGGTATAGGGATCGAAATCTGAAGGCGGATGTCCCGACGTCCAACTCATTGCCTGCGGGGTCAGCGCCACCACGGTAAGGCAAATTGCGAGCATGGTGATTGCGATGGTGAGGGGACGAGCAAGACGCCCGGCGATTGGCTTCAAGGTCGCAATAAGCTGACGGGCGCTGGTCTGGTCCATATCGGAGCGACAACGCTTTGAGAACGGCGCCAGTTTCGGCGCGCGCTTTGTTTGCAATTTAACTGTTAAAGGCGCCTCTCGTGAACGTGCCGTCTTCCGGCGTCAGGCGCCGGACAGATATGGCTGCCGCGTTCAAGCGTGCCCCGTCACCAACCAAAGCAAAATGATGATGGGGATCGGCACACCCAGTAGCCAAAGACATCCGGATCGCATGGCGAGTTCCTATTAGCCTGGGGCCCTAACGCATAAAACGCGCCGCCGTTGCACTCTCGGACCGGCGTGGTGGAACCGCTGCGCCCGTTCGGGTGTTGTTTGCGCTGAAGCGGCGGCCGACCCAAAAAGGTGGGAATATGACCAGCACGGCAGTCCTGACAGAAGACAGCGCTACCATTGTCGCCGAAGAGGGCGGCCGCTTTAGCTGGGCGATCACCTTGGCAGGGGCTGTGGCCGCCACCGCCACCACTTTCTTTTTGCTCACCCTAGGCGCCGGCATCGGTCTTGGGTTTTTGAACCTTCCCGTCACCGCCAAGGGGGCGACGACATTTCTGACCTTGGGAGCGATTTATTTCCTCGCCGCGCAGGCGTTCGGCTTTGCGGTGGGCGGCTATCTGGTGGGGCGGCTGATCGGCCCGGAAGCGGAAAATGCCAAAGAGGAAGAATTCCGCGCTGCCGCGCATGGCTTTGCGATGTGGGCAGCAGCGGTTGTCGCCAGCACCATCCTGGTCGGCGTGTCGTCCACCTTGGCCGGGTCTGCCATCGCGGCCGGTGCCGCCAGCCGAAGCGATAACAAAGCTGCCTCCCAATCCTATTGGGTGGACGAGATGTTCCGGCCGGCACTTTATTCGGAACAGGTGATTGCCGACAAGGCAGAAGCCGGACGGATTTTGGCCATGACCGCCGGGGACCTGAGCGGAGCTGATGCTGACCGTATCGCGCGACTTGTGGCGCGGGATGCCGGGGTCTCCGTGGAAGCCGGCTACAACCGGGTGCAGCGGACTGAGGCGGAGATGCGCACCGCCGCCGACAATGCGCGCAAGGCAGCCAGCATCCTGGCGCTGTGGACTGCCGTTGCGCTGCTGTTTGGTGCGGCTGTCTCTGTGGCAGCCGCCATCTCCGCCCGCTGGATGGATGATCGCATCAGCTTCAGCATGGCGCCCCGGCACTAGGTTCCCTCGGGAACTTCTGAAGTACGCGTCGCCGCGCGCACGCGCTGGGTTCCAAATTGAATTGCAATGCAGAGTGCGACATAAGTCCTGAGCGTTCTGGGACTGACTGTCGGACATGGGTTGGAACTTTGTGCTCGCCCGCGGGGCCTTGGCCGCGCTTGCCTTGCTGTCGTGCGGCCTCTGGTCTGCGCAGGCTGAGTCGCTGCCTTGGCGCATCACCAAGACGGAGTGGTCCAGTACGGACGAACAGGGGTTCGGTGCCTTTGTGCGCGCTATCGCGGAAAGCGGCTGCAAAACGACGGTCGAATGCATGCGCGGGCCGGGCAATCCCTATCGGACCAGCGACAGCGGCGCGCTGCAGTTTCATGCCGACTGCGCCAAATGGGTTTACATGCTGCGGGCCTATTATGCCTCCAAACATGGCCTGCCATTTTCCTATGTAGACAAGATTTCCGGAGAAGGTGAGGATATCCGCTTCAGCAAGGCCTCCAATCTCGCTTTGTCGCGCCACGATCTGGTGGACGGCGGCAAGGGTATCGCCGCCGACGCCGCCCTGAAAAATATTCACGCCCAGGTCTGGTCGGCGACTTACCGGATGAATCCTGCCGCCGAGAGCCCGGTGGTTCAGGATTTCTATTCCCCGAAGCTGCAACCCGGCTCAATCCGGGCCGGCACGGCGATCTATGACACCAATGGTCACGTCGTCATCGTTTATGACGTGACGGCCGACGGCCGGGTTCTTTACATGGATGCCCATCCCGACGAGTCGGTCACGCGTAGCGCCTATGGCCCGCAATTTCCCCCCAGCACGGCCGCGTTGGGCGGCGGCTTCAAGAATTTCCGGCCGTTGAAGCTAGTGGGCGCGGTCCGGCAGCCCGACGGCAGCTATCGCGGCGGCCATATCGTTTTGGCGCGAAATGAAGAGATTGCCGATTATTCGCTTGAGCAATATCACGGCACCCTGGGAAGCGGCGACGGTTCGGATGCCCGCTTTGACTTCGGCGATGGACCATTGGACATCTTCGGATATCTTCGCGCCAGGCTGACCGATGCGCCGGTGAGACACCCATCCACCCAAATCCGGACAATCGTAGACAGGGATCAGTGACGGGCGGCGCTGGCCCTGGTTAGAATCCGACCGGCTCCATCGCCGCCAAAATCGGACCGCGCCCGATCTTGTCAATCACCAGGGCGACATCAGCCGGCGGGGGCTTTCCGGTGCCGCTGCCGGGCACCGCGCTTTCCAGGTCAGCTAAAGTAAAGCGGGCCCGCGCTACATAATCGCGCTCCACCTGGTTTCTCAAATTCTGCTCGGCCTGATACCAGCGGGTTTTGGTTGCGTTGTCTTTGCAGCTGGCCAATTCGGCCACACTGGTGGCACCCCAGCGCCGCTCGATACATTGGTAGGGATCAAAGCTCATGGCAAAAAGGCGCTGCACCGCTTCAGGGAAGCCGAAGGACACCTGCTGGCCTAAACTATTGCTGTAACTGATGCGGCAGCCGGCGGCTTTTTCGTTATAGGCTTGCTGAAGTTGGCCTTTTAAATTCCAGATGGCGCGAAAATCCTCGCCGCGGGCCTGTGATCTGAGGATGAAATTCGCCAAATCCAGCGTCAACTGGACGAATTTTCGCCTGAGACTGGCATCGCGCCCTGGTGAGGCATAAGCCTCCCACTCTGCGTCATTGGAGGCATAGATGTTGCCGGGAAGAAAAGCGGGCGCCGGCTTGGTATCCATGCCTGCGGCAATCGCGGCATTTACATAGAGACTGCGCTCCTGGAGATCGTGGCACAGCCCATCCATTCCCGCCTTCAGTTCATAGACAGGATCGAAGCTGTAGGTACCGCCTGACAAAGTACCGCGGACATACTCAAACAGATCCGCCGGCGCCCCCCGATATTGAAAGATCGCGTTCGGCCCGTCACCCAGATTATCCGGGTCCATGCCGCGATACTGCTCCAGTGAAAAGTCGGCTATTTCGCTGTTGGGCGCCAAAACAATATGGCCGCCGATATAATGACCATCACGCAACGTCGCGCCCACCAGTTTCAATGGGCGGAAATTCTTGAAGCCGCCACCCAGCGCCATCTGTCCCTGGCCAAACTGCGGGCCATATACGGAACGCATAAGGGTGTTGTCAGGGTCGGCGCCAATATAGCGGATGCGGCCATCCGGCTCGATAGCATAGATAATGGCAACGTGCCCATTGATATCATAGATCACGGTGCCGGCATGAATTGAGCCGATTTGGATTTTTGGGGAATAAAAGTCCGTCGGGGTGCCTTCGGATTGGGAAGCATCCATGCGGTAGGTTGCGGAATAGACATTGTCCCGCAGCTCTGAAAAAGTCTGCGCCACGGGTATACCGCCGCCCCGGTCCACCAAATCGCGACGGGAAATTGCGCGATTGCCTTTTTCGCTGAAGCGAATGTCGCTGCCTTGCCCGGCAATGGCATCTACATAGCCGAATGGGAGCCCATTCTTCCAGGCGTAATAGGCTCTCAGGGTGTAAACCCATTTGGCGCAGTCAATGCGAAACTCCAGCCCGGGCGGGTCGCTGGCGCGATAAGGGTTGCCGGGGCCTCGCATGCATTCCAGAGTCGTGGTGCAACCGCTTTCGGCGATGCTGCGGACAAACTCGCCAAAGCCTTTTTCATCGGCTTCAGTCCACCCGGTCTTCAGGATGCGCCAGCCTGACTCGGCGGCATTTGCCGCGCTCGTGGTGAACAGCGCTGCAATCAGAAGCGCGATCGCGGGCCAATGGCGCATGAGTACCCTTTGCCGCCCGCTTCGGAAACAATAACCAGCCAGGCCGCGAAACGATCCAGAACCGGTTGGAACTCGCATAGATTTGTGATGCGAAATGCTAGTCCGCCGTGGCCGATCCTTAGAAAACTTGTCTGAGTGGCTGGCTTTCGGCGGCCTTAAGTCCTGTAATGGCGTCGGTGAGAGCAGGAGTTTCCATGCGGATCGGCACCGTCAAGGAAATCAAGACCCTGGAATTTCGGGTGGGATTGACGCCGGAAGGGGTTCGCGAACTTTCCCGGCGGGGGCACCAGATCTTTGTGCAGGCCGGCGCTGGCGCCGGCATTGGCCTTAGCGATGAAGGCTACGCCGGTGCGGGCGCTGAAATCCTGCCGGACGCAAAGGCGGTCTTCGATTCCTGTGAATTGCTAGTAAAAGTAAAGGAACCGCAGGGCGGCGAGATCGCCATGCTGCGACCCAACCAAACCATTTTCACCTATCTTCATCTGGCTGCCGATCCTGAGCAGGTCAGGGGCTTGCTTCAATCCGGTGCAACGGCCATTGCCTATGAAACCATAACCGACGCCCGGGGCGGGCTGCCGTTGCTGGCGCCCATGAGCCAGGTCGCGGGGCGCATGGCGGCCTTGGTGGGCGCTCAATACATGCTGAAGCCGTTTGGCGGCCGCGGCTTGTTGATGTCCGGCGTACCCGGGGTGACCTCGGCCAAAGTCGGCATTCTGGGCGCGGGCGTGGCCGGCATGCATGCGGCGGAAATTGCCCATGGCATGCGGGCCGATGTGACTGTGTTTGACATTGCCGCTGATCGCCTGGCGGCCGTTGATGCGGCGTTCAGCGGCCAAGTCAAGGGCCTGCATTCCTCCCATCATGCCATCCAGGAATTTCTGCCGCAGGCGGATTTAATCGTTGGGTGCGTGCTGGTGGCCGGCGCGGCAGCGCCCAAGCTCATCCTGCGGGATGATCTGCGTCGCATGAAGTCCGGCGCCGTCCTTGTGGATGTGGCGATTGACCAGGGTGGCTGCTTCGAGACCAGCCATCCCACCACCCACGACAATCCGGTTTACACAGTGGACAATGTCATTCACTATTGCGTCGCCAACATGCCGGGGGCGGTACCGCTCACTTCCACCTATGCTCTGGCTGCGGTCACGCTTCCCTATGTCATTGCCCTTGCCGAAAAGGATGTGGACGGTGCGCTGGCCGCCGACCCCCATTTTGCCAATGGTCTGAACATCCAGGCGGGAAAAATCATTCACGCTGCGGTGCGCGCTTCCTTTCGATAGGTGAGAGGCCTTTGGTGCCCAAGTTGGCGGTAGCCCATTTTCCGCCTAACCCATTATTTACCTTGCAGAAAACCGCCAACCGGGCTTATCGGACGTCTGACAGGTCTCTTTTGTCCAGCCCACAAGCTCAGTAAGCTGGCGGCAGCAACGCTCGGTCCCAAGCCGATCGCTATAGCAGGAACGAAACGACAGACCAGCGAAGAGCAGCCGACATAGCATCATTACCGCATGGTCTTGCATCAGGGCAGGCATTGGGGACGGTCAGCGATATGAGCAGTGCATCGGGGTATGAAGCCGGCCGCGCCGAGACGCGGCAGGACGCATCGGTTTTCACAGCGGCGGCGCGCGCACGTATGCCGCCTACGGATATTCAGAACCCGGACTATTTTCACAAAATTGTTGATTGCCAATGGGCCTGTCCGGCCCATACGCCGGTGCCGGAATATATCCGGCTGATCGCGGCGGGACGGTATTCCGACGCTTATATGGTCAACTGGCATTCCAACGTCTTTCCCGGCGTTTTGGGCCGTACCTGCGACCGCCCCTGCGAACCGGCATGCCGCCGCGGACGCGTGGAGGAAGTGACCAAGGCGGCAGAGCCGGTCGCCATATGCCGGCTGAAGCGGGTTGCGGCCGACAATAAGGATGATGTGCGGGCCCGCATGCCTTCACCTGCGCCCCAGAAGAATGGCAAGCGCGTCGCCCTGATCGGGGCCGGTCCCGCGTCGCTGACTGTGGCGCGCGATCTGCTGCCCTTGGGCTACACCATCGTGTTGTACGACGCCGATCCTCATGCGGGCGGGATGATGCGCACGCAGATTCCGCGCTTTCGCCTGCCGGATACAGTCCTGAACGAAGAGGTCGGCTATATTCTCGATCTGCAGCCGGAATTGCGCCTGGGCCAGCGGGTGGAGTCGCTGAAGACTCTGTTGGCGGAACATTACGACGCGATCTTTGTTGGCTCCGGCGCCCCGCGCGGTCGCGAACTGGATATTCCCGGGCGTAAAGAAGCCGGCGCCCATATCCATATTGGCATTGACTGGCTGTCCTCGGTATCGTTCGGCCACACCACGAAAATCGGTAAGCGTGTGATCGTGCTGGGTGGCGGCAATACCGCCATGGATTGCTGCCGCACCTCCCGGCGCCTGGGCGGCGAAGAGGTGCAAGTGGTGGTGCGTTCCGGTTTTGAAGAAATGAAAGCCAGTCCTTGGGAGAAGGAGGATGCCATGCATGAAGGCATTCCGATTAACAATTATCTGGTTCCCAAGGAATTCCTGCACAATGGCGGCCAGCTTACGGGCGTGAAGTTTGAAAAAGTAAAGGCCGAATATGATGCTCAAGGCCGCCGCAGCCTGGTACCGGCCGGCGAGCCGGATGTAGTGATGCCATGCGATGACGTGTTGGTGGCGGTGGGCCAGGAAAATGCGTTCCCCTGGATCGAGCGCGACATCGGTATCGCTTTCGACAAATGGGACATGCCCGTTGTCAATCAGGGCACCATGCAATCGTCAAACTCCCGCGTCTTTTTCGGAGGCGATGCCGCCTTTGGTCCCAAGAACATTATCTGGGCAGTGGCACATGGCCATGAGGCCGCGATCTCCATTGATCTTCTATGCCAAGGCAAGGACGTGAATTTGCGGCCGCCGCCCGCTGTCAATCTTTCCAGCCAGAAGATGGGCATTCATGAATGGAGCTATCACAACGATATTTCCAATGATCACCGCTACAAGGTGCCTCATGCACCGATCGAAAAGACGCTTAAGGATGTGCGGCTGGAAGTCGAATTGGGCTTTGATCTCACCCAGGCCTTTGCCGAGGCGCAACGTTGTCTGAATTGTGACGTCCAAACGGTGTTCAATGACCCAAAATGCATCGAATGTGATGCTTGTGTTGATATCTGCCCGATGGACTGCATCACCTTTACCGCCAATGGCGCCGAAGAGGAGTTGCGCCAACGCCTGACGGCGCCGTCTCTCCATAAGGATCAAGACCTTTATATTTCCGGCCCACTGAAAACCGGACGTATCATGGCTAAGGACGAAGATCTCTGCCTGCATTGCGGGCTGTGTGCGGAGCGCTGCCCGACCGGGGCCTGGGACATGCAGAAATTCCTGCTGGACGCGCCAAAGACGGGGTATGCATGCCCGCGCCCATAACCGCCGTCAACGACTTCGTTGTCAAGTTCGCCAACGTCAATGGCTCGGGTTCGGCTTCGGCCAATGAAATGTTCGCTCGTGCCGTCTTGCGCATGGGTGTGCCGGTCTCCTCGCGCAACATTTTCCCTTCCAACATCCAGGGCTTGCCGACTTGGTACGAAGTGCGGGTTTCGGGCGAAGGCTGGCTGGGCCGCCGCGGCGGTGTGGACCTGATGGTGGCGATGAATCCGCAGACCTGGGACAAGGATGTCACCTCGATCGATCCCGGCGGTTACCTGTTTTATGATTCCTCGCGGCCCCTGCCAGCCTCCAAATTCCGTTCCGACATTCATCTTTTGCCGGTGCCGCTGACGGAAATATGCAACGCCGCCTATTCGGATCCGCGCCAGCGCCAGCTCTTCAAGAACGTCATGTATGTTGGCGCCCTGGCGCAGCTGCTGGGCCTGAACCTCGACGTTCTGGATCAACTGATTGGTGAACAATACAGGGGCAAGGATGCGCTGATTGCACCCAATCGCCAGGCTTTGCGCACCGGCCATGATTATGCCGGGCAGAATCTGGGGGGCGTCTGCGGTTTGAAACTGCAAAAGGCCGATGCGGTGGGGGCGCGCATCTTCGTCAATGGCAATGATGCGGCCGGGTTGGGTTGCGTTTTTGGCGGCGCCACGGTGGCAGCCTGGTATCCCATCACCCCTTCCACTTCTGTTGCCGAGGCCTTTGCCAAACACTGCCGCAAATACCGGGTCGGGGCTGACGGCAGGAACAAATTCGCCATTGTGCAGTCCGAGGACGAAATTTCCGCCATCGGTACCGTGATCGGGGCCGGTTGGAATGGCGCGCGCTCCTTCACCGCGACCTCCGGTCCCGGCATCTCGCTGATGCAGGAATTCTTGGGACTGGCTTATTTCGCTGAAATTCCGGCCGTGATCATAGATGTGCAGCGCGGCGGGCCTTCCACAGGCATGCCGACCCGTACCCAGCAGGCCGATCTTTTATCTTGTGCCTATGCTTCTCATGGCGACACCAAACATGTCCTGCTGTTGCCGGAAGACCCTAAAGAAGTGTTCGAGTTTTCCGCCCAGGCTTTCGATCTGGCCGAGCAATTGCAGACCCCCATCTTTGTGCTGGAGGATCTGGATATCGGCATGAATGAATGGTTGTGCGAACCCTTCACCTGGGATGACGCGAGGACTTACGACCGCGGCAAGGTCATGACCGCTGCCGACCTTGACGCCGGCAAGACTTTCGGACGTTATCTCGACATTGACGGCGACGGCATTGCCTATCGCACCTTGCCCGGCACGCATCCCAGCAAAGGCGCTTTCTTTACTCGCGGTACCAGCCGCGACCGCTTCGCCAAATATAGTGAGGAAGGTGCCGTTTATCAGG
>JAFAVT010000011.1 GCA_019242275.1 Alphaproteobacteria bacterium
CGTGATCTGGCGGCAGTACTGCGGCGGCTCGGCTAGCCGGCCGCCGGCGCAAAGCTGGCGACGCCGGGAGAAGGCGCGCGCGCCACGCTCACCACCGTCTGCTGTGCCGGGGCGGCATCACCCAGCGGATTGTCGGAATGGCGGCAATTGCCTTCGAAGAAGGCGCCGGATTCCACCGCGAACGCTTCATGCAGGATATCGCCCTCGACATGACTGGTGGCGCAGAGCAGCACCTTGCGGGCCCGGATACGGCCGATGACGCGCCCGCGGACAGTTACATCCTCGGCGATGATTTCGCCGTGAATCTCAGCTTTGTCGCCAATGACGAGGCTGACGCTGCGCACATCGCCTTCCACCTTGCCGTCAATCTGCATGTCGCCGGCAGAAACCAGCGTGCCGGTGATGGCCGTATCCGCGGACAAGATCGAGGGCGCGGAAGCGGAACGCGCTCCCTTGCGGCCCTGCGCTGCCGGGGGCGGAGCGGGCGCGATTGGAGCGAGGGTGGAGGCATCGTCCTTGGGTCTGCTAGAGAACATGGCGACCTGCTTCTATGAAACTGCTGGGGTTGCGGACAGCGTTGTCGTACAGAACCTCGTAATGCACATGCGGGCCGGTGCTGCGTCCGGTCGAGCCCACCCGCCCGATGTCGGTGCCCTTGGCGATATGGGCCCCCTGGCGAACTGTGATCGCAGAAAGATGACCATAACGTGTATGGATGCCAAGGCCATGATCGATTTCCACCATATTGCCATAGCCGCCGCGGTAACCGGCAAAAGTGACGGTCCCGGCCGCGGTTGAAATAACTTTGGCGCCCCAGGGTCCGGCAAAATCAATTCCCGGATGGAAGGCGTAACGGCCGGTGAGAGGATCAACCCGGGCGCCGAAGCCGCTGGAACGATCAAACTGCGCATCGCTGACCGGCATGGCAAGCGGCACATGACGAACGGCGGCAGTCAGACCATCCAGTTCGGATAAAACGGCGGAAGCGCTAAGATAGGCCTGGGTGAAGGCAGGATCGGAAATGCCTTCGATCCGCACCTGGTCCAGCGGGATTTCCGGACCGCCTTCGCCGGCATTGATCCGGCGGGCGAACTGGTCGGGATTGATCCCGCTGGCCCTGATGACGGCGCGCAAATTGCCGACGCCCTGGTTCAGGGCGCCGGTGGTCTCGGTCATCAGCTGGGTTTCGGCGTCTCCCAATCGTGCGATGCGCACGGTTTGCTCAGCCAAGGCCTTCAGGGCCGGGTGTTGGGCATAAGCCGAGGCAGGGACGTGTGCATGGGCAGACGGGGCTAGCCATCCCTGAATGGTGGTCCGGGCCGGTGCCAGCAGAGAGGCAGCTTTATGAAAGAGGCGATCCCAGAAACCGGGCTGCTGCGGTGGCTCGCCGGTGCGCGGCTGCGGCGCCGGAGTGTCGGGCATCACCGCAAGGGCAGAACTGCCGGGGTCGTCGCTATCGGCCGTTTCCGGAGAAACCAGGCCGGCTTCACCATTGCTGTCCTGCGGCGCGCCACCAAACACCAATGGCGCCTGGCTCCCGCCGCGCCCCTTGCCGGCTGCGGCTTCCGCCTGGGTCTCGCGCGCCAGAAAACCGGAAATCGCATTTTGCTTGGCCTGAACGGCGTCGGCCGTGGCCTTGAACTTGTCTTCCGCCGAGACCAGGGCGCCGTTCAGTTCATCATAGGAAAGCTGCAGGTCAGCCATCCGGTTCTCATAGGCGGCCTGCATCTGCTGGTAGCGGTGATCATTGGCGGCGAGGATGCGATCCTTGAAGATCACATTTACGGTGGCGAAGGCGACCCAGCCGAGGAAGATCAAGGTCAGGCCCGCCAATGTTGCCTGGAGCGAGGGCCCAAACGTGAAGAATTGCACCCGCCCGTCACTGCGGATGTAAATCTGCCGCTCCGGAAAAGTGTCATGCAGCCATGTCCAGACCCGCTGCACCAGCGTTTCCGTCATCTGCGAACTTTCCTTGCGGGCTTTCTGTGCGCCCAAGCCACCATCAGCGGCTATTTCACCTTCTTGCTGCGGTGCGATCAAGCGCCGATGCCAGAAAAAGGAGCGGGCGGTTAACCGCGGTCCGAAGCGGTGTTCCTTGCGGTAGGGAGCCGCCTGTTTTTTCACAGCTTTTTTGCCGCTTCGAGGACTGCCGCAACATGGCCGGGAACTTTTACCTTGCGCCACGCGGCCGCGACGGTGCCTTTGGCATCCACAAGGAAGGTCGCGCGCTCCATACCCATGAACTTGCGGCCATAAAGGCTTTTCTCGCTCCAGACGCCAAAGGTTTTAGCGGTGTCAACTTCAGGATCGGAAGCCAAGGTCAGCTTTAATTCGTGCTTTTCACGGAACTTCTCGTGGGAAGCGAGGCTGTCCTTTGACACACCAACGACTTCGACGCCCAGCTTGGCAAACTTCGCTGCGGCGGCCGAGAAATCCACTGCTTCGCGGGTGCAACCGGAAGTGTTGTCCCTGGGGTAAAAGTATAGCACATAAGGCTTACCTTTCAGGCTGGCGCGACTGATTTCGGTGCCGGCGTCGGTAGCAAGGGCAAAATCCGGAACCTTGTCGCCCTCTCCCAGCTTTCCGGCATCAGCGGATTTCCGGGACGTTTTTGTGCGCACTTCGGAAGCCATTCCCAACCCTTGAATCGAAGGGCCGTCCGGCCCCGCCCATAAAATCAGCCTTTAACCGCATTTAGCCCATATAATGGGGGAAGGCGAGAGAGGAACGGCACGGTTAGCCAAGGCCTTGCGCTTCTTGCCGTTTTTAAGTCCAACAGATGCGTTTTAAGGCGCTCGCCTCCGGGTTACAGAGTTGAAATTGTCTTTAGCCAGCTATGTGAAACGGCACCACATCAGCCGCGCCGCACTCAGCATCGGCGTGGTGGTGGCAGCACTGCTGTTTTTTGCGGTGGGGGCGATCCTGCGGCTCTTGATGGGGCCGGTTTCGCTCGGTCCCCTGCGCGGCCCGATTGCCGATGCCATTCGCCAAGCTCTGCCAGGCATTACTCTGCAATATGACCAGGCGGCCATCGAATGGAATCGGGATGAGAGCCGCATCAATCTGGTGGTGTTGGGGGCGCGGATGTTCGATTCCGGCGGCCGCATTGTTGCCCAAGCGCCCAAGGCCGACATTGACCTGGCAGCACGCCCCTTCCTTTCCGGCCGCTTCGTCGTCCAGCGCATCACGCTGGTGGGCGTGCAGCTCGCCTTGGTGCGGATGCAGAACGGAGCCTTGCGCCTTGGCGTGGAGGCGGACAAGGGCGGCGATGACATCATTCAGAAGCTGAGCGACATCATCAACAAAGGAGGCGGCGCATCTTCGCTGCAGAGCTTTGCGGTGCGCGATGCCCGTCTGGCAATTTTCGATGAACCGACCGGCATTTTCCTGGTGGCGCCGCGTGCCGCCTTGAACATGAAGGCGCAAGGGGATGCGATCTCGGCCGCCTTTGATGCCGATGTCGAGATTTCGGGGCGCAAATCACATCTTACTGCTGACGTCACCTTGCCGCCCAAGGATGGTCCGCCCTCCGGCACGCTCACCATCACCGGACTGGATTTGCGCGCGCTGGGGGCCAATGCCCCCAAATTCGCCAGCCTGAAAGACTTGCCGGTGATCGCGGGTCTTTCCAGCAGCTTCGCTTTTGCCCCCGGCGGCAAGCTGGCGCGGGCCGATTTCGATGCCACCGCCGAAGGCGATGTCCCGTTCGCCCTCTTCAAGGGCAAGGTGCTGCATGTTGATCTGCTTAAGCTCTCGGGCCGGTTTGATGGCTCGGCGCACCATCTCACGGTTACCAGCGCTGATCTCGATGCCCGCGAAGCCAAAGTGCAATTCAAGGGGGGCGCCACGCTGACCTATGGGGATGACGGTGCGCTGGCGATGGTGAGCGGCGATCTTGCCGCCAGCGGGCTGATCATCAACGCGCCCGAAATCTTCGGTCATCCGGCGCGGTTTTCCACGCTGGAGCTTGGCGGCAGCTACGCCATGGCGGCGCACAAGCTGGATGTCACCAAACTGGCGCTGACCGCTCCGGCCCTCGCCCTGGAGGCCGCCGGCGCCGTCACGTTCGACCCGGTGAAATCGCCCGGCCTGACCATGCAGGGCAGTATTGCCGCGCTGCCGGTGCGGACGCTGCTGGACTATTGGCCGGTGTTTGCCGCAACCGGGGCACGGGCTTGGATAGACGCCAATATCTTCGCCGGCACCATGGGTCCGGCCCAATTCGAGACCGATTTCGCGCCCGGCGTCGCAGATTTGCCGGTGTTGCCGACCAACGCCTTGAAGCTCACTTTTGCCATGAAGGGTGTCGAAGCCAATTATCTTACCGGTCTCAGCCACCTCACTGGCGTGGACGGCACCGCGCTCCTCACCGGCGATGATTTCTCTGCGGATTTCACCGCCGGCCGCGTCAGCAATTTGGTAGTGAAAAGCGGCCATGCCGTCATCCCGGCGCTGCATCAGCACGGCACAGTCGGCATCTTCAGTCTGCATGCCGACGGTGCCATGCCGGAAATCATGACCCTGATTGACATGAAGCCGCTGGGCTATCCCACCCGCTTCCATATTGATCCCAAGACGACTCTCGGCACGGCCGGCGTGGACATGAGTCTCCGCGTGCCCATGCTGCCGGATTTGCCGGTGGACGATGTCGGCATTTCGGTCAAGGCCGCCGTGAACGGTTTTGCCGTCAGCCTTGGCAAGCTGCGGCTCAGTGACGGCGCGGTGACGTTCGACATTGACAATAACCGCCTGCACCAGGTGGGCAGCGTCCTGATTGCGGACCAGCGCTTTGCCATTGACTATACTGAGGACTTCAAAACCAGCGATGCTATTACCAGCCGCGCCACCGCCAAGGGTCTGTTGACGCCCGCCGTGCGCAACCTGCTCAATATTGATATCGGCAAAGTCGTTACCGGCTCATGGCCTGTCACATCTGCCATTACCGGCCATCGCGGCGATCTTATCCAGGCCGACGCGACTGTGGACCTCACGCCGGCGATTATCACCGTGCCCTTCGTCGGCCTGGGCAAGCCTGCGGCCGAAGCCGCCAGTGCGCGCGTGTTGGTTAACTTCACGCAGGACGGTCATGTTTCCGACCAGAGTTTTCGCGTTACAGGGCCGGGGCTGTCGGCCAACGGTACCGTCAGCTTCGACAAGAATGGTGCCTTGGCACGGGTGGATTTCACCAATGCACGGCGCGGTTCCCTCAACGATCTTGGCTTTACCCTGACCAAGACCGCCAATGGCGATGTGTACGATCTGCATGGCCGGGTGCTGGACGGCTCCAGCATCGGGCGCAACGCCTCCTGCAATGCTCCGGCCGGCGGGCCCAAAGCGCCCGAGCGGCCCGAGGAAAAACCGGAAGGCTCCTATCGCATCATCGCCCATCTGGAGCGGCTGGCGCTTTGCGACGGTGTTTCGATAGCGCCCTTCAACCTTGATCTTTCCGGTATCGGCGAAAAGCCGTCGGCCGTGACCATGACCGGCGGCATCGGCAAGGGCACGCTGACGGCGGGGCTCGAGAATACGGCACAGGGCCGCAAGCTCACCATCACCGCGGGCGATACCGGCATGCTGAGCCGGGCACTGTTCTCTTTCTCCGGTCTCACCGGTGGCGATCTGCTGATTAGCGCCACCTTGCCGGGTGCGGCCACCGGCCCGGACGCCGGCGCCAATGTGCCGGACTTCCAGGGCACGCTCACCATCAGCAATTTCAAGATGGTCAAACAACCCTTTCTGGCGCGGCTGTTTTCCGCCGGCTCGCTCACCGGCATTGGTGACTTGTTGCAGAATGAAGGCATCACCATGGAAAAGGCGACCATGCCTTTTTCTTCCAAGAATGGCGTGATCTCGATCAAGGACGGCATCTTCACCGGCCGCGCCGTGGGCGGCAGCGCCGAAGGCTATATTGACCGGCCGAAGAACCAGGTGGCGATCAAAGGTTCGTTGATCCCCGCCTATGGCCTTAATTCCTTTATCAGCAATGTGCCGCTGTTGGGCGACCTCCTGGCGTCGAAAAAGGGCGAAGGGATTTTCGGCGTTACCTATTCGATGAGCGGTCCTACCGACAATCTCGATCTGTCGTACAATCCGCTCTCGATGCTGACGCCGGGTTTCCTGCGGCGGATATGGGAAGGAGCGATACCGAATGCCTCCAATGCCCCCAGCAACCAGCCCGCGACAAAGGCGCCATCAGCACCGGCAGCCAACCTGCCGCCCACCGGCAATGCGCCGGCAACGGGACAGAATAAATCTCAGTAACGCGCCATGGCCAGCTCAGTCCGGCCATGGTGAACAGGTTTTGCGATTAGGCCGGTTTTACCAGGACGTGTTTCTTTTTGCCGGCAGATAGCTTCAAAACGCCGTCGGCATTCAAGGCCGAAACTGCTACGGCCAGCTTCGGATCGCTAACTACCACGTCGTTCAGCTTCAGGCCGCCATTGGCGATAAGTTTGCGAGCTTCCGAATTTGATGAAGCCAGGCCCGCCGCCACTGCTAGGTTGAGAACCCCCTCCGGCAGCATTGCCACTATGGTTGGCAATCCTGCTGCCGTAGCGCCTTCCTCGAACGCCCGTCGTGCGGTCTCAGCCGCAGCATCCGCATTCGCGCGTCCGTGCAAAATGGCAGTCGCCTCGGTGGCTAGGGTTTTCTTGGCCTCGTTCAATTCCGCACCTTGCAGCGCCTCCAGCCGCCCAATCTCGGCCAGCAGCAAGTCAGTGAAGAGGCGCAGGAAACGGCCGACATCGCGGTCCTCCGTGTTGCGCCAGAATTGCCAGTAATCGTAAGGCGTGACGCGGGCCGCATTCAGCCACACCGCGCCGGCGGCGGTCTTGCCCATCTTGGCGCCGGAGGCGGTGGTAATCAGCGGCGTGGTCAGGCCGTAAAGCTGCACATTGGCGAGGCGATGTCCAAGGTCAATGCCCGACACCACATTGCCCCATTGATCGGAGCCTGAGGATTGCAGGCGGCAGCCATAGCGCTTGTAGAGCTCAACAAAATCATAAGCCTGCATGATGGAGTAGTTGAACTCCAGGAAGGAGAGTGGTTGCTCGCGGTCCAGGCGGAGCTTGACGCTTTCCATAGTCAGCATGCGGTTGACCGAGAAGTGGCGCCCCACATCGCGCAGGAAGGCAATCCATTCCAGCTTGTCCAGCCATTCGGCATTGTCCACCAGGATGGCGTCGGATGGCCCGTCACCGAATTTCAGCAGATGACGGATGCCCGAGAGAATGGATTGCTTGTTGGCCTCGATCTGTTCGTTGCTGAGAAGCTGGCGAGCCTCATCCTTGCCGCTGGGATCGCCGGCCTTGGTAGTGCCGCCGCCCATCAAAAGGATCGGCTTGTGCCCGGCCTGCTGCAAGCGGCGCAGGGTCATCAGTTGCACCAGGCTGCCGACATGCAGCGAATCGGCGGTGCAGTCGAAACCAATATAGGCGGTGACGCGCTCTTTTTGGAACAGGGCATCAAGTTCTTCCGGCCCTGAGCAGTCGTAATAGGCGCCCCGCTCCGCGAAGTTGCGGAGGAATTCGGACTTAAATTGCGGCGCGGCGGGCATGCTATATGATCCGGAAAACAGGCCGGGTCTTAGCACACATGCCGCAAATTCAGAAAGTCATCGGCTTGATGAGCGGCACATCGCTGGACGGCATTGACGCAGCCCTGATCGAGACCGACGGCGAGGCCTTCGCTCGGCCAGGCCCGGCCCTTACCATTGCCTATAGCGCACAAACGCGCGCCTTGCTGCGCGCCGCTATTGACGATGCGCCTGCCGCTATCGAAGGTGGTCCTTTGCCGCACAGCATCCGGGAAGCCGAAAGTCTCACGTCGGAGGCGCACGCGCGGGCGGTGACAGCGCTGTTGGACAAGGCGGAGTTGCAGCCCCGCGATGTCGGGCTGATCGGCTTTCACGGCCAGACCATTCTGCACCGGCCGGCGCGGCGTCAGACTTGGCAGATCGGCGATGGCCGCCTTTTGGCGCGCCTCACCGGCATTGATGTGGTCAATGACTTCCGAAGCGCCGATGTGGCGGCCGGTGGGCAAGGGGCGCCGCTGATGCCGCTCTATCATGCAGCATTGGCAGGCGAGAGCAGTTTGCCCATGCCGATCGTGGCCGTGAATATCGGCGGCGTTTCCAACGTTACATATATAAGTGGGGAAACGGTGCTGGCGTTCGACACCGGTCCCGGCAATGCCCCGATTGATGACTGGATGCAGCGCCACACCGGCCGGCCGGTTGATGAGGGTGGGTCGCTGGCACGCTCAGGCCATGTTGACGAAAAGGCCTTGGTGACGATGCTGGCGCACCCCTTCTTTGATCGTTTGCCGCCCAAGTCGCTGGACCGTCAGGATTTCGGGATGGAAGCGGTAGAAGGTCTTGGGTCTGCTGACGGTGCCGCCACCCTGGCCGCCTTCACCGCCGCTGCCATTGCGCGGGCCCGTGAACACTTTCCCGCCCCGGCCGCGACCTGGATCGTTTGCGGTGGTGGCCGGCACAATGATTTCCTGATGGAGCGGCTGCGCGCGCTAGTAGGGGCGCGAGTCTGCAAGAGTGAAGAGGCCGGCTGGGACGGCGATGCCCTGGAAGCGCAGGGCTTTGCCTATTTGGCGACGCGCTCGGTGAAAAGTCTGCCGCTATCATTGCCCAGCACTACCGGCGTCCCGGCGCCGATGACCGGCGGGGTCTTGCACAAGGCTCTGCGTTAACGTCCTTCGCGCGGCCGGCTCATCAGGTCTGAGACATATCCTTTCACCGCTTCCACGACGTCGCTTTCACGCTTGTCGAAGAAATGGTTGGCGCCGTCTATCTTGTTGTAGGTGATCCTGATGCCCTTCTGGGCGGTCAGCCGGTCCACCAGTTTCTGCACATCGGGTTCGGGCACCACATTGTCCTTGGTGCCGTGGACGATCAGACCGGAAGTGGGGCAGGGCGCCAGGAAGGCGAAGTCATACATGCTGGCGGGCGGGGCAATGGAAACGAAGCCGGTAATTTCTGGCCGGCGCATCAGAAGTTGCATGCCGATCCAGGCGCCAAAGGAAATGCCGCAGACCCAGACATGGCTGGGATTGGGATAAAGCGTGTTCATCCAGTCCAGCACGGCGGCCGCGTCGGAAAGTTCGCCGGCGCCATTGTCGAACGTGCCCTGGCTGCGCCCGACGCCACGGAAATTGAACCGCACTGTGGTGCAGCCCAGCCCGTGGAACATGTGGAAGAGGTCATAGACCAGCGGGTTATTCATGGTCCCGCCGAACTGGGGATGGGGATGCAGCACCAGCGCCATGGGCGCTCCAGGGGTCTTCTGCCGCTGGTAGCGGGCCTCAATCCGGCCCGCTGATCCCGGAAGAATAATGTCAGGCATTATGCAAGGCCCCCCAACAGGCCGAAACCAATTGATGCAGTCGGATTTTCTCGGCCTCGTGCCCGATAAAATTCCAACGATTTCAGTGTATTACGAGGTACGACAAGACACATGGACGAATACTTGACCGTACTAGTCAGGAAATCTATATCCAGCCGCAGCCGGGGAGCGTCCTTCTACCCAAGCGGGCGCCCGCCAGCCAAGGAAAATCGCGCTTTTCCGACAGGAGCCTCGCCATGCGCCTCAGCACCAAGGGACGTTACGCCGTGATGGCGATGGCCGATCTGGCCGGGAATCAGGGCTCGGAAAGCAGCAGCAAACCTGTGGCGCTGGCGGATATTGCGGAGCGCCAGGATATTTCCCTGTCTTATCTGGAACAGCTCTTTGCCAAGCTGAGGCGGGGAGGGCTGGTGACCAGCGTGCGTGGACCCGGCGGCGGCTATCGGCTGTCTCGCGTCGCGTCGGATTTGCGCATCGCCGACATCATCATGGCGGTGGACGAGCCCATCGCTACTACCCGCTGCAAACCCGGTTCCGCCAAGGGCTGCACCAAGACGGGTGCCCGCTGTGTCACCCACGATTTGTGGGAAGAGCTGGGCCAGCAGATACATGTCTTTCTTTCTTCGGTCTCGCTGGCCGATGTGGTGGAACGCAAGGTGCTGGGTCGTGCACGGCCCTGCAACGACTCCATGGCCGAGGTCGCCGCCGAATAGAGCACGCATGCATTATCTGGATCACAATGCCACCTCGCCGCTGCGCCCCGAATCCTTGAGCGCGATAA
>JAFAVT010000086.1 GCA_019242275.1 Alphaproteobacteria bacterium
CGCCAGGTGACTCCGGCTTTCGCGCGCCAGCATCGCGTCCAGCGCCTTTTTCAGTTCATGCAGATAGGCAACGTCGTTAGCGGCATAGGCCAGTTGGCGTTCGCTGAGTTCAGCGGCGCCCCAGTCCGAGCTTTGCTGTTCCTTGGAAAGATCAACACCCAGCAATTCCTTCGCCAGGTCTTTCAGACCGTGCTTGTCGGTATAGGTGCGCACGAGCTTGGACGCGATTTTGGTGCAATAGATAGGCTGCACGCGGACGCCGAGATAACGCTGGAACATAGCGACATCGAAACGAGCGAAGTGGAACAGCTTTGTGACTCCGGGATCGGCTAGCAACCGCTTGAGGTTGGGCGCGTCATATTTGCCGGCACCGAATTGAACCGCATGGCACACGCCGTCACCGGATGACAATTGCGCCAAGCAGAGCCGGTCGCGGAAAGGGTTAAGGCCCAGAGTCTCGGTGTCAATGGCTACCAGCGACCCCAGGTCGAGGCCGTCCGGCAGATCGTTCTGGTAGAGCTTAATCTTCACGGGAGCGGTCCAGGAAAGTGTATTTGCGATTTTCCGTCCGAAAACCGCGACCAACGGCAAAGGTGCATAGCCCATGCAGGGTTAACGGGCAAATAGCGGACAATTGGGCTAGCATCAGCCATGACTTTCGCCCCCGCTCTACAACAGTTCCGCGACCGGCCCGGCTGGGCTTTGTCATTGGTGCTGCATCTGGGCATGTCGCTGCTGGCCCTGTGGTATCTTGCGGCGCGGCCCTTGTTGGCACCGCCATCGCGAACTTTTCCAGTTGATCTGGTGACCTTGAGCCCGGCACCAGGAGCTTCCGGCGCCCTGCCGGCACCGCGCCCCGGTGCGCCCAAGCCCCGCCCGGCCGCAGCGCCGCACCCGGAAGGTGTCCGGCCCGAGGCGGTGCAGCAGCCACTGGACGAACTCAGCGCCAAGCTGCGCGCCCTGGCACAACTGAGCGCGCCGGAAACATCGCTGGCCGCCGGTGGGGGCAATGGCGATGCTGGTGTCGGCAGCGGCAATGGCGGCTATGCTTTGCGCGATTTCATCCGGGCGCAGATTTTGCGGCGGTGGCTGCCAGCGTTGTCGGATGCCACCTCGCGCGCGACGATGGTACGGCTAAGGCTCAACGTCAGCAATGGCGGCATCATCAGCGACGTCGTCATTGCCGATGGACCACGATTTCGCACGGACGCAATTTTTCACGGTATGGCGCTCAGTGCCCGCAATGCCGCATTGCTGGCTTCACCTATCCAGATGCCACCCGGCAACTGGCCGAAGGTCATCCCGCTGGAAATCGATCTCGATCCGAAAGCGGCTTTACAATAGAGGCCGATGCAGGCTTGACGCGACTGGTTCCGGCGCCGACAGTTCATCCTCCAACGCACCTTCGGGTCCTTAAATCCGTGCCAAACGGCCTTTCGACCGCGCATCTTTACCGGCCAAAACTGCTGACGACCCTGCGCGAGGGCTATTCGCTGATGGCCTTGCGGAAAGATGTTTTGGCGGCGCTGACCGTGGCGATCGTCGCGCTGCCTCTTTCTATGGCGATTGCGGTGGCGTCCGGCGTGACCCCGGAGCGCGGGCTTTATGCCGCGATTATCGGCGGCACCATTGTTTCGGCGCTGGGCGGCAGCCGATACCAGATCGGAGGTCCGGCGGGTGCTTTTATTGTGTTGGTTTCCGCAACCACTGCCCGATACGGGTTGGAAGGACTGCTGCTCACCGTTTTCCTTTCGGGCCTCATGCTGACCGTGCTGGGCGCTTTGCGGATCGGGTCTCTCATTCGTCATATTCCACACCCGGTTACGGTAGGGTTCACTTGCGGCATCGCGGCCACCATCCTGGCCAGCCAGTTGAAAGACTGGTTCGGGCTGAAATTGAATGTTGCTGAACCGGGACCATTTTTTCCGAAACTGGCCGTGCTTTTCGGGGCATTTCCAACTTTCACTCCCGCCGCGATAGCCGTCGGCTTGGGATCAGCCGCTCTCATTTTTTGCTTGCGGCGTTGGCGGCCGACCTGGCCGGGAATGCTCATCGCCGTGGCGGCCAGTTCTGCTGCCGCTGCTCTGCTGCACCTCCCCCTGGAGACCATCGGCACCCGGTTCGGCGGGATTCCAAACAGTCTTTCGACCCCGCGCCTGCCGGAGCTGACCTGGGCCGAAATCCGTCTGGTATTTCCGGCGGCGTTGTCCTTCACCCTGCTGGGCGGCATCGAAAGTCTGCTGTCCGCCAAGGTCGCCGATGGCATGACCGGGCGGATTCACCGTTCAAACATGGAGCTTGTCGCCCAAGGTGTCGCCAATGTGGCATCCGCAGTCTTTGGCGGCATAAGCGTTACGGGCACCATCGCGCGCACCGCGACCAACATCCGTGCCGGCGCGCAAAGTCCGCTCTCCGGCATCATGCATTCCGCCTTTCTGCTTCTTTTCATGATGTTTGCGGCGCCGCTCGCCAGCTATATTCCGCTCGCCTCGCTGGCGGGGCTGTTGGTCGTCGTTTCCTGGAACATGGCGGAAAAAGAGGAGTTCCTGCGGCTCATGCGGAACGGGCGCAGCGCCGCGACCCTGTTGGCAACCTTCCTGCTTACCCTGATCCAGGACTTGAGCACCGGCATTCTGGCCGGTTGCGTGCTCGCCGCAATCTTCGCACTAGGGGATAAGACGAAGCTGGCGTGAGATTGCGGCGTCAGGGCAAATCACGCGCCAGCCTGAATCCCGCCAGACTGGAATAATCCGATACCACCTTGATGTCATCGCTATCATTGGGCGCAGCGCTGCGGGCAGCAGAACGGACGAATAGCGGCACATTGTCCCAGGAACCGCCCCGCAGCACATGGCGGCTGCAATCGCCGCCTTTCCAAACGCCGCTATCGGCCGGTGCGCCCTTGTAACTGTCGTGCCAGCAATCCTCCACCCATTGCCAGGCATTGCCCAGCACACCGTATAGCCCGAAGGGATTGGCTGCGAAGGCGTCCACCGGTGCCAGCAGTTTCTTGTCATACACACTGCCGCAACCATTGCAGTTGGCATTACCGGTGCCGATGGTTTCACCCCACCAGCGTGACGTAACCGTGCCGCCGCGGGCCGCATATTCCCATTCCGCTTCCGACGGCAGGCGGTAAGGGTTGCGGCTTCCCAACTCCGGGTGGGCGGCGCGCGCCCGCGCATTAATCCAGTCGAGATAGGCATGCGCGTCTCCCCAGTCCAGACAAACGGCGGGCCAGCGGGGTGGCTCCTGGTCTTGCGGCGCATAGGCGAGACCGCGTCCGGGAACGCGCCATCCAAGGCCCAGGGTGGCATTGCAAGGCTTGGGGCGGTAACTGGTCGCGCGCAGGAAGGCGAGAAATTCGCCGCTGCTGACATCGGTCTTGGCGAGCGCAAAGGCCTTCACATTGACGATGCGCTGCGGCCCTTCGGCGTCAAACCGGCCCGGCTCGTTCGCCGGACTGCCCATGACGAATTTACCCGCCGGGATGCCGACCATGGTGGGACATTCCGGGCACTCCTGGAATTCGCGGGCCTTTTGGTCCTCAGCCAACGCGCTGCTCGCCAAAACCAGGAACAACAAAAGAAGCGTTTGCCGCATGCGCGCAGCCTAATATATCGCGCCGGCAAGTCCTCATGAATTCGTGAAGAGCTAGCGGATAACCCGCGCGCCTTTGCCCTTCATCACCGCCTCTACTTCAGCGACATTGACCATGGAGGTATCGCCGGGCGTGGTCATGGCGAGGGCCCCGTGGGCGGCGCCATATTCCACTGCCGCCTGCGGGCCCTTGCCTTCCAGAAAGCCGTAAGCCAGCCCGCTGGCAAAACCGTCGCCGCCGCCAACGCGGTCATAGATTTCCAGATTTTCGCGCATCATGGACTGGTAGAATTCACCCCCGGCATAAAGGATGGCGGACCAATCGTTGAAGCTCGCGGTTTTGGCGTTGCGCAATGTCGTCGCCGCGACCTTGAAGTTGGGAAACTGCTTCACCGCCGTCTGGATCATCTTCTTGAAATTGGCGGGATCAATGGCAGAGATGTGTTCGTCAAGCCCTTCAACATCAAAGCCAAGGCAGGCGGTGAAGTCCTCCTCGTTACCGATCATCACGTCTACATATTGCGCAATGTGGCGGTTGATCTTTTGCGCTCCGGCCTTGCCGCCCTGCGATTTCCATAGACTGGCGCGGTAATTGAGATCATAGGAGACGATGGTGCCGTATTTGCGCGCCGTCTCTACCGCTTCGATTACCGCTTCCGAAGTGTTGGGCGCTAGGGCAGCGAAAATGCCGCCGGTATGGAACCAGCGTACGCCTTCCTCGCCGAAAATTTGTTCCCAGTTCACTTCGCCCGGCCTGATCTGGCTGGCGGCACTGTGCCCGCGGTCGGAACAGCCTAAGGCGGCGCGAATGCCAAACCCCTTTTCCGTGAAATTCAGGCCGACGCGGGTGTTGCGCCCCAGCCCATCAAATTCGCGCCAGATGATGTGAGAGGTATCCACGCCACCCTGGCAGATGAAATCTTCGACCAGCCATCCCAAATCGTTTTTCGGCAGCGCCGTCACCACGCTGGCACGCTTGCCCCAGCATTTGTGCATGGCGCGGGCAACATTGTATTCGCCGCCGCCTTCCCAAACGGTGAACTGGCGGGCATTGCGAACACGACCAAAGCCGGGATCGAAGCGCAGCATCACTTCGCCGAAGGAGAGGCAATCCCATTTCACTTCCGCGGCGGGACGAATCTTGAGAATCTCTATCATTACTTGCCCCGAATCCGCGCGATGAGTGCTACGGTCTCGCGCACCTTGGCTTCAATACCGGCATAATCCTTGGCGGCCAGCAATTCCTTGGTGAT
>JAFAVT010000178.1 GCA_019242275.1 Alphaproteobacteria bacterium
AGGCAATGTCGGCCTGATGCAGGCGGTCAAGCGTTTTGACCCTGACAAGGGTTTCCGCCTGGCCACTTATGCCATGTGGTGGATCAGGGCCGCCATCCAGGAATATGTGCTGCGCTCATGGAGCATGGTGAAGCTGGGCACCACCGCGGCCCAGAAGAAACTGTTCTTCAATCTGCGTAAGGCCAAGAACCATATCGGCGCCATCGAGGAAGGCGACCTGACGCCCGAACATCTGGCGACCCTGTCGGACCAGCTGGGTGTCACGCAGGGCGAAGTCACCGAGATGAACCGCCGCCTGACGGGCGGCGATACCTCGCTCAATGCCCCGCTGCGCAGCGAAGGCGAAAGCGAATGGCAGGACTGGCTGGCCGATGACACGCCGGACCAGGAAACCCGCCTGGCCGAACGCGAGGAAATGAGCGACCGCCATCTGCTGCTGGAAAATGCCATGGGCGAACTCACCGAACGGGAGCAGGAGATCATCCGCGCCCGCCGCCTGCGCGACGAGCCCGCCACGCTGGAGGAGCTGTCGCAGAAATTCGGCATTTCCCGCGAACGGGTGCGCCAGATCGAAGTCCGCGCCTTTGAGAAACTGCAAAAGGCGATGAAAGCGCGCTGAACAACGCGCCCAAGGCGCTGGAAGCACGGGCCTGACGTCTTCGCCTCAGCCACCTTTGCGGCTAGACTTTCGTGAAAAGCGGGAGGGGCAACATGATCCGGTATCGGGGCTTGGCGATGTTGCTGGCAGTTTTCCAGGCGGTGCCGGCGCTGGCCGACACCGCGTTTCAGGACGCCGCCCTTTCCATTCCCATGACCGACGGCGAAGGCGCCCATCTGCAACTGGCTGGGCGGCTCTGCCTGCCGCAAGGGGTGGTAAAGCCGCGCGTGGCGCTGCTCAACCATCCCGCTGCGATTGACCCTGCGGCTGACAAGCTGACCGGCTGCGACAGCGAGCAGGCGCAATGGTTTCTGGCGCGCAATTTCGCCGTCGCCTTTGTGCAGCGGCGCGGCTATGGCGCCACCGGCGGCGCCATGAAGGAAAATCCCGCCTGCGGCCGGGGCCGCGATCCGGTGCTGCGCGCGGGACTGGAAGGGGCGCGCGATGTCGAGGCTGCCGTGGCCTTTCTTGCCAGCGTGTCGCAGCTTCGCCATGACGGCATGGTGGTGCAGGGACTTTCCGCCGGCGGCTGGGCCACCATCGCCTTCGGCGCCCTGAAAGACCCGCGCGTGGCGGCGTTGATGAATTTCGCCGGCGGGCGCAGTTGCGGCAGCGCCGATGAAGTAGCGGCGGCGGCCTATGGCCTGGGCGGCGCTTCCAATGTTCCGATGCTTTGGGTCTATCGCGCCAACGACATGTTCTTCCAGCCGGACTTCGTCGCCGCGGTGTACAAGGGCTATACTAGGGGCGGCGGCAAGGCCGATCTTCATGCCATGCCGGCCTATGGCCCGACCGGCAATGACGGGCATAATTTCTGGAATCGCAAAGGCGCCTCGGTGGAATGGACACCGATTGTGGAAGCCTACCTCAAGGAGCGCGGCGTGATGGGCCCCGACGGCAAGGCCGCGCCCTGAAGGCCCCCGCATGGCCGTCATGCGCCGCCACGCCTTTCCTGCCTCCGTGCTGCCGCTAAGCTCCGCGCAAGGAGGCCGGCATGAAACTGAAAATGTGGCAGGTGGACGCTTTTGCGGCCAAGCCTTTCGAAGGCAATCCCGCCGGCGTGGTGGCCCTCGAGCGCTGGCTGGATGATGGCGTGATGCAGGCCATCGCGGCGGAGAATAATCTGGCCGAGACCGCCTTCTTCGTGCCGACAGCGCCCGGCGCTTATGATCTGCGCTGGTTCACGCCGACGGTGGAAGTGGACCTTTGCGGTCATGCCACCCTGGCCAGCGCTTTTATTCTGTTTCGCGTCCTGGATACTTCTCTTGAAAAAGTCCGCTTCACGACGCGCTCCGGCGAACTCATCGTGCAGCGCGGCGCCGATGGCGACACCATGGCGTTGCCGGCGGCCCCGTCGGCGCCATTTGCCGCGCCGGATGGTTTTGCTGCCGCCCTTGCCGCCGCCCTCAATTCACCGGCGCCGGCTGAGCTCCATGTCAGCGAGAAAGGCGGCGCCGGCGCCCGCGCCCTGATCGCGGTCTGGAACACGGCCGACGCCATTGCTGCGGTCAAGCCGCAAGCCGGCCTGAAAGACACGCTGCTGCAGGTGAAGGCGGGTTCGCTGCTGGCCACGGCGCCGGGGGATGAGCCTTATGACTTTGTCTCGCGCTTTTTCGCGCCCGGTCTTGGCGTGCCGGAAGACCCGGTGACCGGCTCGGCCCATTGCGCCCTGACGCCGTTCTGGGCGAAGCGTCTCAGCAAAAAGACCATGCGGGCGCGCCAACTCAGCACCCGCGGCGGCGATTTGCGCGTCACCGATGCGGGCGATGAGGTCTTCCTGCAAGGACCCTGCGCGCTTTATTTCGAAGGCGAAATCAATATTTGAGCGCGAGAAATTTTGCTGCGTGAGCAGGTTGCTCGAAAAGTGCTATTGCCGTCGCGGTTTGTCGCGCATATTGCCCAAGGGTTCATTCTCGCCGTCCACCCCTTCGGTCCTGTCGTCCTGGTCCACGATGAATTCGTCGAACATGGCCAGGCCGTCTTCCAGATAATCGCCCAACAACGGCAGACCCAGCAGATATTCGCCGGCCCGCGCATTGTGCTCGCGCCGCGCCGTCGCCACGGCATCCTGCCATTCATCCAGGTCATAGGTGCCGCGCCCCAGCCAGGCCAGCGCCACCAGCCGCGCCCGCTGATCATCGCGCAGGCTGGCGATGGCGCCCAGCAATTCCTCGCGCACCGGATCGTCGGGCTTGTCCACCAGCACATCGGTCTGGCCGTCATCGGCGGGATTGGAGCCGTCATCGGGATCGCTGTCGGCTTCCTTCACGTCATATTCCCGCGCCTTGAGAATGATGAAGCTCACCGTGTCGAGCGGCAGCCCCAGTTCGGGCACGGATTTTTCGCGGCGATCGTCAGTGAATAAAGATGGCTGCACCATGGCGTTGTTCCTGGAACTGTCTGACAGAAAACGTGCCCATGCCGCGACTGTTCCCTTTGGCGTCAGCGCCGGCCAGTCGCGGTTGACGCGGCGGGACCGCGCCCCTATACCGGCTGCGGGCCACGCCCCCCCAACGGGGCGCTCTCATTCTGGAAGGAATGAACCGCGATGACTGATCTTGTTCCTGCAAAGGAAAAGCCGGCTGTGCGTCCCGCACGGCCTTTTTTTTCTTCCGGCCCCTGCGCCAAACGCCCCGGATGGACGCCTGAGGCCCTCAAGGGCGCGCTGGTCGGGCGCTCCCACCGCTCCAAACCCGGCAAAGCCAAACTGAAAGATGCCATTGATCGCACCAAGCGGCTGCTCGGCGTGCCGGAAGATTATCGTCTGGGCATTGTGCCGGCCTCCGATACCGGTGCGGTCGAAATGGCGCTGTGGTCGCTTCTGGGTGCCCGCCCGGTTGATCTCTTCGCCTGGGAAAGTTTTTCCGAGGATTGGGTCACCGACACGGTCAAACAACTGCGCCTTCCCAATACCCGCCTGTTCAAGGCGCCCTACGGCGAACTGCCCGACCTCACACAATATCTGCCCGGCAATGACGCGGTCTTTGTCTGGAACGGCACCACCAGCGGTGTGAAAGTGCCGGACGGCGACTGGATTTCGCCCAACCGCGACGGCCTGACTATCTGCGATGCCACCTCGGCGGCCTTTGCGATGGAGCTGCCATGGGACAAGCTCGATGTTGTTACGTTCTCCTGGCAGAAGGCGCTGGGCGGCGAGGCGGCGCATGGCATGCTGGTCTTGAGCCCCCGCGCGGTGAAGCGGCTTGAGACCTACACGCCGCCCTGGCCGCTGCCGAAAATCTTTCGCCTCACTTCCAAGGGCAAGCTGACGGAAGGCATCTTCCAGGGCGAGACCATCAACACCCCCTCCATGGTGGCGGTGGAAGACTGGCTGGACGCCCTTACCTGGGCGGAGAATCTCGGCGGACTTAAGGCCCTGATCGCCCGCGCCAATGCCAATCTCAAGATGCTGGAAGATTGGGTTGCGAAATCACAGTGGGCGGGATTTCTGGCGCGCGATCCCAAGACGCGGTCCAACACCTCGGTCTGCATTGCCATCACCGATCCCTGGTTTGTGGCGCTTTCCGACGAAGCCAAAGCTGAAACCGCCAAAAAGCTTGCGGCCCTCCTGGAGAAGGAAGGCGTGGCCCTGGATATTGGCGGCTATCGTGCCGCCCCGCCGGGGCTTCGCATCTGGTGCGGCGCCACGGTCGAGACCTCTGATCTAAAGGCCCTGACGCCCTGGCTGGACTGGGCCTATGGCCAGATAAAAAACACCTGAGCCGCCCCCTCATCCGCCGCGCTACCGCGCGGCACCTTCTCCCAC
>JAFAVT010000213.1 GCA_019242275.1 Alphaproteobacteria bacterium
GCAATATCGCCCACCTGCACCACATCCTCGGCCAGGCTGGGGCGGATGCGGCGCAGCACCGCCCGCAGCCGCGCCAGCAATTCCGTCATCGAGAAAGGCTTGGTGAGATAATCATCCGCGCCGGTATCCAGCCCGCGAATGCGGTCACTCTCCTCGCCCCGCGCGGTGAGCATCAAAATCGGAACATTGCGGCTTTCCTTGCGGCCGCGCAGGCGCCGGCACACCTCGATGCCGGAAAGCTGCGGCATCATCCAGTCCAGGATCACCAGATCGGGCTGTTCTTCGGCCGCCACCAGCAGCGCTTCCTCGCCGTCGCGCGCTTCCAGCACCCGATAGCCTTCGCGCTCCAGATTGTAGCGCAGCAGGGTGACCAGGGCGCTTTCGTCCTCGGCAACCAGAATGGTGGGCTTGCTCATGCGCGGCCTTCGTAGGGAACCGAGGTTTCGCTGGTGATGTCGGCCTTGGGCCGGGCATTGAGATAGCCGGCCTTGACCATGTGATAGACCACTTCGGCGATGTTGGTGCAGTGATCGCCGCTGCGCTCGATATTCTTGGCGACAAAAAGCAGATGGGTGCACAGGCCAATGGTGCGCGGGTCTTCCATCATATAGGTGAGAAGCTCGCGAAACAGGCTGTTGTAAATCTCGTCAATCTCGCCGTCGCGCTGCCACACCGCCTCGGCATCGTCGGCATTGCGATTGGAGAAAGAGTCCAACACCTGCTTCAACTGGTTCTGCGCCGCCTTGCCCATGCGACCCAGGCTCTGGGTCAGGCGGATGGGCGGCTCGCGGTTCAGCACCAGGGCGCGCTTGGCGATGTTCTTGGCCAGATCGCCGATGCGCTCCAACTCGCCGGCAATCTTGATGGCCGCCAGCGTGTCGCGCAGATCCACCGCCATGGGCTGGCGCAGCGCCAGCAATTTCATCGCCCGTTCCTCGATCTCCTGCTGCAGGGCGTCAATGCGGACATCGCCGGCCACGGCGCGTTCGGCCGCGCCGGAATCGCGGCGGGCGATGGCGTCAATGGCGGCGGCAAGCTGGGCTTCCGCCAGTCCGCCCATTTGGGCCACGGCGGCAGACAGCGCCTGCAACTGTTCATCGAAAGACTTGACGGTATGATCGGTCATCATCAGCTTGCGGGGTGCGCGCAGGGCTTTAAGAGCCTGGCGCCAATTCTATGCGACACTTTTATAACAGTTCCGTGACAGGCAGAATGTCGGGCGCTTTTGGCGGCTTTTCCATGGCCCCAGGCTCCGGCAAAAGCACGGTAAAGGTGCTGCCCTCGCCCACTTTGCTGTCAATGCTGAGTCGGCCCTGGTGGCGCGAAAGGATGTGCTTGACGATGGCAAGCCCTAAGCCGGTGCCGCCACGCTCGCGGCTGCGCTTCACATCCACCCGGTAGAAACGCTCGGTCAGGCGCGGCAGCGCCTCGCGAGGAATGCCTTCGCCGTCATCGGCAACCGCGGCAAAGACATGGCCGCTTTCCTGTCCAAGTGTGACTCGTACCTCGCCGCCCGGCCGGCCATACTTGATGGCGTTGTGGATCAGGTTCTGGAACAACTGCACCAATTCGTCATGGTCGCCCACAATTTCTTGCAGCGGCACACTTTCGATGCGCAGGCTGATGTCGTCCCCGGCCGCCAGCGGCGCCAGCGCCGCCGCCGCCTGCCGCACCACCGCTTCCAGCGCCACCCGCCCCTGCGGCGGCACATGCTCATTGAGTTCGATGCGCGCCAGCGACAGCAGATCGTCAATCAGCCTTCGCATCCGCGCCGCTTCCCGCGCCATGATGTTCAGAAAATTTTCCCGCGCCGCTGCATCGTCCCGCGCCGGCCCTTGCAGCGTCTCGATAAAGCCGAACAGCGCCGCCAGCGGCGTGCGCAGTTCATGGCTGACATTGGCGATGAAATCGGCCCGCATCTGTTCGGCCCGGCGGATGGCGGTGATGTCGTGCAACAACAGCGCCACCAGGCCGTCATCAAGGCGGGCGATATGGGCTTCATAGTGTCGCTCGACCAGGCCGGCGATGCTGAAGCTCACATCGCTGTGACCGCCGCTGGCAAGCGCCGCGCCCACCGCATCCAGCACCGCCGGATGGCGCAGCACCGCCGTGAGCGGCTTGCCCTCCAGTCCTGCACCCAGCGCCGTCTGCATACCGGCATTGGCCAGCAGCACCCGCGCCTGGCTGTCCAGCAGCATCACCGGCAGCGGCAGGCGTTCCAGCAATTGCCGCGCAAGAAGCGACAGGCCGGCCGGCGCATCATCCTTGGTGTCAGTGTCCGTCAATGGCAGATCCTGAAAGGCGGCAGAGCAGCAATATCAGAAAGGCCGAACCCAGGCAGGGGCAAAAAAAGCTGCTAGGAACGGCGCAGCAAGGCCAGCGCCGTGCCCGCGCCCACCAGAATGGCGCCGGTGAGGCGGCCCGTCAGCCGCCCGCGCCGTGCCAGGAACGGGCGCACCCGTGCCGCCGCCAGGGCCCAACCGCTGTCCATCACCGCCGCGATGGCAAGAAAGACCAGCGACAACAGCGCCGCCTGCCCCAGCACCGGCCGCGACAGGCTGATGAATTGCGGAAAAAAGGCGCCATAGAAAATCAGCGTCTTGGGATTGACCAGCGAGACCAGAAAAGCTTCCGCGAACAGCGCCGCGCGGGGCTGCGCCGCCGCCGCCAGATCAGGAGCGGCCGCCCGCCATTGCTTGATGCCCAGCCAGATCAGATAGGCCGCGCCGGCCCAGCGCAGCCAGACGAACCAGGCACCGACGGCCGCCAGCAACGCCGTCAGTCCCGCCGTCACCAGCGCCAGCGACAGCGCCTGCGCCGCCACGGTGCCGGCGACGGTGACCAGCCCGGCGCGCACGCCGTGCGTCACACTGTTGGCCACGATCAGCGCCACATTGGGCCCGGGGATCAGCATCAACAGCGTCACCGCCGCGATGAAGGCCAGGAGCAGATTTGGTTCGACAATCATTTTACCCCAAACTGTCATGGCCCGCCTCCGCGCGGGCCATCCAGAGTTGCAAACACCGGCGCCTAGAGCTCTGGACGACATTTCTTTCTAATCAGCAGACGGTTTGCCACGCCCCTGTTTCACCTCAGCCCGCCGCTTCTTGTCATCGCGCCGTTTGGTCTTGCTGGCCTTGGGGACTTTGGTCTTGCGCCGCGGCTTGGGCGGCGTCGCCGCCGCGGCGATGATCGCCGCCAGCCGGGCGCGGGCATCGGCACGGTTCTTTTCCTGATCGCGAAAGCGCTCGGCCCTGATCACCAGCACGCCATCCTTTGTCAGCCGCCCGCTGAACAGCAGCGCCGCCCGCGCCAGGTCAGTCAGGCTGGACGAGGCGCGCACGTCAAAGCGCAACTCCACCGCGCTGGCCACCTTGTTGACATTCTGCCCGCCGGGACCGGAGCTACGGATGAACCGCTCCTTCAGCTCATCGTCCGGAATCGCGATGCGGGCATTGACTTTCAGCGCGCTCATCGCCGCGCCCGCAAAAACAAAAGACCGGCCAGCGCCACCATCGCCAGCGACGGCGCCAGATCAAGCCAGAAGGCGGCCGGCCATGGCCCGGCGCCGCCCAGGAAAACAATCGCCAGCAGCGGCCAGAAGAACGCCGCGCCCAGCGACAGCCAGGCCCAGCCGGCCAATCGCAATTGCGTCACACGTTTGGATGCGTCCCCCATGGATTATAGTATATCCAGACCCTCTACCCTGACGCAAAGCGACATGACACACGGCTTTTCCAAGCAGCGACTGGACCTGATCGCACCTTTCCTCCAGCGCGCCTGGATCGAACCCGGCTGGCTGCCCGGGGCGCAGGTGCTGGTCTGGCGCCGCGGCGAAACCGTGCTGGACATAGTGCTGGGCGAGCGCGACCGGGTGCGCGCCACGCCCATGACACACGACACCATCCACCGCATCTATTCCATGACCAAGCCGCTGACTTCGGTGGCGGCGCTGATGCTGCTGGAAGAAGGCGCCATCGCCCTGGATGATCCGGTGGCCAAATTCATTCCCGCCTTTGCCAATCTTGGCGTCTTTGCCGGCGGCACCCCGGGCAGCTTCATCACCAAACCGCCGGCACGGGCGATGACGGTGCACGACCTGATGCGCCACACCTCCGGCTTCACCTATGGCTTTTTGCAACGCACCGCCATTGATGCGGAATATCGCCGCCTGCGCCTGGCCGAGTTTGACCTTGAAGGTGGCCTTCCTGAAATGGTGCGCCTGTTGGCGACGCTGCCGCTGGAGTTTTCGCCCGGCACCGCCTTCAACTATTCGGTCTCCACCGATGTCTTGGGCCATGTGATTGAGATTGCCGGCGGCATGAGTCTGCGCGAATTTTTCCAGAGCCGCCTGCTCGCCCCGCTGGGCATGACCGACACCGATTTCTTTGTGCCGGAAGACAAGCGCGCCCGCCTGGCCACCTGCTATTGGAGCAAGGATGACCGCCTGGCCTTGTGGGACGATGGCGTCAAGACCATGCGCTATGCCAACCTGCCCTCGCTGTTGTCCGGCGGCGGCGGTCTTGCCGGCACCGCGGCCGATTATCTGCGCTTTGCCCGCATGCTGCTGAACGGCGGCGAGCTGGATGGGGTGCGCTATCTTTCGCCCAAGACCGTGGCGCTGATGACCATGAACCATCTGCCCGGCAATGCCGAAATCGCTGATCTGATGCCGGCGTCCGACCTCTTCAACGAAACCGCTTATCGCGGCGTCGGCTTTGGCCTTGGCGTGGCGGTGATGCAGAACCTGGCCCATGCCGCCATGCCGGGCAGTATCGGCGAATACGCCTGGGGCGGCCTTGCCGGCACCTTCTTCTTTGTGGACCCCAAGGAAGAGCTGATCGCCATCATGATGACCCAGGTGATTGATACCCAGGCACGGCGGATGCGCTTGCGCCGCGACCTGCGCACCCTGATATTCTCGGCCATGACGGAAAGCTTTCAGAAATGATCGAAACGCTGGACATCACCGGCTGGCATGATGCGATTGACGGGGCCACCCGCGACCGCGCCGTCCATGCCCTGGAGCGGGGGGCAGTGCTGTTCTTTCCCCGCCTGCGCTTTGACCTTGGCAATGACGAAGTACGTTTTCTTGATCCCGCCGTCAGCAACGGCAAGGCCAAGAACATCAGTCTCAATCCCGCCACCGGCAAGCTGCAGGCGACGTCGCTTGCCGGCGCCGACGCCGCCGCCCTTGGCGCCATGATCGAGTGTTTCGGCGCCTCTGCCACGAAGCTGGTGGAAGAGCTTTTGCCTTATCGCCATGTGGAGCGTGCCCGCACCAGTTTTCGCCCGGTGGAAGTGGAAGGCCGGCATTACTCCAAGACCAGTGACGACCGGCTGCTGCATGTGGATGCCTTTCCTTCGCGGCCGATGCAGAAAGGAAGGCGGATTTTGCGTTTCTTCTGCAATGTCGCGCCGCTGGATTATGGCCGGCGCGGTGAACGGCACTGGCTGGTGGGGCAGGATTTTGAGAATTTCGCGCAAGCTTTTCTGCCGCGGGCCAAAACGCACACGCCGGGCAAATCCTGGCTGTGGGAAAAGCTGGGCGTCACCCACGGCCGCCGCAGCCGCTATGACGAAATGATGCTGTCGCTGCATGATGCCGCCAAGCTAGATGATGCGTTTCAGAAAAATTGCCCGAAGACGGCCCTGGACTTTCCGCCCGGCAGTTGCTGGCTGGTTTACACCGACCAGGTGCTGCATGCGGCGCTGGGCGGTGCCTTTGCTCTGGAACAGACCTTTCATCTGGACCTGGCGCAAATGGTCGAACCCGCCCGCAGCCCCTTTCACATCCTGGAACGCCTGAGCGGAAAAACTCTCGCGTAGCGCGACGCGTAAAGACCTCAGTAAAGCTCAAGACAGGCGGCATCGCCGCTCTGCATGAAATTCACAACCAGGTCGGCGTGGTCGCGCAACAGCCGGTGAACGAACTCGGTCCTCTGGTTGCCGCAGCGCAGCCAAATGATCTTCGGTGGCGCGCCGCGCAAACCGGCGATGTCGGCAAAATCCGCATCCAGCGTTACGATGACAAAACCCTCCCGGCGTGCGAATTCCCAAATGGCCCAATCATCGGCGCGGTCCAGGCCTGCAGGCTTGACCTGCGTGCTGCCGGGAAACTGGTCCGACAGCAGATTGCAGAGACGATGACTGAGATTCTGGTCGAACAGCAACTTCACGCCGATGCCGTCATAATCCGCCGTTCGCGGTCGGCCGCATAGGCAAGGGCGGCGCGAATATCCTTTTCGGTCAGCTCCGGATAATCGGAGAGGATTTCAGCATGCGACATGCCGGCAGCCAGCCAGCCCAGAATATCGGCCACGGCAATGCGCATGCCGCGGATGCAGGGCCGCCCGCCCCGCTTGCCGGGCTCCTGGGTGATGATATAGCTATATTCAGCCATAGCTGCCTTTTACCACAGACGCGGCCGAACCTGAAGTCGCGGACCTCGCAACA
>JAFAVT010000233.1 GCA_019242275.1 Alphaproteobacteria bacterium
GTACTGCACGACCGGCTTGCGGCTTTGGCCCGGAAGAATTGAATGCTGCGGCTTTTAGATTGGCTGTCCCTGCCGGGCGATCCCACCAAGAGCAATGAAGATTCTTTCGCACATGGTGCAAATGCCGCCCTGGTGATGGATGGCGCCACCATGCTTGACGATCCGCTGATGCCGGGAGCTTCCGACGCTGCCTGGATCGCCCAGTTCGGAGCGCGGCGATTGATGGCGCATCTGCAGGAGGAAGCGCCAAGGAACGCGTTGCGCGCGGCCATGGCGGATGCGGAAAAAAGCTTCAAGGCATTGGCGCGTGCGCCGCTGGGACAGCGGTGGCAACTTCCCTGTGCTTCGGTCATGCTGGCTGCAAAGCATGAGAAAGGGCTTGAGTTTCTCTGGTTGGGAGATTGCGGCGCGATCATCGCGCGGGGAGATGCCGTTACTGTGGTCGGCGAAACCTTGACGAAACGGGCGGAGGAAAGCCGCCGCGCCCGCAAGCTGGCGCAGGAAAAACAGGTATCTTCGGCGGCACCCGGGGTGCGGACCCAGTTCCTGGACCATCTGCGCGCCGCGCGGGGGCGGGTCAACAGTGGCGACTACTGGCTATTTTCACCGGACAAGCGGGCTGCTGCTCATGCCCAGCGCAAGATCATGAAGGTAGGGCAGGGCAGCCTGCTCTTGCTGGCCTCCGACGGCTTTTTGGCACTTTCGGTCAATTATGGTGTCTGTGATGCTGCGGGGCTGATTGGGGCGGCAAAAACGCGGGGCTTGGCCGCGATGGGCGAAGAACTGCGTGCCATCGAAAACGACGATGCCCGCGGTGATCGCTTCGCGCGCTTCAAAAAGTCGGATGATGCGACGGCATTATTGCTCGAAGTGACTAGTTGACGGCATCCATCACTTCGCTCACACCTTCCCAGAGCATGTTGCCGGCGACATAGAGCACAATCACAAGCCCGATATAGCTGATCCAGCGCACCTTCTCGAGCAGGCGAGCGATGAGGTTGGCTGCCGCCCCCATCAGGGCCACCGACAGTAAGAGACCAATCACCAGGACATCGAGATGGTCGCGCGCCGCTCCCGCGACCCCCAGCACATTGTCCAGTGACATTGAAATGTCCGCGACCACAATCTGGACGATGGCACTCTTGAGGCCGGCATTCTCATCCAACTTGATCGCGCCATGAGCCTTCTGTCCACGAATGTCGCGCCACATCCGCCAGCATACCCACAGCAGCAGGATACCGCCCGCCAGCGTCAGGCCGATGATTGCCAGCAGTTTTACCGCGATTGCCGCCAGTACAACCCGCAGACCCACCGCCGCCGTCAGACCCCACAGGATCACCTTGTTGCGCAGCGCCGGCGGCACCCGTGCCGCGGCCATGCCGATTACCACGGCATTGTCGCCCGCCAGCACGATATCAATCATCAACACTTGGGCGAGAGCGATCAGACCGCCTTCGGTGAAAAGAGTGAGAGTCACGCGAACTCCGACGAAGGAAACATGTTGCACTGGCGCAAGGCCTCGCCCAGCACCATCGCCGCGGCTTGCGCCACATTCAAGCTGCGCGTTCCCGCCGCCATGGGTATGCGCAGGTGCGCGTCCGCTGCCTCATGCACGGCGGCCGGCACGCCGGCGCTTTCCCGGCCTACGAGCAGGATATCGTCCGGAGCGAAGGCAAAGCCCGTATACGGCTGTGCGGCCTTGGTTGTCAGCAACACAAGTCGCCCGCGCCCCCGGTCTGCCAGGAAGCGTTGCCAGGAGGCATGGCGGCGCAGCCGGGCCATTTCCAGATAGTCCATCCCAGCCCGCTTTATAGCCCGGTCGGCGAGGGAAAATCCGGCGGGTTCGATGATGTCCACATCCACGCTCAGGCAGGCACCAAGCCTGAGCAAGGCGCCAGCATTCTGCGGGATATCAGGCTCGAACAGCGCCAAGCGCATCGAAACCGCCTAACAGGTCCAAGGCACGGGCAGAAAAGGCATTTTCTGCGTCATCGTGCCGCAAGACCCTCGAAAACCGACTCTCTATTTTACCGCGCCAACGAACCATCGGTCCGGGGGATTTGGGGCCGGCGCGTCACCGCGTCATTACCGTTCCCGCGCCGGGCTGTGGCAATAGAATTCGCCAGTTATCCAAGTCTAAAGGGTGATCCCAGTGACAGCAGCGACAGCAGATGACGCGACCCGCCGCGACTTTCTCTATGTGGCGTCGGGTGCGATGGGCGGTGTCGCCGTCGCTGCCGTAGCCTGGCCCCTGATTGACCAGATGAACCCCTCCACCGCTGCGCTGGCGCTGTCGTCGGTGGAAGTCCCGCTGGACTCCATCCAGGTCGGCCAGGGCATTACCGTTAAATGGCGCGGCCAGCCTCTTTTTGTACGTCGCCGCACCCCTGAAGAGATCGCCAAGGCGCGCGCCGTGGACGTGGCCTCGCTGCCTGATCCGCTGGCCAACAATGACAGCCTACCCGAGAATGCGCCTGCCACCGATGCCAACCGCACCACCAAGCCGGAATGGCTGGTGCTGAAAGGCGTCTGCACCCATCTGGGCTGCACGCCCACCATTTCCACGCCCACCGATGTGCAGGGGGAATATGGCGGCTGGCTCTGCCACTGCCACGGCTCGCAGTACGACACGGCCGGGCGCATCCGCAAAGGCCCGGCGCCCCGCAATCTGGAAGTGCCGCCCTACGCCTTCCTGTCTGATACCCGCATCAAGGTCGGTTGAGGAGCACAACAATGTCCGGTCCATCGACCTACAATCCCAAGTCCGGCATCGAAAAGTGGCTGGATACGCGTCTGCCGCTGCCGCGGCTGTTGCACGACACCATGAACACCTTCCCGACGCCGAAGAATTTGAACTTCTGGTACGTCTTCGGCGGCATCCTCACCTTTTGCCTGGCGGTGCAGATTGTCACCGGCATCGTGCTGGCGATGCACTACAAGCCGGACGCGGCCCTGGCCTTCGGCTCCGTCGAGAAGATCATGCGCGAGGTTAATTACGGCTGGCTAATCCGCTATGTGCACGCCAACGGCGCGTCCATGTTCTTCCTCGCCGTCTATATCCACATGTTCCGTGGTCTCTATTACGGCTCCTATAAAGCACCGCGCGAGCTGATCTGGATCATCGGCGTGTTGATCTACCTCTTGATGACCGCCACGGCCTTCTTCGGCTACGTGCTGCCCTGGGGCCAGATGTCCTTCTGGGGTGCCACTGTCATCACCAACTTCTTCAGCGCCATTCCGCTGGTGGGCACGCATATCTCCACTTGGCTGTGGGGCGACTTCGCGGTCGGCGACGCCACCCTGAACCGCTTTTTCTCGCTGCACTATCTGCTGCCCTTTGTCATCGCTGCTGTGGTAGGCCTGCATATCTGGGCGCTGCATGTGCCGGGCAACAACAACCCGTTGGGCATTGATGTGAAGAGCCCGCAGGACACCGTGCCCTTCCACCCCTATTACACGATAAAGGACGGCTTCTATCTCGTCCTCTTCGTGATTTTCTTTTCTCTGTTTGTCTTCTACGCGCCGGAATTCTTCGGCAATGCCGACAATGCCATTGAAGCCAATCCGCTGGTGACGCCGCCGGAAATCGTGCCGGAATGGTATCTGCTTCCCTTCTACGCCATTCTGCGTTCGATCCCGAACAAGCTCCTGGGCGTGATTGCTCTGGGGGCCGCCATCCTGGTGCTGGCCTTCATTCCCTGGCTGGACACGTCACGGGTACGCTCCTGCCGCTTCCGGCCGACGATGAAATGGCTGTTCTGGTTCTTCGTGGTGGACTGCCTGATTTTGGGCTATTGCGGCAGCCAGCCGGTGGATGCCGTCCTGGCCGGCATTCCGCTGGTGTTGGTCGCCCGTTTCGGCACCGCCTACTATTTTGGCTTCTTCATCCTACTGATGCCCCTGGTCGGCTTGTTTGAAACGCCAAAGCCGCTGCCGGCCTCCATCTCCCAACCTGTGCTCGGCGAATAGAGTGAGAAACATGACGCACTTGCCGCTTCGCCTCGCACTCGCCGGTTCGTTGGGTCTTTCCCTGGCCTTTGGCGCTGCCTCGGCGCACACCATGGACACCCATCGTTTGCCCCCCAAGAAGGAAGAGTTCTCGTTTGAAGGGCCGTTCGGGACCTATGACCGCGGTGCGTTGCAACGCGGCTTCCAGGTTTACAAGGAAGTCTGCGGCGCCTGTCATGTGCTCCAGCATGTGGCCTTTCACAACCTGTCTGAACCGGGTGGGCCCGGCTTCAGCGAGGCCCAGGCCAAGGGCATCGCCGCCGGCTACAAGGTCCCGGCCGAGCCCAATGACAAGGGTGAAACCACCGACGACAAGGGCGAGCGGCTCACCCGACCGGGCATTATTGCCGATTATTTCCCCAATCCCTTCCCCAACGAGAATGCCGCCCGCGCCAACAACAACGGCAACCTGCCCCCTGATCTCTCGATGATCGTCAAGGCGCGCCGGGGCGGCCCGCAATATGTCTATTCCATCCTCACCGGCTTCCATCAAACCCCGCCCAAGGGTTTCACGGTGACCAAGGACAAGTATTACAACCCCTATTACGAGGGCTGGAATATCGGCATGCCGCCGCCGTTGCAGGCCAACTCCGTCAGCTATACCGACGGCACAAGAGCGACGGTGGATCAGGAAGCCCGTGACGTGGCGACCTTCCTTGCCTGGGCATCGGAGCCCAAGATGGAAGAGCGCAAGCAGATGGGCTTTTCGGTGATCCTCTTCCTGCTGGCCTTTGCCGGCGTCCTGTTCGCCGCCAAGCGCAAGCTCTGGGCGGATGTTCACTGAAGTCTAACTGTGCACTCCGGTCGCGCTTCGCGCGCTGGAGCATAAACTCCTGCGAGCCACTCCGGTGACCCAAGGCCCGGTGCTTAATCCTCGCGCCTTCTTTGTTTTGTGTTAGAACGCCTCGCAACCTCCGGCATCCGACAAGACCATGACCCGCACCGTTCTCGGAGTGATTGGTGGCTCCGGTGTCTATGAGATTGACGGACTGGAAAATGCCCGCTGGCAGACGGTTGCCAGTCCATGGGGCCAGCCCTCCGACCAGCTTCTCACCGGCTCCCTGCACGGCGTGGACATGGTCTTTCTGCCCCGCCACGGGCGTGGCCATGTCCAGACCCCCAGCAGCATCAACTACTGCGCCAATATTGATGCCCTCAAACGCATCGGCGTCACCGACCTGATTTCGGTCTCGGCCTGCGGCTCGCTGAAGGAGGAATTGCCGCCCGGCACCTTCGTGATGGCCGACCAGTTCATTGACCGCACCTTTGCTCGCGAGAAGAGTTTTTTCGGCCCCGGTTTTGTCGCCCATGTGCCGATGGCCCATCCGGTCTGCCCGCGCCTCTCCAACACGCTGACGCTGGCGGCGCGGGAACAGAAGATCAGCCATGACCAAGGCGGAAGCTATATCTGCATCGAGGGGCCGCAATTCTCCACCATGGCGGAAAGCGAGCTTTACCGTTCCTGGGGTTGCTCGGTCATCGGCATGACGGCGATGCCGGAAGCCAAGCTGGCGCGCGAGGCCGAGCTGCCTTACGCCATTGTGGCCATGGTAACGGATTATGATTGCTGGCATCCTGGTCATGACTCGGTGACGGTGGACGCCGTCATCAAGGTGATGCACGGCAATGCCGCCAACGCCCGAAAGCTGATCACTGCCGTCGCGGGCAAGCTGGGGCCGCAGCGCTCAGCTTGCCCGCTGGGGGTCGAAACCGTGCTGGATACCGCCTTGATCACCGCGCCCGACAAGCGCGATGCTGCCCTGATGGCAAAGCTGGATGCAGTGGCGGGGAGAATTTTGAAAAAGTGATGCAGACCAACGCCGCTTATATTGGCCGGTCGGTTCTGGTTGGCATTCGCCACTTGGACGCCGATGGCAATGAAACGGCTTTCGTGGATTTTTTCGGCATTGTCGAGAAGTCAGACGACAGGGCAGGGGTTCTTCTCAGGCGAAGTGATGGCCAGACCTACAATTTGCCGCCGATCGATCTGGATGACTACCCGCCGAACCATTCTTCCTATGGGATACAATCACAGCCTGAGAGGGTAACGCCTGATTTCGTGGTGACCTTCGATGTGCATCCACCGAAAAAGAACTGAGGATCGTCATGGACTTTAAAGACGCCATCCGCACCATTCCGGACTATCCCAAGCCCGGCATTATGTTCCGCGATATCACCACCTTGCTGGGCAATCCCCGCGCCTTCCGCCGCGCGGTGGATGAGATGGTGCAGCCTTACGCCGGTGTGCGCGTTGACAAGGTGGCAGGGCTGGAGGCGCGGGGATTCATTTTGGGCGGCGCGGTGGCGCACCAGCTTTCCACTGGCTTCGTGCCCATCCGCAAGAAGGGCAAGCTGCCACACACCGTGCTCGGCGAGGATTACGCCCTGGAATATGGCCTGGACCGGGTGGAAATCCATACGGACGCCATCAACAAAGGCGACCATGTTCTGCTGGTAGATGATCTGATTGCCACCGGCGGCACGGCGCTGGCCGGCATCCGGTTGATGGAGCGGGCCGGCGCCAAGGTGATTGGCTGTTCTTTCGTTATTGATCTGCCAGAACTGGGCGGCGCCGACAAGGTGCGCGCCACCGGCCATGCCGTGCACTCTCTCGTGGCTTTTGAAGGTCATTGAGTTGAAGCTTTACACCAACGCCGCCACGCCGTTCGGCCGCAAGTGTGAGGTGATTGCGCATGAGCTGGGCCTGAAGCTGGAGATCATTAAGACCCTGCCGATGCAGCAGCCGGAGTTCCGCCGCATCAATCCCTTGGGAAAGATCCCGGCCCTGGTTCTGGAAGACGGCTCGGTGATCTTCGATTCGCCAGTGATCTGCGAATATCTCAACCATCGCGGCGGCGGGAAATTCTTTCCTGGCATGAATATCTTCCGTCACAATACCGGCCGCTGGAAATCACAGGTGCTGCAGGCGCTGGGCGACGGCATCGCCGAAGCGGCGGTCAACTATGTCATCCTGGGGCGTGAGCCCACCCCGCCCGAGGCTTGGCGGGCCCGCCAGTTGGAAGCAGTGAATGCCGGTCTTGACGTGGCGGAGCGGACCAAATTCGCCGAACCGCCCACTATCGGTGAAATCGCAATCGCCTGTGCCATCGGGTATGTCGCGTTCCGGTTGCCGGACCTCGATTGGAAAAGTTCCCGGCCCAAATTGGCTGCCTGGTATGCGCGGATGTGCGACTATCCGGCCATGAGGGCGACGGAACCGAAGGCGCCATGAACATCAAAGGCACGCACTACCGTTCTGTCTGGCCCGTCGGCGAAGATGGCTTCGGCATCATTGACCAAACCAAGCTGCCGCATGCGTTCGTCACTCTGACCATCAAATCGGCAGACGAAGCGGCGCATGCGATCAAATCCATGCAGACCCGCGGCGCTCCCCTGATCGGCGCGGTGGGCGCCTATGGCTTGGCGCTGGCCGTGCGCGAGGGCGCCAGCGACGATGCCATCAACACCGCACTAGAAATGCTGGCCGCGACCCGCCCAACCGCCATCAACCTGAAATGGGCGTTGTGGCGCATGCGCGGCGCCTTGTTGAATCAGCCCCATGGCAAGCGCGTGGCGCTGGCTTGGTCAGAAGCGGGAAAGATCGCCGACGAGGACGTGGCGATGAGCCAGGCCATCGGCTTTAACGGCCTTAAGATCATCGAGAAGCTCGCGGAAGGGAAAAAGGGCAACCCGGTAAACATCCTCACCCATTGCAACGCTGGCTGGCTGGCCACGGTTGATTACGGTACCGCCCTGGCGCCGATCTATATGGCCCATGATGCCGGCATCAAGCTGCATGTCTGGGTGGACGAGACCCGCCCCCGCAACCAGGGCGCCGCCCTCACCGCCTTCGAACTGGGCAGCCATGGCGTGCCCCATGCCATCCTGGTTGATAACGCCGGCGGCCATGTCATGCAGGCCGGGCAGGTGGATATGGTGATTGTCGGCACCGACCGCGTCACCGCGAATGGCGATGTTGCCAACAAGATCGGCACCTATCTCAAGGCGCTGGCGGCGAAGGACAACAATATCCCCTTCTATGTGGCGCTGCCGTCATCCACCATTGACTGGACGCTGGAATCGGGCCGCGACATTCCCATCGAGGAGCGCAGCCCCGATGAAGTATTGAAAATGTCGGGCCGGCTTCCTGACGGTTCGGTAACAATGGTGGAAATCGCCGCCCCCGGCAGCGGCGCCGCCAATCCCGGCTTTGATGTCACGCCGGCGCGGCTGGTAACCGGCTTCATCACCGAGCGCGGCACTTGCGCCGCCACACCCGAAGGTCTGCGCAGCCTGTTCCCGGAAGGGCGCTGACCGCTGGGCTTGTAAGCGTTTACGGATAGGCTAGGCTCTCCTCGCACCGTTCGGCACAGGGCGGGCTGGGAGGTCTTATGAAATCGCGGTTTTTCGGCGCCGTCGGCGCTCTCTTGCTGGCATCCGGCATGCTGGTGATGGCGCAAACCGCCGGCCCGCCACCACCCGCGATGCCGGCCGCCGATGCCGATCACAATGGTTTTCCCGACTTCGGCTACAAGGAAGTGCCGGGCTGGGGCAAACTCCCCAATGGCCGCAAATGGGGCGGCATTTCCGGCATTGACATTGACCGCGACGGCAAGAGTGTCTGGGTCTTTGATCGCTGCGAAAGCGCCGATGATGGCTGCGCCACCAATCCCAATCTGGATCCCATCCTGAAGTTCGACCAGAACGGCAATCTGGTGAAAAGCTTCGGCAAGGGCACCATTGTCTATCCCCACGGCATTTACGTGGATGCACAAAACAATATCTGGATTGCCGACGGCTTGGCCAAGAGCGGTAAGGCCGGCAATGTGGTGCGCAAATATGATCAGAACGGCAAGCTGCTGCTGACCATCGGCGAATTCGGCGTTGCCGGCACCGATCCCTATCACTTCAATGCCGTTTCCGACGTCATCGTGGGACCGGACGGCGCGATTTACATCGCCGACGGCCATGACCAGCGCACCAACGGCCGCATGTTGAAATATGACCGAAACGGCAAGTTCATCATGCAATGGGGCAAGGTGGGCGCCGATCCCGGCGATTTCAATCCGCCGCATGGCCTGGCCTTCGACAAGGAAGGCCGGCTCTATGTTGCCGACCGCTCCAATAACCGCATCCAGATTTTCGACCAGAACGGAAAACTGCTGGGCATCTGGAAGCAGTTCGGCCGCCCCAGCGGCATCTATATAGACAAGAACGACAATATCTACGTCGCCGATTCGCTATCGAACGAGATGACCAATCCCGGCTTCAAAAACGGCATCCGCTGGGGCAAGGTTTCCGACGGCAAGGTGGTCGGTTTCATCCCCTGGGGTGAATACAACGCCATCGAGGCGGTGGTTACGGACGATGCCGGCAACATCTTTGCCGGCTTCACCAACACCTTGAACTTCCGCAAATTCGCCAAGAGCTGAGGCCGCCATGCGCCTGAAGACTGTTCTTGCCGCCGCCGTCCTGCTGCTGGCGCTGCCGGCCTTTGCTCAGGATGACGGTGCGCCGGCACCCGGCCGCGGCGCCGGGCGCGGGCGCGGTCCCGCCGGACCGCCGCCGCCGCAGGTGGTGATGCCCGCCGCGCCCTATCATGTTGAGAATGACTGGGCTCAGCCGGAAGGCGCGCGCAAATGGGGCGCGGTCTCCGCCATTGACATTGACAAGGATGGCAAGAGCGTCTGGGTCTTTGAGCGCTGCAGCGGCACCCGTGACGATGACTGCGTGCAGAATCCCAAAATGAATCCGATCATGAAGTTCGACGAGCATGGCAAGCTGCTCAAGGCCTTCGGCGCCGGCATGTTCCACTATCCGCACGGCATCTTCATTGACCGCAACGACCATATCTGGGTGGTGGATGGCGTGACCAAGAATGCCGTGGTGGGCGACACCATCCGCATCTTCGACCAGGACGGCAAGCTGCTGGAGACGCACGGCACCAACGGCATGCGCGGTTCGGCCACCGATCCCTACAATTACAATGAAGTCTCAGACGTGTTGCAGGCGCCCAATGGCGACATTTTCGTTGCCGACGGCCACGACCCGGATGGCAACTTCCGCGTGCTGAAATACGACCGCAACTGGAAGTTCATCACCATGTGGGGCCAGAAGGGCAATGGCCCGACTGACTTCAACCCGCCGCATGGCCTCGCCATGGACAAGGAAGGCCGGCTCTATGTCGCCGACCGCGGCAACCGGGCGGTGAAACGCTTTGATCAGAACGGCAAGCTGCTGGATGTCTGGACCCAGTTCGGTCAGCCCAGCGGCGTCTTCGTGGACAAGAACGACACGCTCTATGTAGCCGATTCCACCTCCAACCCGGCCAGCACCGCCTTCTCGCCCGGCATCCGCATGGCCAAGGTTTCGGACGGCAAGATTTTTGGCAACATCCCTTGGCCGGAGCAGGGTACCGAAGAAGGCGTGGCCGTGGCCGATGACGGCACCATCTATGGCGGCTACACCAACATTCCCGGTGCACACCGGTTTGTGAAGAATTAACTCAATTGTCATGGCCCACTTTACCTGGGCCATCCAGGGCAACTGGCACTGTGCTTGTGGCTCTGATGGCGCGGTCAAGCCGGGCCATGACAGTAGGTTTACGTATTAAACCGAAAATGCATCACATCGCCGTCGGCGACGATGTAATCCTTGCCTTCCAGCCGGAATTTTCCTGCCTCGCGCGCACCCGCTTCGCCCTTGCCGGCGACATAATCGGCAAAGGCGATGGTTTCGGCGCGAATGAAGCCATGCTCAAAATCGGTATGGATTACACCGGCTGCCTGCGGCGCCTTTGAGCCCTTCGTCACCGTCCAGGCGCGGGCCTCCTTCGGCCCCACGGTGAAGAAAGTGATCAGGCCCAGCAGGTCATAGCCGGCGCGGATCAGCCGGTTCAGCCCCGGCTCTTCCAGTCCCAGCGAATCCAGAAAATCCTTGCGGTCCGCAGGCGCCATCTGGGCGATTTCTTCCTCGATCTTGGCGGAAATCACCACCGACTTGGCGCCCTGCATCCTGGCCATCTCCGCTGCTTTGGTGGAAATGCCATTGCCGCTAGCCGCCGAAACTTCCTCGACATTGAGCACATACAGCACCGGCTTGGCGGTCATCAGCCCCAATTGGGCGTAAGGCGCCCGCTCGTCCACTGACAGCTCGGCCAGCCGCGCCGGCTTGCCTTCGCGCAACAGCACCAGCGCCTTGTTCATCAACGCCAGCGCTTCCTTGGCTTCCTTCTCGCCGCTATTGGCTTTCTTCTCCAGCGGCTTGACGCGCTTTTCCAGCGAATCAAGATCGGCCAGCATCAGTTCGGTTTCAACCGTCTCGGCATCGGCGATGGGGTCTATGCGGTTTTCGACGTGGGTGATGTCGTCATCCTCAAAACAGCGCAGCACATGCACCACCGCGTCCACTTCGCGGATATTGGCCAGAAACTGGTTGCCCAGCCCTTCGCCCTTGCTGGCGCCCCGCACCAGGCCCGCGATATCAACGAAAGTGATGCGGGTGGGAATAATTTCTGCGCTGCCGGCAATCTGCGCCAGCGTTTCCAGCCGCGGGTCTGGTACCGCCACATCGCCGACATTGGGCTCGATGGTGCAGAAGGGATAATTGGCCGCTTGCGCCGCCGCCGTCTGGGTCAGGGCGTTGAACAGGGTGGACTTGCCGACATTGGGCAGACCCACGATTCCACACTTAAAGCCCATTATCTCTCTTCCTTCGGCGCTTTCGTGAGCAGTGCCACCTTGCTCATGAAACCGGTATCGTCGTCTTGCGCCAGAAGCGGCGCTGCTTCCACCATCGCCATCACCAGCGGCTTCAGCCAGGCGATGTCGTCCTTGTCAAAATTGGCCAGCACATGATGGGTCACTAGGTGCTTTTCTCCAGGATGGCCCACCCCCAGCCGCACCCGGCGGTAATCGGAACCCAGCGTGGCAGTGATGGAGCGCAGACCGTTCTGCCCGGCATCGCCGCCACCGGTCTTCACCTTCATCTTGCCTTCCGCTAGATCAATCTCGTCATGGATCACCACCAGCGCATTCAGCGGCAATTTGAAAAAGCGCAGCGCCGCACCCACACTGGCGCCGCTGTCATTCATGAAAGTCTGGGGCTTGAGCAGCCAGGTCTTGCGCCCGCCTAAGCGGCCTTCCGACAGCAAACCCTCGAACTTGGCTTTCCAGGGACCGAAGCGGTAATGCGCATGCAATTCGTCCGCGACGATGAAGCCGGCATTGTGCCGGTTCTTCGCATATTGCGAACCGGGGTTGCCCAGCCCTGCGATAAGTAAAGCCGTGTCGGCCATCGCGGCCGTCCCGGCTTATTTCTTCGCCGGGGCAGCGGCCTTGGCATCCTTGGCCGGCGCGGCCGCGGCGGCACCGGCAGCCGGCGCGGCGCCGGCAGCCGGAGCGGCAGCGCCTTCGGCGGGCGCGGCTTCGGCGACAGGTGCGGCGGCGGCAGCGGCGGCGGCCTTCTGCTCTTCGCGCACGGTGCTCGAGGCGACGATGGAGCAGACCGTGAAGTCGCGGCCGCGGATCACGGGCTTGGCACCTTCCGGCAGGGTGACGGCCGAGATGTGCAGGGACTCGGCAATGTCCAGCTTGGAGACATCCACCATGATCTCGCTGGGGATGTGATCGGCGGGGCAGATCATCTCAATCTCATGGCGCACCACATTCAAGACGCCGCCTTTCTTCAGGCCCAGCGATTCGCCCTGGCCCTTGAAGTGCACCGGAATGGCGATGCGCACGCTGGCGCCTTCGGCCAGGCGCAGGAAATCCACATGCACCGGGCGGTCGGAGACCGGGTCCAACTGCACTTGGCGGGGAATGACGCGGGTCTTTTTGCCGCCTTCGTTCAGCATCAGCAGCGAGGTGAGGAAGCCGCCTTTCTCGATGGCGCGCTCCAGGGTGCGATAGTCAATGCTGACGGTCTGGGGGGCGTCCGTGCCGCCATAGACAATGGCCGGCACCAGGCCCTTTTGGCGCGCCTGATAGGCCGGGCCCTTGCCCTTGTTGGCGCGTGATTCTATGGCAAGCTCTTGAATATGCGTCATTTTTCCGATCCTCTGGTTCCCAGACGCCGAAGGGCGCCCCGAAAAGACGGCCGGTGTGTAGCTGTTTGGCCCCCCAAAAACAACCGGCGTGCTAAGAGACCATGATGTGCCCAAATCTGCTGAAAATTCTCTGCTTGCTGGCCTTCGCGGCTTTGATGCCGCCGGCGGTGGCCCAGAATGCCCTGCCGCTGGGCCCGGGCAGGGACGAAACCATCAAGGCCTGTAGCGGCTGTCATGGCACCGACACCTTCCAGGGCATCCGGCGCAGCGAAGGCCAGTGGGAAACCACCATCCAGAACATGGTCAATTTCGGCATGACCATCAGCGATGCCGATTACGACACGGTTCTGGCGTATCTCAGCACTTATCTTGGCCGCACGCCGCCCCCCGCGGCATCTCCCTAGCCTCTTGCCCCTCTGCTAGGCTGCCGCCGAATTGGGGAGGCATTTCATGGAATATCTTGGGCTTGTGGCAGCCGCCGCCGCTGCGTGGATTTTCGGCGCCGTCTGGTACACCGCGCTGGGCAAACAGTATCAGCGGGCCTTGGGCAAGGATCCGGAACAGTGCAAGGGCCAGAAAATGCCCCTGATGCCGCTGTTGCTCTGCTTTGTCGGCGAACTGGTGATGGCGGCGGCACTATCATGGATTCTGGCGCGCATGAGCGTGGTCGGCTGGATGTGGGGCGCCCATATGGGTTTGTTGTTCGGCAGCGGTATCATTTTGCCCACGGTGGTGATCAACAATCTGTTCCCCGGACGGCCCACGGCGCTGATGGCGATTGACGGTGTACATTGGATTGCTCTCGCCGCCATCGAAGGCGCGGTGCTAGGGGCGTTTGCCTGAAACCTGGGGGCTACAAATTGTCGTTTCGGACCAATTTTGTACCGCGACATCAGACTTATTGACTTTCGTGCCTTCCCACAGCGTGGAAAAAGTGATGATAGGCAAGAAAAGTTTTCAATCCAATCAATGCGCCGCGTGGGGATAGCAAAGGGAAATCTTTCTGCCCCCTTTCGCTTCTGAAAAATCGTGCCTAGCTTTGTTTTGCTTGGCTCGTGCGGGGACGTTCTGGACGTCTGAAACGGGAGCCGGGCCGGCGTCGTGGCATGAACCGGAGGTGACGAATCCGGACGGGCCACGAGGCCGCTTCTGGCTCACTTCGGCCGGTGCAGAGCGGGACGGACGACACGCCGTCGAATGCAAGAGGTTGCAGGTGGGCGCCATTCTATGGCGCCGCGACAGGGCTGGCAGCGACCGAAAATCGCCGGGCGTGGGTGAGGGCCGTAAGGCAAATGCAGGTCCCCAAAAGGGACTGCCGCTTTGAAAAGGAGCGGCGAGAACAAACATGGCCGCCTTGGCGGCTCCCCACGCCGCCCCCGCGTTCGCGCGGACGCTTTCGCGCGTCTGTGATGGCACTGTTATTTCTTGCTTAGTCGAACAGACTCGACACGCTGGCTTCGTTGTTGATGCGCCGCATCGCTTCACCGATCAGGGGCGCAATGGAGATTGTACGGATATTGGGGCAGTGCCGCACCTCCTCGCCATGGGCGATGGAATCGGTCACCACCAGCGATTTGAGCTTGGAGTTTTTGATCCGCGCCACCGCGCCGCCTGACAAGACGCCATGCACGACATAGGCATAGACTTCGGTGGCGCCGTTCTTCATCAGCGCTTCGGCGGCGTTGCACAGCGTGCCGGCGGAATCGACGATATCATCCACCAGGATGCAGGCCTGGCCTTCGACATCGCCAATGATGTTCATCACTTCGGAATCGCCGGCCCGCTCGCGACGCTTGTCCACGATGGCAAGGTCAGTGCCAAGCCGCTTGGCCAGGGAGCGGGCGCGCAGCACACCGCCCACATCGGGCGAAACCACCATTAGCGGCTTGTCGCCCAGATAGTCCTGGATGTCCTTGTGGATCACCGGCAAGGCGAAGAGATTGTCGGTGGGAATATCGAAAAAGCCCTGGATTTGCCCGGCATGCAGGTCAACCGTCAGCACGCGGTTGGCGCCTGCCTCGGTAATCAGATTGGCCACCAGCTTGGCCGAAATCGGCGTGCGCGGGCCCACTTTGCGGTCCTGGCGGGCGTAACCGAAATAGGGGATCACGGCGGTGATGCGGCGGGCGCTAGCCCGGCGCAGCGCATCAATCATGATCAGCAATTCCATCAGATTGTCGTTGGCGGGATAGCTGGTGGACTGAATCACGAACATGTCCTCGCCGCGGACATTCTCCTGGACCTCGACAAACACTTCCATGTCCGAAAAGCGGCGCACCGCCGCCTTGACGAAAGGCAGGCCGAGATACTGGCCGATGGCGTCAGCCAGGTGCTGGTTGGAATTGCCGGTGATCAGGCGCATTCCCCGCGAACCGTTCTGATCGCCCATGCGCCAACCCCAAAGCCACGTGAAGTTTTGATGACGGGCTTTTAGCCTTTGCTCGGCCCAGCCGCCAGCCCTGATTTGTCGCAGCGTAGCGACTCAGTTTTTGAGCAGAATCGCGGAGATTTGCCGCCCATAATCGGGCTCGCCGGCATGGGTCGTGCGGCGGAAACTGAAAAAGCCGTTTTCAATGGGATAGGTGCAAACGCCCAGCCGTTCCACCTTTCCCACGCCGGCCAGCGCCAGACGGTAGGCGACATAGCCTTCCAGGTCAAAACGGTAATGACCCTCCTTGCCGGAAGGCACAAAGAATGTGCGCAT
>JAFAVT010000046.1 GCA_019242275.1 Alphaproteobacteria bacterium
TGCTGGAGTTGCTTGCTTCGAATCCCGGTGCCAACAAGCGCGACCTGGCAAGTTTGCTGGGGCTGAAAGGTTCCGACCGCATCCGTTTGAAGCGGGTACTGAAGGAACTGGAACAGGAAGGTACTGTTGAAGGCAGCAAGAAACGCGGCCTGATCCGGCGTGGCGAATTGCCTGACATGGCGGTAATCGAAGTCGCCGGTATTGATGCAGATGGCGAGCTTTTGGCCCGGCCGCTGCAGTGGGAGTTTAACGAAGCGCCCCCCCTCATCTACGTGGTTCCGCCTAAGGAAGGCGCCGCGCCGGCCACCGGCGCGCGCCTGCTGGCAAAACTCGCCAAACATGGTGACCATTATGAAGCGCGCATCGTCCGCAAACTCGAGAACGAAGCACCAAGCCGGATTTTAGGTGTGCTGCGCGAACATCCAAAAGGCTTTCGGTTGGAGCCGGTGGACAAGAAAGCGCGCACCGAATACGCGCTGGAGAAAGCCGATCTGTCAGGCGGAAAGAACAATGAATTGGTGGCGGCCGAGCCGGTGCCGGGGCGGATTGCCGGCTTCTCCCGCGTCCGTGTGGTTGAGCGCATCGGTTCGATGGACAGCCCGCGCACCATCAGTCTGATCGCCATCCACGACCACGGCATTCCGACCGAGTTTCCCGCAACCGTGCTGGTTCACGCCAAGGCGGCGCAGCCGGCCGATCCGCGCGGACGCACTGATCTGCGGGACATTCCGCTCGTCACCATTGATCCGGCCGATGCCCGCGACCACGACGATGCGGTGTGGGCAGGCCCTGATGAGGACCCTAAGAATCCGGGCGGACATGTCTGCCTGGTCGCCATCGCCGACGTCGCCCATTACGTCACCCCAGGATCAGCGCTGGACAGGGAAGCACTGAAGCGCGGAAACAGTGCCTATTTCCCCGACCGTGTCGTGCCAATGCTACCGGAAGAGCTCTCCGCCGATCTTTGTTCCTTAAAGGAAGGACTCGACCGCGCCTGCCTGGCGGTCCGGATGGTATTCGACAGCAAAGGAAAAAAGCGCGGACACACATTCCTGCGGGGCATCATGCGCTCGGCCGCGCGGCTCACTTATCAACAAGCGCAAGCGGCGTTCGACGGGCGACCCGATGCAGCGATGTCAGACACCGTGAAGCAGACGCTGGCGCAGCTTTGGACAGCCTACAAAGTGCTCACCATCGAACGCGAACACCGCGATCCGCTCGACCTCGATCTGCCCGAACGGCGCATCGTTCTGGGCGCGGACGGCCATGTCGCCTCCATCGCCTATCGCGATCGGCTGGAATCCATGAAACTGATCGAGGAATTCATGGTGCTGGCCAATGTTTGCGCCGCCGAAAGCTTGGAGGAGAAGCGCACGCCGCTGATCTATCGCGTGCATGATACCCCATCAAAAGAAAAGCTCTATGCCTTCTCCGATTTTCTCAAAACATTGAATTTGAGTTTTGCCAAGGGCCAGGTGGTCAAACCCGGGACTTTTAACCGCGTCCTCGATCAAGGCCGGGGCAAGCCGCATGAAGCGGCGCTGAATGATGTCGTGCTGAGGAGCCAAGCCCAGGCGATTTATGACAACGCCAATATCGGACATTTCGGCCTGAACCTGGCGAAATACGCGCACTTCACCTCGCCCATCCGGCGCTATGCTGACCTGATTGTTCATCGCGCCCTGATTAGGGCATTCAAGTTCGGCAGCGACGCCCTCACCGACGCCGAAGTGGGCAAGCTGAAACAGATCGCCGAACACATCACTGTCACCGAACGCCGTGCCATGGCGGCGGAGCGCGATTCCACCGATCGCTATGTTGCCGCCTACATGGCCGACCGGGTGGGCGCCCAATTCACTGCCCGGGTCAGCGGCGTCACTCGCTTTGGCCTGTTTGTCCGCCTGGCCGAAACGGGCGCCGACGGTCTTATTCCCATACGCTCACTGGGTGCGGAATTCTTTCGCCATGACGAAAAGGCTCAGGCCCTGATCGGCGAGCGCTCCCGCCACGCCTACCGCATGGGCGATAAGCTGGAAGTGACGCTTGAGGAAGCCGCCCCGGTGACCGGGGGCTTACGCTTTTCTCTGGCGGCGCCGGTCGGGGCTGCGAGCGCAAGGGGGCGGTTTGGTCACGCCCGGGGCGCAAAACCGGGTAAGAAGCCCGGCTTTCGGCCAAAAAGGCGCTAATCGCTTGACTTCAAGGGGCGGTCTGCCGCAAAACCCGCCGCCTCGACTGCTGCGACTTTTCGGAGATTCCCATGGCCAAGCCCACCACTGCCAAGATCCGCCTCAATAGCGAGGGCGGCACGGGCTTTTTCTACGTCACCAAAAAGAACACCCGCACCATGACTGAGAAGTTCTCGATCAAGAAGTATGACCCGGTACTGCGCAAGCATGTCGAGTTCAAGGAAGGCAAGATCAAGTAATTCTGCCGATTTCTTGCTAGCTTCCCGCGCGTGAAGCGCGACCTTTCCCGTCTTTCCAACGAACAATTCGACCTGCTGATTATCGGCGGCGGCGCCACGGGCTGCTTTACCGCCAGAGATGCTGCCTTGCGCGGCCTAAAGGTTGCCCTGATTGAGAAAAGCGATTTCGCTGCCGCCACCTCGGCCCACAATTCCAAGCTGGTACATGGCGGGTTGCGTTACTTGCAGAATGGCGAATTTGGGCTGGTACGCGAAAGCCTGCGTGAACGGCGCATCTTACAGGCCATCGCGCCGCATCTGGTGCGGCCGCTCTCCTTTCTCCTGCCGCTTTACGGTAAGGGAATCGGCGAACGGCTGAAGCTGGCAACCGGCCTGACGCTCTATGATCTCCTGGCCTTTGACCGGGGCCGGCTGGAAGACCCGGCCCTGCGCCCGCCTGCCCATCGCTGGCTGAGGCGGGAGCAGGCGGTGATGGCCGAGCCAGTGCTGGCGGGTGATGATCTGGAAGGTGCCTTTGCCTATCCCGATGCGCAGATGTTTATGCCAGAACGCATCGCGCTGGAGAATCTGATTGACGCCGCAGCCCATGGCGCGGCACTGGCCAACCATCTGGGATGCGGCAAGCTGATCCTGCGCGAAGGCAAGGTGATTGGCGCAGAGGCGACCGACAGCGTCAGCGGGGCACTGGTAAAGATTCGGGCCCGTGCTGTCCTGCTGGCGATAGGACCATGGAGCGATCTTTTCTTGGAACACGTCACGGGACGCCCTGCTGCGCACAAGCTGGTCCGTTCCAAGGGTATCCACATTCTTGTGCCCAATATGACCCAGAGCCATGCCCTGACGCTGCAGGCGGCAGACATCAAGAAAGGCGGAGGTCATTTCTTTGTCATGCCCTGGCGCGGTCACACCTTGATCGGTACCACCGACACCGAGTTCAAAGGCGATCCGGAAACGCTCGCCGTTTGCGAAGCCGACGTCGAAAGTTTTCTCAGCACCATCAACCGTTATCTACCGTCGGCAAAGCTGCGGCGCGAGGATGTTCTGTTCGCCTATGCCGGCCTCAGACCGATGGTGGCAGACGGCGCTAAGGGCACTTATGGCGTCAGCCGACGCGCCGAATTGGTGAATCATGCGGATGAAGGCATTGACGGCCTGTTCTCTGCTCTGGGCGGCAAATGGACCACCTCGCGGGCGTTGGCGCAAACCGTGACCGACGCGGTGACGGCCAAGCTGGGCCTTAAAGAGCGCTGCACCACCGCCACGACGCCACTGCCGGGTGGGCGCATTGACCGTTTTGAAAGCCTGGTAAAGGGCTTTGAGAAAACCTATCCCGGTATCTCCTCTCTGCGGCATCTCGCGCACATGTATGGCGCCCGTCTGCCGCTGCTGCTGAAAGGCGCCAAGCTCACCGATCTGGTACCGCTCAATGTCAGCGGCGACGTGCGGGCGCAGATTCTGTTTTCGGTGCGCGAGGAAATGGCGCTGACGCTTGAGGATGTGGTGATGCGGCGCACTTCGATTGGTCAGTTCGGCAAGCCGGCGCCGGATTTGCTGACCGATCTGGCAGCGATGATGGGCGCGGAGCTGGGCTGGAGTCCGGCACGGCAGCAGAGCGAAATCGAGGCCGTGAGCAGGCTTTATGAGATCGGGCCTTAAGCCGATTCCAGCGCCGCCGACACGGCGTGCGCTGCCTCCGCCAGCGCCGTATGTGCCTGGGGCAACACCGTTTGCAGGTAAATAAAGCAATGCACCATGTCGCGGTAATCAGCGATGGTCACCGGCACGCCGGCCCCGCGCAGTTTTTCGGCATAGGCCAAGCCTTCGTCATGCAACGGATCATAACCGCCTAGCAAAACATAGGCTGGCGGCAGACGCGAAAAGTCCTTAGTCCTCAGCGGCGAGACCAGCGACAGGGCACGGTCAGCCTCTTTGGGCGCATATTGCGAATTAAACCATTCAATGGTGTGACGCTCCAGAAAATAACCTACGGCATACTCGTTGAGCGACCTGGTTTCGCCGTCCATCTGCGTATTGGGAAACATGAGCAACTGAAAGGCCAGTTTCGGCCCTTTGTCCCGTGCCACTTGGGCGACAATGGCCGCCAACATGCCGCCGGCGGAATCGCCGCCCACCGCAATGCGGCCGGGATCCACACCCAACTGCGTGGCGTTGGCGGCAATCCATTGGGTGGCCGCGAAGGCGTCATCAATGGCAGCCGGAAAGGGATGCTCCGGCGCCAGGCGATAATCAATGGCGATAACGCGGAAATTGCCTTCGGCACAAATCAGGCGGCACAACCCGTCATGGGTATCGAGACCACCGACGACAAAGCCGCCCCCATGAAAGAAGATCAGAGCGGGGCGTGGCTCCCCCCCCACGGCCACCGGGGCATAGGCGCGCGCCGGGATTTCGCGCGCCGGCCCAGGACCTGCGGTACCGACAGGAATGGAAAAATTCTCCACCTTGCCGACCGCGACGTTTTGCGGCCCCACCAATCCCATCATGCCGGCAAATGATGCGCGCGCTACCGACGGCGGCATCTGCCAAGGCTTGGGGCGCGGGATTGCCGCCGCCTGGTCGAGAAAGGCTTTCACCAAGGGATCGAGCGGCATGCAAACCCTGAGGACAAAGGAGGCCCTCATGCTAACGCATTCGCGGGACTTTGAAACCGGGCTAGTGGACGGTGATATGTGCGGAAGGATCAACGCGATGGCTGATTACATCGCCCAGCAGGACCAGCATCACGAACCAGAACTGGGCGCGGTCGTGATTGCCTTCCGCTTCCATCGTCATCACAGCGCGACTGGCATAGTCGCAGGCCGCGGCGCCATGCTCGTCCGCAAGATCGGACGCCAGGCGATAGAGATCTGAGGTGGCCAAGCCCATGAAAACGCCCCTTCGTCTGCCCAGGCCATGAGAGCAGAATGTCGTTAGCATTCCGTTAACCCGGTCTGACCTGTGGCTTTCACAAGTATTTTCAATAGCTTGCTTGATAACTACACGGCCATAGCGTGATTGCCTATATACTCCAGCGCGTAAGCGTATTTTTAGGCAGCCATGCACGGCAGAAACGTCCTTCTGATTATCGGCGGCGGCATCGCTGCCTACAAAAGCCTGGAGCTGATCCGCCTTCTGGCCCAGCGCGGGGTAAAAAGCCGCGCCATTCTGACGAAGGCGGGGGCTGAATTCGTCACACTGTTATCAGTGGCCTCGCTGACGGGTGAAAAGGTGCACGAGGACCTTTTCTCGCTCACCGACGAGGCAGCAATGGGGCATATCGAATTGTCGCGCAGCGCCGACCTAGTGGTGGTGGCGCCGGCCACCGCCGATTTGATGGCCAAGATGGCCAACGGGCTGGCCAATGATCTGGCGTCCACTGTTCTGCTCGCCACCGACAAAAAGGTGCTGATGGCACCGGCCATGAATGTGCGGATGTGGCAGAGCCCATCGGCGAAACGCAACTTCGAAAACTTGAAGCGCGATGGCGTGCTGTTCATCGGCCCCAATGATGGTGAGATGGCCTGTGGCGAATTCGGTCCTGGCCGCATGGCTGAACCGGTTGAGATCGTCGCCGCTATTGAACGCGTTTTTGGCGCGGCGCCACTAGCCGGCATCAAGGCGCTGGTAACTGCCGGCCCTACGCGCGAGCCGGTGGACCCGGTGCGCTTTCTCGCCAATCATTCATCCGGCAAGCAGGGCTATGCCATTGCGAATGCCCTGGCGGCGGCGGGAGCGGAAACTACGCTTGTGTCCGGCCCGGTATCATTGGCCCCGCCAACCGGCGTGAAACTGGTACGGGTCACAACGGCGCAGGAAATGTTATCAGCCTGCGAAACTGCGCTGCCAGCCGATGTGCTGGTGATGGCGGCAGCGGTGGCGGACTGGAGACCGGATATCATTGCCAATAGCAAGCTCAAGAAATCAACCGACCGGGTGGTGCCGCTGATCAAGCTGGTCGAGAACCCCGACATTCTGGCCACGCTGGCAGCCCATCGGCGGAGGCCGCGGCTGATAGTCGGTTTTGCCGCCGAGACCGATGACGTGGTGGCCAACGCGATTGCCAAGCGGGCGCGCAAAGGCGCCGAT
>JAFAVT010000096.1 GCA_019242275.1 Alphaproteobacteria bacterium
CAAGCTGATTCTTGGATTCGCTGCCGCGGCGGCGTTGGCCCTCGCGGGCTGCGGAACCTCCACCGGCGATCGTCTTGCCTCGGGTGCGCTGCTTGGCGCGGCCGGCGGCGCGGTGATCGGCGGCCTGGCCGGCAACGCCGGCGCTGGTGCTGCCATCGGTGCTGCCACCGGTGCCGTGGTAGGCGCGGCAACCGACCCGTGCGACGTCAACCTGGGCGATCCAATCTGGAAAAATGACCGCACCGCCTATGAGCGCCGCTGCGGCCGTCCTTATCGCGATTGAAGTTGTGTCCTGAACAAGAAGGCCGCGGACGAAAGTCCGCGGCTTTCTTGCGTTCAGCCGATATTGAAGTAAATCATCGCTATCGCCGCCGCCGCCATTACCGCGGTGGAAAGCCAGCCCAATCCGCCCAGCAGCGGGCCGACCTTGAAATTTCCCATCGTCTTGGAGCCGGCCACGATCATCAATGCCGCCATCACCGGCACCGCAACCACGCCATTGATCACCGCGCTCCAATAAAGGGCCTTGATCGGGTCCAGCGGCGTCCACAGCAGCCCAAGCCCCAGCAGCATCGCCGCGCCGATCACGGCGTAAAAACCCGTAGCCTGCCAGGGCATACGGTCCAGCCCGGTCTTGAAGCCCCAGGCGTCCCCCACCGCATAGGCCGCTGATCCTGCCAGCACCGGCACCGCCAGGAGCCCGGTACCGATAATCCCGACGGCGAAAAGGAAAAAGGCAAAGCGGCCGGCGATCGGCTCCAGAGCCTTGGCGGCGTCGGCCGCGGTCTCGATCTGCGTCACGCCATGGGCGTGCAAGGTTGCGGCGGTGGCGACCATGATGGCCAGGGCAATAAAATTGGAAGCAAACATGCCGGCGAAAGTGTCAATGCGAATGCGTTCCACGGCCGCTGGAGCCTGACGCGGCGCCTGCACCAGCGGCTGTTCCTCCGGATGTTGCGCCACTTCCTCCACTTCCTGCGCACTCTGCCAGAAAAACAGATAGGGGCTGATGGTGGTGCCGAAGATCGCAACGATGGTGGTGACCGCCCGCGGACTGAGGTCGGCATGTACGCCGATCAGGCCAAAGCCGATGGCAGCCCAGTCCAGCTTGAGCAGGAACAGCAACGCGACATAGGCGAAGAGGCTGAAGGTCAGCACGGTGAGAAAGCGGGCATAGCGGCGATAGGGAATGAAAAGCTGCAAGACCAGCGACAAGAGGGCAAAGAAAATGGTCGCGGCATGCGCATTCAAGCCGCTCACCAGCCGGGCGGCTTCGCCCATCGCCGCCAAGTCCGCCCCGACATTGATGGTATTGGCCACAAACAGCAGCGCCACCAAAAGGCCCACCACCTGTTTGGGCAGCACCTTCGTCATGTTCTTGGCCAGGCCCTTGCCGGTGACCCGGCCGATCAGGGCGCTCACCATCTGGATCGCCACCATCAAAGGGAAGGTCAAAGCCAACGTCCAGAGCAGGTCAAAGCCGGCTTGCGCGCCCCCTTGGCTGTAGGTGGCGATGCCGCTGGGATCGTCATCCGCCGCGCCGGTGATGAGGCCGGGGCCCAACTGATTCAGCACCGCCACCCCGTGCAGGCGTTTGGCAAGGCGGGAGCGTGGACGGGGCGTCTGGTTCATCTACGGTTCAGGTGAAGGAGCGGATCGTTGCGGCGGTTTTGGCGTATTATCAGGAACGGAGGGCACGATGTTTCAGGAGACTAACATGCGTGAACGCATTTTCGCCGTCCTCGTTGCCATGGGATTTTTGACCAGCGCTGCGCAGGCCCAGCCGGCCAATCGCGCGGACTGCCTGAGGCTGGGCCAGGTGGACAGTTTCAGCGGCATCCGGGGTAACGAACGCGCCTTTATCGTCACCGACAAACTGCACCGGCGTTTCAGGATTAACCTGATGCAGAACTGCGGCGATCTGGATTTCAATATGGCCGTGGGCTTCAGGACTTTGGAAAGCGGCCGGCTGGCCTGCATCAGCCGCGGCGATACCGTGATCAACCACGATCCGGCCCGTGCCGGCAGCCGTTGCCCGATTGCCTCGGTCGTGCCTTACACTCCGGCGATGGAAGCGGCCGACCGCGCCGCCACGGCGCGGATGCGTTAGCGCCGTCCTAACTGGAGCTCGAGCGGCGCATTTCGCGCCGCGACCCTCAGCATCCGCCAGCTCCCTTCCCCCTTCAGCGCGAAGCGCTTAGAAGGGGGAGGTGCGGCAGCGAGGTGTTTGCTTGCAAACCCGAGTTGCCGCGGATGGGGGTCAGAAAAAGAATCGACCCCGTTTCACCGGCGGAGGGCATGAGGGGATATTTTGCAGTAGGGGTCGACGGCATTTCCAAGCCGATGAACCTGGGCAATCTGATCCGGATCGCCCATGCCTTTGATGCCAGCTTCTTCTTTTCCATCGCGCCCAGACTGAAGCTGTCAGACCAGGCGAGCGATACCAGTCGTGCCGAAGGCGTGCTGCCCTTTTATCATTTCGATAAGCCGGCCGATTTCCGCTTGCCCATCGGCTGCCGCCTTGTGGGTGTGGAAATTACCGATGACGCGGTGGAGCTGCCGCGTTTCCGCCACCCTACGCGTGCGGCTTATGTCTTCGGAGCTGAGCGTTTTTCGCTGTCGCCGCAGGTGTTGAAGGCGTGCGAGTTCGTGGTGAAGATCCCCACCCGTTTTTCCATCAATGTCGGCATGGCGGGCGCTATTGTTCTTTACGACCGCATGCTGACCATGGGCGGCTTCGGCGACCGGCCGGTCAAGGCGGGCGGGAAGGGGGCTGCCCCACCGCCCCCGCACACCTGGGGGGCGCCCTTGGCAAGACCGCGCGAAAACTGAAGGGCCGGAAGCCCAGCCCTAGCTCCCTACAGCTTGCATGGTTGTAATTTGCGCTTGAGGTGCAATCGGTTTCGGGCAATGATGTTTACAGGGGACGAGAGAGTCAGGCTCGGCACAGGGGCATTCTTGCAAAGTTCAAAATTTGCAACGCGTATGTTGTCCGACTTCGCGCGTCTTCGCGACCGGCCACAACTCTCTTTTCACGGTATTTTATCAGCTTTAGTGCGGGACATACCGCTGCATGTATCAGGTTGATGTCGCCCGAGCGGCGGCAGGGCCGGAAATTGTATGGCGTAGCAGAACAAGCCTGGTCCGGGCCATTTTCAGCATAACGGACTGATCCAACGACAGAAGCAGAACGTCTCGAGACGCAAACATAAACGGGGGAAGGCATGAATACTCTTTTGAAGAATCTGCTGCTTGGCGGCTCGGCCACGGCGCTTACGGTTGGCGCGGCCTTTACCAGCGCCCATGCGCAGGGCAATGCGGGTCCTGTTCCGGCTGATGATATCGAAACGGTGAATTCATCCGCCGGCCGTCTGGATCTTCAGGGCTTCACCCAGCCGACTCCGGTAACGGTGATCGGCATTGAAACTCTCAATCGTGACGCCAAGGTCAACATCGGCGACGAAATCCGTGAGCTTCCCCAGGTTCGCGGCGGCGCCTCTCTCCAGACCGGTGCCGGCAACAATCTGGCTGCCATTGCCGCAAACACGCCCGGTGTTGATACCGTGGCGCTGCGCAATCTGGGCGCTCAGCGCAACCTGGTGCTGTTTGACCATCAGCGCGTCACGTCCACCACCCTTGTGGAAGGCACCGTTGACCTTTCATTGATTCCCACCGGCCTGGTTCAGCGCGTTGACGTGGTCACCGGCGGCGCTTCCTCTGCTTGGGGTTCTGATGCGGTGACCGGCGTCATCAACCTTGTGATCAACAAAACCTATGAAGGTTTCAAGGGCAACGTTACCTATTCCAACAGCACCGAAGTCTCCAACCCGGTTTACAAGGCCTCGCTCGCCTGGGGCACCTCCTTCCTGGGTGGCAAGGGTCATATCGTCGCCGCAGCCGATATCACCCATGCCGATGCCGATTTGTTTGCCGGCGATGTCTGGCGCTCTCATGTCCCAAATGGCCGTGGTCTGGTTTACAATTCGGCCTATTGCGCCGGCGCCATCGTTTATGCGACGGGCGCCACGACCGGCGGCACCTGCTCGGCCGTCGCTGCCGGTCAGCCGGCCCTGATCTACGCTTACGGCCTTGGCAACACCCAGACGGTGGTCGGGGGACTGATTGCCTCCAATACCAATGGTACGGCGGGTTCTCCGATCGCCGTTGCCGGCAATATCAGCGGCTATGGCGCCGGTGGTGGCACCTATCTGAAGGGCGTCTTCTTCCAGGGGGACAATAAGAATCCCGCGCAGTTTAACTATGGTACCCTTTACAGCAGCAACAGTTGCTACAATGGCTGCACCAACAACCAGTTCGGTACCGGCGGCTGGGGCAGCCAGACGAACCCGTACCATGTGGGCACCTATTTTACCTATGTGAGCTATCAAGTGCTGCCCGATGTGAAGGCGTCGGTCCAGTTGAATTATTCGCGCCTGAGCGCCCGCATTGCCGGCGCCACGGTCCCCGGCACCAACCGCGTCATCTATGCCGACAATCCCTTTTTGCCGGACCAGATCGCACAGGACTTTGTCTGCGCCGCTCCCGTAGGTGCCGGCAGCCCAGGCAATGCGCCTGCGGGGGCTGTTCCCACCACAGCCTGCGGCACGGAATTGTCGAACGGCTATAATCCTTATACGAAGCAAAACTACACCAACAATCCCGCCGGCGGCACGTCAGGGGCCACTTCCACGCCTCTGACCTTGCAGCAGATGCAGGCCCGCCCCAGCCAGAGCTTTACTGCCAACTTTGAATTTTCGGGCAACCGCGAGAATACCAGCCCCAGTGCCACCAATGGCGTCGGCGTTTATAATGATGCCACTAAGTTCACCTGGCAGAAGAACTGCGCCTCTTTTTACCACAATTGCGGCTGGGCGAATAAGGTGGTCATGCGCGGGGTTTTCACCCTGGACGGCAATCTGGGTGACGATTGGACCTGGACGGCCTACATCCAGAACAGCGATGCCCGCATCAAGGAAAGGGTGATGCAGGTCATTAGCGTGCGCGTGAATAATGCGCTCGATGCGGTTCGCGTCACCTCCGGCAATGTCGGCACCTCAGGCCTGCCGATCGGCTCGATCCAGTGCCGCGCGCTGCTTAATCCCAGCCAAAGCACCCTGACCAATACCCCAAGCGCCGCCACGGGTGTCACGGGCATCGCCGGACAGGTACCCAGCAATACGCTGGGCATCACCACCGCCGGCGAACTGACAGGTTGCGTGCCTTTCGATCCCTTCGGCAATGGCGAGATCAGCGCCGGCACCATGGCCTATGTCGCGCCGGCCAAGTATGGCAGCCCCACCGTGCCGATGGCCAACACGCTGACACGCCTGCAGCAGGCGGCCGGCGCCTTTTCTCTGCAGGGCGTCCTGCCCTGGAAACTCCCGGCGGGTGACGTCGGTGTGGCCTTCGGCGCCGAATGGCGCCTGGAGCGACAGGGCCAATACAATGTTGATCCCCGCTCGCAGCTCAACATGTACTCTTCCGGCAATTTTGGTGCCAATTGGGAAGGCCGGCTGCATACCGAGGAAGGCTTCCTCGAAGTGGATGCGCCCATCCTGAAAAATCAGTGGGTGCAGTCGCTGGACGTCAGTATGGCCGGCCGCATCACCAATTATTCCTTCAGCGGGCTGGTGGAAACCTGGAAGCTGGGTGCCACCACGCAGATCAACGATGATGTCAAACTGCGCGTGACCTGGTCCTACGACATCCGCCAGCCGGATGTCTATGACCTCTACTATCCCGGCTCCAATTCGGGAGCCACCTGCGGCCGTTTTGTTCTCTCGAACTTGGCGATTCCGGCGACAAACTCCTGTTTCAGCATCAACAACGGTAATCCGAACCTGGTGCCGGAAAAGGCCCAGACCATCGCCGCTGGCCTTGTACTGACGCCCACCTTCCTGGATGGGGTTACCGCGTCAATTGACTGGTATCAGATCCATCTCCACGGCGCTCTGTTCACGCCGGGTTTGACCGAACCGATCGGCCGCTGCCAGAATGGCGACCTCAGCTATTGCGCTGATTTGGTATTTTCCAACCCGTCACCTGGACCATGGCTGGGCGCACAAGGCTGCGGTACCCTTCCCAACGGCGCCCTTAATCCCAACACCTTCGGCTGCCTCGGCGCCGATACTCTGACGCCGATTTCTTATGTCCATACCAATCCTGTGAACGCCGCGCTGCTTAGGACTGCCGGTTTTGACTTCGCGGTGGCCTATGGCTTTGATCTGTTCACCGGTTCAGCGGATGTCAGTTTTAACGGCAATTACACCTATGACTTCAGCCGCGTTCTGCCGACTTTGGTCGGGGCCGGTGCCGCCGGCACTGCAATCGCCGGACAATATTATCCGGGCTGCACCACCACCTGTAACGTCAATGTGGACTTCCAGGGCATCGGTTCTTCGGGAGGTTACTATTCCGGCGGCAACCGGTTCCGCGGCAATCTGAACTTCAACTACCGGGAAGGGGCCTGGTCGTTCGGCGCACAGGCACGCATTCTCGGGGACTCCCGGATGAATGTTGACGCTGGCGGCCTGATCCCCGAGCAGCGGGCGAATGCTGCTTGGTTGATTCCACTTTCGACCATTGCCTTCAACAAGATCAATGGTCAGGATGTGGCCCAGGTTAGCTCCGGCCAAAGCGGTTATCTTCAGTTCACCAACTATAATCGCTATCAGGTGGACCTGGATCTGCGCGCCAGCTATCGTTGGAGCAACAACATCACGCTGTTCGGCGCGGTGGATAATGTTCAGGATTTGCCTTCGTTCAGCAATGGCGGCCAGCGCCGTCAATATCGTGTGGGTGTTCGCTGGAACTACTAGCGGCGAACTTCGCCGTCGCGCGCTTCAGACGCGCGACAGTACCGGCCGGGTTCCAGCTTCCCTCTGGCCCGGCCGTTTTTTTGATAGGCCGGCGAGATTCCTTTTGCGGCCACACGCAAGCAGCAGCTTGCCGAGCAATCGGCGCCCCGCTGTAAGGTCCGGAAAAGTCGCCAACCCGTGAACGTTGACCCGCTGTCCAAGCCAGTCCAAGGTCCGCTCGATGCCGGCCCCCGCTCTGAAAATCCGCAATCTGCGCAAGGTTTATCGCCGTGGTAATGTGGCGGTGGACGATCTCTCCCTCACCATCGAGGAAGGCGATTTCTTCGGCTTTCTCGGCCCCAATGGCGCGGGCAAATCAACCACTATTCATTGTGTCACAGGCATTGCCACTCCGACCTCCGGCAGCATCGAGGTTTTCGGCATTGACGCCGTGAAACAGTATCGCGAAGCCCGCCGCCTGGTCGGGCTTTGCCCGCAGGAATTCAATGTTGATCCCTTTGCCAATGCGCGGCAGATCGTGGACTGGGCCGGAGGTTATTTTGGCCTTAACGCTGCTCAGCGCAAGTCGCGGGTGGATTATCTGATGGAGCGGTTTGAATTGACACCGCATCTGAAGAAATCCTTTCGCGAGCTTTCCGGCGGGCTCAAGCGCCGCGTCGTTCTTGCCCGCGCCCTGGTGCATGACCCCCGGCTGATCATCCTGGATGAGCCCACGGCGGGCGTGGATGTCGAACTGCGCCGGGTGCTGTGGCGCTATCTCACCGACATCAACAGCCAGGACCGCCGCACCATTCTGCTGACGTCGCACTATCTGGAAGAAGTCGAGCGCCTCTGCCGCGACATCGCCATCGTCGCCAATGGCAAGATCGTGCGCGAAGGCAGCAAGGACGAAATTGCCGGTGGTCCCGGCGGGTTGGAACAGGCCTATCTGGTGGCCACGGGCGCGGAGGGCGACCATGTCGCAGGCTAGCACACACGCCGAGACGCTTCCCAAAATGGGCGTCAACTGGATCGGGCTTTACACCATCGTCCGCCGCGAGGTGCAGCGCATGATGCGGGTACCGATCCAGGCTTTCATCGCGCCCTGGATCTCGGCGCTGCTTTTCATTTTCATCTTCGGCTCGGTGGTGGGCGGCCGCATCTCCACCATTGGCGGCCACCGCTATCTGGAGTTTGTGCTGCCCGGCATCTTGATGATGAACGTCATCAACGCCGCCTTCCTGCAATCCTCCTCCGCCATCTATTTCTCGCGCTTCATCCGTTTCGTGGAGGAGATGCTGGTGGCGCCGCTGTCTTATTTCGAGATGGTGGTCGGCAGTCTTTCCACCGTGGTGTTGCGCGCTTCCATCACCGGCATCGGTATCTTGCTGATGGGCCTGGGTTTTGGCGCCAGCACGATTGAAAGCTGGCCGCTGTTCATTTTCTGGGTGGTATCGGTCTCCACCATCTTCGGTCTTGCCGGCATCATTATCGGGCTTTGGTCAAAAAGCTTCGAGCAGCTCAACATGCCGGTGGTGTTTTTCCTGACGCCGCTGTCCATGATCGGCGGCTCTTTCTTCACCGCGTCCATGCTGCCGTCCTGGCTGCAATGGCTGGCCTGGATCAATCCTTTCTTCTATTTCATCAACGGTATCCGCGGCGCCATGATCGGCGTGGACGAAACGCCGCCTGGCTTGGGCATCGGCCTGACGCTGCTTCTGATCCTGGTGCTGGGCGGAACCGTGTGGCGGCTTTACGCGCGTGGCTATGGGTTGCGCGAATAGCACCGCGCCCTTATCTTCCCGTCAGCACACACACAAATACCCGATTTGCTTGGGATAATCGGCATTTCAGGCACCGGAGTTCCGCCATGATTCGCAAAGCCATGCTCGCTCTTGTTCTTGCCACCGCCACTGTAACGCCGGTGGCCGCCGAACCCGCCACGCTGCTGGGCGTGTTCCAGAACTGGTCGGCCTATTCCAGCGGCAGCGGCAATGACCTGACCTGCTACACCCTGTCCCAGCCGCGGGCGACGCAGCCCAAGGGCGCCAAGCGCACGCCCATTTACCTGATGATTTCCGATTGGCCTGGCCGCAAGGTGAAGGCCGAGCCGCAGATCGTGCTGGGCTATCCGGTGAAGGAAAATGCCCCGGCGGGTCTGGCAATCGGCGCTGCGAAATTCGCCTTCTTTGCCCGCGGCACCGGCAGCGCCTGGCTGCAGCAACTGGCCGACAATGGCAGATTGATTGACACCATGGGCAAGGGCGTCTCGGCCGTTGCCAGCGGCATCTCGGCCCGCGGCACCAAAACCTCCGATACCTATTCCCTGGCCGGCTTTCCCGAAGCGCTGGCCAAGATCCATGACGTCTGCAAGATGTGATGGCCGAAAAGGTTTCTCTGATCGGTCTTGACCGGCCCGCGCTGAAGGCCGCCCTGGTCGAAGCCGGCATCCCGCAAAAGCAGGCGAATATGCGCACCGGGCAGTTGTGGAACTGGCTCTATGTCCATGGCGCGCCGGAGTTCGCCCAGATGAGCAATCTGGCGAAGGACTTTCGCGCACTGCTGGAAGAAAGATTCACGCTGGCCCGGCCGCAAATCGTCACGGCCCAGGTCAGCCAGGACGGCACCCGCAAATGGCTGCTGAAGACCGGCCCCGGCATTGAATTCGAGACGGTTTATATCCCGGAAGAAGATCGCGGCACGTTGTGCGTCTCTTCCCAGGTCGGCTGCACCCTGACCTGCAAATTCTGCCACACCGGCACCCAAAAGCTGGTGCGCAATCTGACGCCGGCGGAAATTTTGGCTCAGTTGTTCATTGCCCGAGACGCCCTGGAAGACTGGCCCAGTACCAGGCAGGATCGCAAAGTCACCAATGTGGTGATGATGGGCATGGGTGAGCCGCTCTACAATTTCGACAATGTAAAAGCGGCGCTTGCCGTCGTCACCGATGGCGGCGCTCTGGCCTTAAGCAAACGCCGCGTCACGCTTTCGACCGCCGGCGTGGTGCCGATGATCCCGCGCGCCGGCGCCGAGATCGGCTCGGGCCTCGCCATCTCGCTTCATGCCGTGCGCGACGCGTTGCGCGACGTCATCGTGCCGATCAACAAGAAATATCCCATTGCCGAACTGTTGCAGGCCTGCCGCGACTATCCCGGCGCTTCCAATGCCCGCCGCATCACCTTCGAATATGTGATGCTGAAGGGCGTGAATGACAGTCTGGCCGATGCGAAGGAATTGGTGCGGCTGGTGCGGGGCATCCCCGCCAAGATCAATCTGATCCCGTTCAATCCCTGGCCCGGCGCGCCGTATGAATGCTCCGACTGGGCGCAAATCGAAAAGTTCGCCGAGATCGTCAACCGCGCCGGTTACGCCTCGCCGGTTCGCACCCCGCGTGGTCGCGACATCATGGCCGCCTGCGGCCAGCTCAAGTCAGAATCGGTGAAAGAGCGGGCGAGCGCCCGCATGGCACGTGAGCAATCCGCCCATCTGGCCCGGATGCCGCACTGAGCACCAAAACCAGTCTGGACGGGAAAAAAAGCCGCTCTATATAAATCCGGCCATACGGGGGATTCATGCAGCATTTTACCGCCGCCGAGCGCCGCATCACCCTGATTGGGGTGCTGATCGTCTTCCTGTTGTCGGCGCTGGACCAGACCATTGTCGCCACCGCCATGCCAGCCATCATCAGCCAGTTGCATGGGCTGGCGCTTTATTCCTGGGTGACGACGGCCTATCTGCTTTCCTCCACGGTCATGGTGCCGATCTGGGGCAAGCTGGGTGACAGCCATGGCCGCAAGACCATCCTGATCTGGGGCATCTGCCTGTTTCTGGCAGGTTCTTATCTTTCGGGTCTCTCCGGCGAGTTTGGCGACATGCCGCTCTTGGGCGGGGGCATGACGCAGTTGATTGTCTTTCGCGCCATCCAGGGGCTTGGCGGCGGCGCCCTGTTCACCACCGCCTTTGCCATCATCGCCGACCTGTTTCCGCCGCGCGAGCGTGGGCGTTTTTCCGGTCTTTTCGGCGCCGTCTTCGGTCTGTCCAGCGCCATCGGTCCCCTGATCGGCGGCTATTTCACCGACCATGGCACCGTGACCATTGCCGGGCATGTGATCGCCGGCTGGCGCTGGGTTTTCTATCTCAACATGCCGCTGGGCCTGGTGTCGTTGTTCATGGTGGCGGTGAAGATGCCCAAGCTCTCCCATGCCTCCAGGGCCCGGATTGATTTTCCGGGCGCCGGTCTGATCGTGGCGGCGGGTGTGGCGCTACTCTTGGCGCTGACCTTTGGCGGCCAGAAATATCCCTGGGGCTCGCCCACGGTGCTGGGCCTGTTCGCGGGATTTGCCGTGGCGACAGCGGCGCTGATCGTGGTCGAGGCCCGCACCGACGAGCCCATTATCCATCTCGAACTGTTTCGCAATCGGGTCTTTCTCTGGGCCAATATCGCCGGCTTTTTCTCTTCCATGTCGTTTCTCAGCGTGGTCGCCTTCCTGCCGCTGCTGATGCAGTTGGGGCAGGGGGTGGCGGCGACGGCCAGCGGCCTTGCTACCCTGCCATTGATGGCGGGGCTGATCATGACCGTGACGGCGGCGGGCCGGGTCGTGGCCAAGACCGGGCGTTACAAGCTTTTGATGCTGGGCGGCTGTGCCACGGTGCTGGTTGGCATCCTGCTGCTGGCCCAGGTGAACCGGGCGACGCCGCTGACGGGCCTTGCCTGGCGCATGGCGCTGCTGGGCCTTGGGTTGGGCCCCTTGCAGAGCCTGTTCGGGGTGGCGGTGCAGAACGCGGTGGGACGGGAGAAGATCGGCGTTGCCACCAGCGCCAACCAGTTTTTCCGCCAGATCGGTTCGACCGTCGGCGTGGCGGTTTTCGGCACCCTGCTGACCAACGCCATGAATGCCAGGCTGGCGGCGTGGGCGATGGCTGAGGGCCGGCCGCGGATTGATCTTTCACAGTTGCGGGGGCTTTCCGCCGAAGCGCAGGCGCATGCCGGCGCCTTGAATCTGCCCGAGCCCATCCGCGAGATCATTGTCGGCTCGGTCGCCCATGTGGTGCTGCTCAGCGCGGGGATCGTGGTTCTGGCGCTGGCTGCGACCCTGATGATTCCGGAATTGCCGATGGCGCCCCGTGCCCCGGCGCCACCCAAGGGCGAGCCGCCGCCCGATGCGCATCTTTGAGCGGCGAACGGTCCGCAACGGCAGGGTGCGGACGCGCCGCATGTCCAAATGCGGCGCGAGGCCGGAACGACAGCCCCGCGCGAAACAACAATCACGCGCAATAACTTCACCTCCCCCAACGCGGGGAGGTCGAACGGCGAAGCCGTTCGGGGGGGGGTCGCAGCCGTAGGCTGCGCGTGGACGGGGCGACCACACGCGCGAAACCAGGATGGCGGCTGGATGGGTCGTCAGGGGGGCTGGCAGGCTTTCTCATTGCGCCTTGGCGCCAAGGCTTTTCGGCAGCTTCCTGGCCGCCCGCACCAATATCTCGTTGATGCGAACTTGCCAGCCTTTGCCGGTTGCCTGAAAAGCCGCCACCGCATCAGGATCAAGACGCAGCGAAATGGCCCGCTTGCGCTTTTCCAGCTTCGGTCGGCCAGGGCCGCGCTTCAGCGCCTCGGCAAATTGCGGAAAGGCCTTTGCCATCGGCCTGGCTTTGGCGAAATCCGCTGCCGTCCAGGGCGGGTTTTCGCCATGGTTCTTGGGGGGATTCGGGCGACGGGTTGCGGAACGCTTCATAGTGTTTGGCCTCCTTGC
>JAFAVT010000099.1 GCA_019242275.1 Alphaproteobacteria bacterium
TGGCCTTGCCACCATCTTCCGCCAGACCAACCGCGAAGGCGATCTGGTGGACTGGATCCAGGAAGCGCGCAAGCAGGGCTGCGCCATCATCATCAATCCCGCCGGCTATGGCCACACCTCCATTGCCATCCTGGATGCGCTGCTGGCCTGCAAGATGCCCATCATCGAAGTGCATCTTTCAAATCTGACAAAGCGGGATAAGTTCCGCCATCATTCCTGGGTCAGCCAGGCGGCCACCGGCGTCATTATGGGCTTTGGCGCGCAAGGCTATGTCCGCGCCGTTGACGCCATTGCCGAAATCCTGAAAGCGAAAAAGCCATGAGCAAAGAACCTCCCAAGGGCGGCAAGCCCGGCATTGACGCTGATGCCATCCGCGAACTGTCGCGGCTGCTGAACGAAACCGGGCTGACCGAAATCGAGATTGACCAGAATGGCGCGCGCATCCGCGTCAGCCGCGCCGCGGTCAATGCCGTTGCGGCTGCGCCGGCCGCACCAGTGGCGGCGGCACCCGCCGCTTCACCGAATGCGCCTGCCGCCGGCCCGGCGCCTGGCACCGTGCCTTCGCCCATGGTGGGCACGGTCTATCTGGCGCCCGAACCCGGCAAGTCGCCTTTCATTTCTATCGGCAAGACCGTCAAGGCCGGCGACACCCTCTTCATCGTTGAAGCAATGAAGACCATGAACCCCATCACTGCTCCCACCGGCGGCGTGGTCAAGGAAATCTGCGTCTCCGACAAGCAGCCGGTCGAGTTCGGCCAGTCCCTCTGCGTCATCGGCTGATGTTTGAAAAGGTCCTCATCGCCAACCGCGGCGAAATCGCCCTGCGCGTGATCCGCGCCTGCCGGGAAATGGGCATCGCCACCGTGGCGGTCCATTCCACCGCCGACAGCGAAGCCATGCATGTACGCCTGGCGGACGAAAGCGTCTGCCTGGGCCCCCCGTCGGCGGCCCAATCTTATCTCAACATTCCCGCCATCATTGCTGCCTGTGAGATCACCGGCGCCGAAGCCATCCATCCCGGATACGGCTTTCTCTCCGAAAACGCCAAATTCGCCGACATCATCAAAGAGCATGGCCTTACTTTCATCGGCCCGACCGCGGACCATATCCGCATGATGGGTGACAAGATCACCGCCAAGCAGACGGTGAAGGAGCTTGGCATTCCCACCGTTCCGGGGTCGGATGGGGAAGTCACCGACACTGACGCGCCGAAGCTGGCAGGCGAAATCGGCTATCCGGTGCTGATCAAGGCCACTGCCGGCGGCGGCGGCCGCGGCATGAAGGTGGCAAAGAGCGCCGAAGAGCTTTCCTTCGCCCTCTCCCAGGCCCGTACCGAAGCCAAGGCTGCCTTCGGCAACGATACCGTCTATATGGAGAAATACCTCCAGAAGCCGCGCCACATCGAAATCCAAATTCTGGCAGACAGCCACGGCAAAGTGGTGCATCTGGGCGAGCGCGATTGTTCGCTGCAACGCCGGCATCAGAAAGTCTGGGAGGAAGCCGGCAGCCCGGCCCTAAATGCGCAGGAACGTGACGAGATTGGCAGCATCGTCACGCGGGCGCTGGAAAAGTTGGGTTATCTCGGCGCCGGAACCATCGAATTCCTTTACGAGGATGGCCGCTTCTATTTCATCGAAATGAATACCCGTCTGCAGGTAGAGCATCCGGTCTCGGAAGCGATCACCGGCATTGACATCGTTCGCGAGCAGATCCGCATTGCTGCCGGTGCCGCCATGGACTTCACCCAGAAGGACATCGTCTTCGAAGGCCATGCCATCGAATGCCGTATCAATGCGGAAAATCCCTTCACCTTCCGCCCCTCGCCCGGCACCATCACCCAGTTCCACACGCCGGGCGGCCTGGGCGTGCGCTTCGATTCCGCGATCTATTCCGGCTACCGCATCCCGCCTTTCTACGACAGCCTGGCGGGCAAGCTGGTCGTCCACGCCAAGAACCGCAACGAATGCCTGCTGCGCCTGCGCCGCGCCCTGAATGAACTGGTGGTGGACGGCATCGAGACCACCATTCCCCTGTTCCAGAAGCTGGTGCGCGAGCCCGACATCATTGACGGGGATTACTCGATCCATTGGCTGGAGAAATATCTGGCGAACCTCGGTCCCCAGAGCTGAGAGCCGCTTTCTGACGTCATCATACCTAAGTC
>JAFAVT010000138.1 GCA_019242275.1 Alphaproteobacteria bacterium
GAGGGGTGGTGCGGCGACAGTCATGTGACGAAACTAGCCCATCTGGTGCCCGGAAAGATCAAGAATGAGCAACACTGGTCGAATTCGGCTGGCGGTTGGTCGAACGCCATCTCCACCAGCGGCGCTTGTTCGCGCACGCTGGAGATCGAAAGCGATTCCGGGCTTCCCGCGAAGAACTGGATAAGCCATTGTTTAAATTTACGTTTTCGGAAGGAACGTTGCGGTGTCCGTCGCGCCGGAAATAAGCAGGTTTCGCAAGGCCGAAGCGGTATTTCGTCCCTTGGGCCTGGATAATCGTGCCATCAATGCCCTGGTTCGCGGCGGGGTGTGCTCGCTGGAAGACCTTGCGCGCCTTACCGAACGACGGGCGAAAGCCATTCCCGGCCTGGGTCTGAAGACCATTGGCCAACTCAAGACCTATCTGAAGGCGGACGAGCAGGCTGAAACGGCGCCGTGGGAAGATCGGACGATCGCCACGCGATTTAACGCCAAGACCCTGGCAGAAATTGATTCCTGGCTGAGGACGCAGGCCGCAGTTTCGTCGCGACCCATTGCCATCCGCTATCTGGTGGAACAGGGCCTTAAAGCTGCGCTCAAAGTCGGCTGAGTTACTTGATCCGCCGCACCTTATAGGTGCCCGGCATTCCGATCACCTTGAAATCGTAACTGCCAAGTATGCCTTCCGAGATCACCACATTATAGGCCATGCGGGATGGCGGCACACTCCAGCGTGCCTTGGTGGAATCGCTGGAATTCTGTCGCCAAACCTGTCCATTGGTCAGTGTTACCGTGAAAATGCCATAGGGGTCGAACGAGAAAGCGGCGATGCGGCCACTTTCATTGGCGTTGCTGCCCGCACGTGGCAAGCCGAATCCCGCGCCGGGACCCACAGAAGCTGTAACGGACGCCGGCGGGGGCGCAGCCACAGACCGGGGCGCTACGCTTGCAGAAGCCGTCGCCGCCCCCTGCGTGCGCGAAAGCATCTGCTGCGATTCCGGCGCCGGCGGCAGACCAAGCTTTGCCCGCATCGGCTGTGCCGCACCATACAGGCATTCCAGCCATTGCCGGTCGTCGGCGATGCGACCGCACCGGGCCATGCCGGCGACCACGTCGTCCCGGGCATCTGCGAAGGCTGCGGCCGGCATCAAAAGAGTGCAAATCAGCAGCGGGCAGGCAATACGCATCAGATTTTCCAAAGGGTGCGGCTAGCAGATGCTATAGCTGCAGGAAGGTGTCGCCAACTGGTTTTGGTCCCGCAAGCACCGGAAATAGCGGGTTTTTCTCGCATGTGGTGGGCGGCACCGGGTATAAGGGTAAGGCTTTTCTTGTCGCCCGCAATGAAGCTGTCTCAACCATTGATCCGTATTGCCGACTATCCAATAGGGGCCATCGTGGCGGCGCTGCCCGATGCCACCGATCCGGTATGGGAGAAGGAGCCTTTCCGCCAAGCCACCTATCCGGTGCACCGTCTGACCCGCTCCATACTGTTTGAGTGGCTGGATAAAGAATGGCGTCTGGGCAGCGTTATGACCGTGCACCGCTTTGGCTATGCGCCCGCTGATCTGACCTTCGCGGTCGAGGCCTGCGCCGCGCAGTTGTTGCGATATTATTCAGGAGCGCGCCTGGCCCGCATGACTCTGGCGGAATTGCCGGCGGGCGCCAAGATCGCCCCGCATATAGACAATGGCATTGGCATAACCGCCGTGCACCGTATCCATGTGCCAATCGTGACCAATCCCGATGTTCATTTCTTCATTGACAAGGTCTCCCACTATTTGGAAGCCGGGATCATCTATGAATTCGACAATACCAGGCTGCATGCCGTGGAGAACCGCAGCACCGAGCGGCGGGTGCATCTGATGTGCGACTTGATGCCGGCTTCGCTGGTGGTCTGATGATCTTGTCGGAAAAACACGGTTTCATCTTCATAAAAGGCATGAAGGTGGCCGGTACCAGCACGGAAATGGCTCTTTCGCAGATTTGCGGCCCTGGCGACATCATCACGCCGATCAGCCAGGTGGACGAGCTGGAGCGGCTAAGACAGGGTGGCCGCTGCCGCAATTGGTCGGGCAATCCTGCGCAAGAAGATGCCTATATTGCCGCCCTCAGGACCGCGCCGAGGGAACTGCTCGGTCAGGTACCGCAGCCCAAGGGCTATTACAACCATATGCCGCTGACGGCCGTGGCGCTGCGTTATGGCAGGGACATTTCGGGCTTCCGCGTCATCGCGGTCGAACGTTCGCCCTATGCGAAGGTGATGTCCTGGGCCAACATGCAGTTATCCTATGGTGCCTATCGCGGCGGCGGCGCCATGCAGGCTGATCCAAAGGCTCTTGAGGCGGCGGTGGATCGTGGCTTCGCTTCAGGCGGTATCCGCGACACGCGCAACATAGATCGCTATCGCGACGGCTCTGGCCAAATGGTGGCCCAGCCCTTTCGTTATGCGACACTGGCGGAAGATTTTGCAGCCTTTGTCCAGAGCCTGAGTTTGGGCGAGGTGCCAAGCCTGCCGCATGCCAAAAAAGGGCTGCTGTCGGATAGCCTTGATCCCCGGGCTATATTACGGCCCGATCAGATAGAGCGCATCAATATGCTGTTCGCCGACGAGTTCGAAACCTTCGGTTATCCCAAGCTCTAGACCGGCACCACATCGAACGCCACGGTTAGCCGGGCTGCATCGGAGCGGAACGGCACCGTGCCGTGCCACATGTAGGAGGGGAACAGCACCAGCCTGCCTATCACCGGCTTGAGCGCGCCCAAGGGCTTATCCTGCTCGCCCAGGCGGAGGTTGGATTCGCCGAATTTGATCCAGCCCTGTTGGTCTGCGCCGGCAACGGCATCGGGCAGGGCAACATAATAGGCCGAACTGAGCCAGCCCTGCGGATGGACATGATTGGTGTGGAAGCCGCTGGAGGTAAGTCGGCACGACCAGGAGCCGAAATAAGCGAAGTTGTCCGTCTTGCGGCCGAACAATGGGTGCTCCGGCGCGTCGGGCATGCGGGCAATGTAATCGGCTATCGCTTCCCCGATTTTCTCACGCAAGGCTTCGACTTCCTTGATGCCGCAACCAAACAATTTTCCCATGGTCTGGGTACCGCCGCGCAGGGTCTGGTCGTGCGGCTCGACTTTGCGTGTGTGCAGGCGCGATAACACCTCTGCCAGTTGTCGGTTGAAACTCTGGCTGTCGGCAAAGCCGGGCGGCGGCGGCAGGTCATATATTCGCACATAATCTTCCATTGCGGTCAGGGCAGCATGGCGGGGATCACCGACCTCCCGCCAAGCCAGCGTCAGCAAGGCCAGTGCCATCTGGTCATTCGGTGCTTCTTGCACCACCTTCTCCAGCAATGTCGCTGCGGCGGCAGCTTTGCGGCCGTGCAGCAGCGCCACGGCCTGTTCACGGCGATGCGCGGCATTGGACGGCTCCTGTGTGGCAGCGGTATCAAAAATGGCGGCTGCCTCATCAAAGCGCCCCTGGCCGGTCAGCGCGCGTCCCAGGGCGTTCATGATGGCTGTATCCTGGGGCGCCAGCGCTCGTCCGCGGCGCAGCAACGCTTCCGCGGCACCAATTTCATCCAGCCGCAGCCGCTGTTCCGCTTCCGCCAAAAGGAGGGCCGGGACATCGCCGGCGCGCTGGCGCGCATAGGAAAAAGATTTGAAAGCAAGGTCTGCGCGTCCCATGGTGTGGGCAAGGGCATTGTAATCATGATGCGCCGGTGCGTGCGTCGGGGTGATGGCAAGAACCTGTTCGAAGGCCGCCAGTGCTTCATTTTCACGGTTGAGATAGTTGAGTACGGCGCCCAATCCATGCAGGGCTTCCGGGCTTTTCGGCTTTTGCGCCAAAGCGGCACGGAATACGGTTTCTGCCTCATGGTACTGCTGCAGCGCGGTCAAACTGACGCCCTTGTAATAGAGCGCATCGAAATAGTCGGGTTGGACACGGAGCGCCTCATCCAGACGCGCCAGCGATTGCTCGTGCCGGCCTTCCGACGCCAGCAATGTTCCGATCTGGACAAGGGCTTGCGGATAAGGCCGCAGCGCTGCTGCGCGCTGTTGCGCAGCCATGGCTTCCACCGGCCGGCCAAGTTCGCGCAACATCAGGCCGCGATTATAATGGGCTTCGGCATAGGCAGGTTGAAGCGCGGTAGCCTTGCTGTAGGCGGCTTCGGCCTCCGCCACTGCGCCGCGGTCATACAGCAGGTTGCCCAGTGTGTTGCAAATGGCCGCGTCATTGGGCGCCAAAGCCAAAGCTTCTCGGGCCAGGTTCTCAGCTTCAGCCGCGACGCCCTTCAGCCGCATAAGATGCGCGAGCAGGTGCAGGGCCGGCGCCGTGTTGGGGTGGGCGGTCAGGATAGCGCGGCAGGCCTTTTCGGCATCATCGTGCCGTCCTGCGCGCCAGAGCCGGTCGGCCTCCATAAGGGCAGTGGCAATGTCAGGCGCAAGGCTCATCAAGTTGCCGGCGCGAGATCGCCTAGCGCATCCAGCAGCGGCCCCAAATGCTTTTCATAATTGCGCCAGCGTTCCACCGAGGAGGTATAAACAGGCTGGCGCACCTGGGTAATGGACAGGGTGGCGACACGCCTGGCATTCTTCTGGAAATCGAGACAGCGCGGGTCCCATTCCAATCCGCACCAGGCAATCACTTGCCGGGCTATGGCTTCGGTGTCTCGCACCGTGTCTTCGTACTGGACATCAAGAAAACGTCCCGGCAGGACACTGCGCCAGTGCGCCATCAAGGCGTGATAGCGCCGATAATAGCGGCCTAGCCGGGCAAGATCGTTGGCGTGCTCCAGACTTTCGACAAAATGGTTGGTATAGATGGAGACACAATTGTCCACCGGATTGCGCCGGCAATGGATGATAACGGCGTTCGGCAGCGCCACCTGAATCAGACCGATGCGGTTGTAATTGCCCAAGAGCTTGTCGGTGATGCGCTCGCTGCCTGGCGCCCTGTCCTGAAGCCGCGCGACATAGGTGTCACCCAGTTCCCGCAATTGGTCCGCGGAGAATTCAGCGGTCACCTCCGGCATTTCAGTTTTGAGCTGGTGGCGGTGACGCACGATCCTGGTGGCTATTTCCAGGTCCTGGACTTCGCCGGCCCCCCGCACCATCGGGTGGCTGGAGATGATCTGTTCGGTCAGGGTGGTGCCGGAACGTGGCATCCCCAACACGAATATCGGGACCCTGCTTTGGGAGCCGCTGCCGGCACGGGCGATAAAAAATTCCGGGGTAAAGATGCGCTTGGCGCTCTCAAACCAGGCGACATCTGCTGCTTCGGTATCGGGTTGGTGTTCACGTTGGGCCGCGTTGGCCTTCTCGAAATGCGCAAAGGCACGGTCAAAATCGCCCATCTCGTCATAGGCACGACCCAGGGTATAATTCAGGGCCGCCCGGTCACGCGTGGTGAGCCACTCTTCCTGGGCAAGGAAAGACTCCAACGGGCCTAATCGCGGATCGCCGGGTTTAAACTTTTCCACCCGTGCCATGTCGAGATGGGGGTGAATGTCATCAATGTGAAGCGCCAGCGCCTTCTGGAAAACGGCCTTGGCATCTTCCATTCTCCCCACTGTCAGATAGGAACGGCCCAGGGCCCCCAATGCCTCCATTGACTCCGGTGCGATGTCCACCGCGCGGCGATTGGCAGCCTCTGCCTCTTCCAGCCGGTTAAGCTCACCCAGGATGCGGCCATGGACCATATGATAATGCTCATTATTGGGTGCCAGCGCGATGGCCTTGCCGATTTCATCCATGGCAGCCTTGGTCCAGCCGTCAGCCAGAAAAACCGAAGCGAGAAGGCCATGGGCTTCCGCATTGTCAGGTGCGAGAGCGGCGGCCCGCGCCAATGCCGACGTGGCAAGCGTCCGCCGGCCCAGTTCGTTCAAGGTCCGGCCTAGGGCCAGGAAAGCCTCGGCACTGCGGTCATTCAGGGAAGCGGCCCGCGCGAAGGAAAGCTTGGCGTCCTCCAGCCGGTCCAGGCGATAAAGCGCCAGGCCAAGATTATAATGCGCCTCAAATTGGTTGTCGCGCAGGCTTAAGGAACGCTGGAAAGCCTCGACCGCTGCCGCCCGGTTGTTCAGCGCCATCAGCACCGTGCCGGATTGGGTAATGGCTTCCACATAGTCCGGCTTGAGCGCGATTGCTTTGTTCAGCGCTGCTCCGGCCTCGATCAACTTTTCCTGTGCTTTCAGCGCCAAGGCCAGGTTAAAGTGCGTTTCCGCATGGTTGGGCATTACCCGCAGCGCCTGGCGATAGGATGTCTCTGCCGCGGCGGGATCCTTTTTCAGCATCGCGATATTGCCCAAGATGCTATGAGCGCCTGCTGCTTTGGGGTTGCGCTCTAGATAGCGGTGCATGGCATCTTCGGCACCCTCCAGATCTCCGGCCTGCGCCAATGCCATGCCAAGCAATTGCAGCGCCGGAGCAGTGCCCGGACTTCGCGCCAGAACTTCGCGGGCGATCCCGGCAGCCGCATTAAACTGGCCGGTACGCAACAACTGCTCAGCCTGCCGCAGCCGCGTCATGGTCTCCGGCGCCAGCGGAATCTGCATTACAGGATTCCCAGCGCCTGGCGCAGCGGCCGCAGATGCTTTTCATAGCGCCGCCAGCGGCCGACACTGCGATCATGCAGCGGGGTGCGCACTTGCGCCACACTGGCGGTGTTTACCGGCCGCGCGTTCTGATGGAAAGCAAGGCAGCGCTCATCCCAATCCAGACCGCAAGCTGCCACTAAGCGGCGGGCTTGCTTTTCCAGATCGCTTACGACGGCCTCGTACTCTACTTCAATAAAAGTTTCCGGCGGCAAGATGGCCCGCCAATGTTCCATCAGCGCTTCGTGGGCCCGAATATAGCGGCCCAGCGCGCCGAGGTCCCGGCTGAAAGGCATGCGCTCTCCGAAGGGGGCGGCAAAGCAGGAAAGCCCTACATCCATCAGGTCGCGGCGGCAATGGATAATCCGGGCGCGGGGCAGGGCGGCATGGATCAGACCGGCCAGCAAGGCATTGGCCGGCAGCTTGTCGGTAACGCGCGGCCTGCCGCTGGCCTTCGTTTCCAGTCGGGAGAGGTAATTCGCTGCGATTTCTATGGCAGCTTCGGCGTTCAGGTTCAGCGCCACCATCCCGTTTGAAAGATCGAGAGCCTTTTCCGCGGCCTGAGGGAGGTAGCGCACTTCGCCGGCGGCAGCCACTTGCGGATGGCTGGAGAGAATCTGCTCCACCAGTGTTGTACCGGAGCGGGGCAGGCCGACAATGAAAATGGGCAATTCCGACTGCGAGCCGGTCTCGGCCAGGCGTGCGACCGTTTCGGCCGAAAACAAGGCTTTCAACCTCTCCATCACCGCGAGGGTGGCTGCCTCGTTATACGGCAGTGATTTGGCCAGCGCAGCGTTGCCGGCGGCAAAATGATGGAAAGCCTTATCAAATTCCTCCGCATCGTCCAGCGATTTGCCCAGGGCGAAGTGCAGTTTTGCAGGCACCTTGCCGGATTTCTGCTGCCATTCGCCGGCCAGGCGGTCCATCGCGGCCAACAACGGGTCCGTCGCTGTAATCCGGGTTATTTCAGCCAGCGCGGCATAAGCCTCGACATCCTTAGGATTGATCTGGATGGCGCGGCCAAGGGCCGTGCGCGCCTCATCGAAGCGACCGGCGACTTTCAAGGCCGTTCCCAGATGCAGATAGATGCCCGCATTGTCAGGATCGGCGGCGCGGGCGGCATTAAGCGTAGCCAGTGCCTCTTCCACCTTGCCAAGCAGCAACAGGATTCGGGCTTCCAGGATGCGCGCGTCGCTGCCGGGCGCCATGGCCCATGCCTTTTGGGCAGCGGCCAATGCCTCTTCAAGGCGCCCGGCCTCCATCAGAATATGCGCCAGCGCGGCAGGTGCGTCAGCGTCTCCGGGAAAGGTTTCCGCCCAGGCCAGGGCAAATGCCTCGGCTTCGTCCAACCGTCCGGCCCGCCGCAGGGAGCCAATCAGGGCCCGCGTCACATCCACATTCGGCGGGGGGAATTCCAGTGCCTTGCGGAAGCGGATCACCGCCTCGTCATGGCGGTTCTCGTTGGCCAGCAACACGCCTTCGAAATAATAGGGTTCGTAACGCTGAGGCCAGGCTTCGATCCCGGATCGGAACCAGC
>JAFAVT010000331.1 GCA_019242275.1 Alphaproteobacteria bacterium
TGTAGACCGCTATTCCAATTCCGGCCTCGATCCTCTGACGCCGGGCATCATGGCAGAGTTGAACGATCACCGCGTGACCGTTGTTGGGCAATTTTCGCTCGGCATGTTCTTCTATGCGGACGGTGCGGCGCTGCTCCGCAATGTCAACTTGCCCCAACTGGCCGGCGGCAGCAGTCGCGAAGCGACCTTCGGCTTGGTCGTGCTGTCGCAAGGAGCAAATCCTGAGACCGTAAAAAGGCGTTTGACGCAAGCCCTGCCGGCAGACGTACGCGTTCTGACCCGGCGCGAGTTGCTTGAGGGTGAGGAGGGGTTCTTCCTCTCAACCAAGCCCTTGGGGATCATGGTCGAAGTTGGATTGACCGTCGCATTTCTCGCCGGCGCTGTCGTGTTGTGGCAGGTCCTGTCCTCTGAAATCAGCCGGCGACTCAATGAATTCGCCACACTGGCGGCCCTAGGCTTCAGCCCGACCTTCGTACTGGGTGTGGGGTTTTGCGAAACCCTGCTGCTTGGGTTGGCGGCATTCCTCCCGGCCGCATTGATGGGAGCAGCCATTCTGGCGGGGCTAAACGCGGTCACCCAGGTGCCAACGACAGTCGGTCCCCATATCCTGATCGAGGTACTACTTATCGTGCTTCTTATGTGTTTGCTGTGCGGCATCTCAGTGGCCGGGCGCATCGCGTGCGCTGAGCCTGCACGGCTATTCTGAGATGGCACCTTCACCACGCTTCGGGCTTGCATCTTTTGTAAGCGCAACTGCTTCGCTTTGCGATGCCAGAATCCATGGGCTGCTGCGATCCACGAGGGAGCACTTTTCCGTCTTGCTGCGAGACAGAGAGAGCAGGGTTTGGCGGTTGAGGTCTCCTTGCTGGGGGTACCTCGCCGATCCCTTTCTCGTCCAGCACGAAGGAAGACGCGCTCTCCTAGTCGAGTATCTTGATTATCGGACCAACAAGGGTGAGCTTTGCGCCATCGCATTGGATGATCCGATGCGGCCCGGACCGCTGCAATCAATTCTTCCCAGCCGCGCTCACGCCTCCTTTCCCTTTGTTTTTCGTCATCAAGGCAAGCTCTTTCTGGTGCCGGAGACCTCCACCGACTGTACTGTCGAGATCCATGTATGCGAGGAATTTCCCACTCGCTGGCGTCTGGAGCGGGTCGTTCTTCAAGGCATTGATGCCGCCGACAGCATTATCTTTTTGAAAGATGGCCGCTGGTGGTTGATTTCGGCAATTCGTTCCAGGGAGGGACGGCATCTCGAAATTTTCTTTGCCGATGATCCTCTTCACGGCCGTTGGCAGGCGCACCCGGTCAATCAAACGCGGCTCTATCAAAGGGTCCCGTTTACCTCCGGTCGCAATGCTGGTCCGGTAATCGAACATCAGGGGCTGTTACTGCGGGCTGCCCAACGCAGCCGGCGATATTATGGCGAGGGCATGCAGTTGATGCGCATCGAGATGCTGACACCGACCGATTACCGCGAGAGGCTTTATGACGGGCCGCACCCCCTGAGGGGCATGATCGCGGACTGGTCGCCGCACCATCTATCGCTGGCGGACGGGTTTGCCGCATTTGACATTCGTGATCGCGCCCGCGACCTGCAAGGACTTCGGTCCATGCCGATAGTGCGGCGGCCGCGGCCTGAAGGCGATATTCCAATCCCTTTGGCCGCAAGCTAAGGTCGGCCCGTCGGAGACACGTCTTGCAACCATCTTGCGTTTTTTCTGGAAACGGCAGCCGCCGCGCGGCGCTTTTTTGGTCGTGCGGGCTTCTCGTCCTGGTATCGGCTGCAACGTTGACCAGCCAATCGGAAGCAGCCTCCCAGACCACGGGCGCGATCGGTCAAATCGTACCCGAAGGGGGCATTGTCGGGGTAATGGGAGCGCCAGGTTCCCTTGCCGCCGAGATCCTGGTCCACACCAGCCAACAGGTAAAGGCCGGCACGCTTCTGATGCGTACCCGAGCCGGAACGCCCGATACCGATCCGGCACAGGTCCGAAAGCAATTGGCGGTGGTGCAGGAACTGGCAGAGCAGCAGCTGGCGGCCCAGACCGCGGACGTTACGCTTGCTCAATCGCGCTACGATCAGGCCAAGAAACAGCTTGCCACCTACCAGGCCTTAGGTACCAGCATCACCTCGAAGAAAGAGCTTGACGCCTTAACAGTCGCTGCCGGCGACGCTGCCACGGCGCTGGTGGCTGAACAGGCGCGCCTTAAGGCGATTAAAACGCAAAACCAGAGTAATCTTGGCGTCGCGCGGCGCCAGCTTGAGGCGGCGGTGCAGGGGACCGAATTGCGAGCACCGGTGGATGGCACGATTCTCAAAATCAACCGGCATGTCGGCGAGCGGCTCGGCAATGATCCTGCAGTGCAACTTGGAAACCTTTCAGCAATGTATGTAATCTGCCAGATCTATGAGGGAGACTTGCTGCGCCTGAAACCGGGAATGACCGCGACTGTCACCGCCCGGCCTTTGCCGCAACCACTGCACGGTCACATTGAGGAAATCGGGCGCTTGGTGGATACCCAGTCCCGCTTGGGTGAAGTGCGAATTCGCCTCGACCGCGCCGACCCAGCCTCGCGTCTGGTCGGCATGCAAGTGGATGTTGCTATTGCTCGCTAGGCTGCGCTACTTGCTCGGCGCCCCGGAGGCAGGTCTAGGTCTGCGCTTTATCGCTTTCCGCCCCGCACGCTTCATAGCAGCTGCCAGCGGTATCGCCATGGCCGTGTTGGTCATGTTCGTCGAATGGGGACTTATGAGCGCGATTTTGCGCTCGCAGGCCGGTCTGGCTTCCCTGATTGATGGCGATCTGGTCTTGATGAATTCCGCACGCGATTCTCTGCATGAGTGGACGCGCATCGCTCCGGTACGCATCTCCCAAGCCGCCGCGGTGCCGGGCATCGCCTATGCCGCTCCAGTATTCCAAAGCGGCATGCTGCTTCGCAATCCGCCCGACCTTGCCGTCCACCGCATTGTCGCCTTCGGAATTTCCCCGGAGGCGCCGCCGCTCAAGTTCGCCGATCCCGCAGTGGTGCGCAGGGTACTTGCGCGACCTGACGCCGTGCTCTTCGACAAGCTCTCTCGCAATATCTATGGACCGGTCGGGATTGGACACCGAATTGAACTGGATGGCCGCCCGTTCGAGATTGCCGGAACCGCGCGCGTCGGACCCGATATCGTGATGGATGGCAGCGTGGTCATGAGTGACGGAGCCTGGCGTGCGCGCGAGCCCGACGCCTGGCCGGTCATGGGCGTGTTGCGCGTTGTTCCCAAGGGCGACCTTGCCAAGATTCGCACGCATCTGCGCGCGGCACTGCCAGACGATGTCTCAGTAATAACGGTCAAAGAGCTTTGGTGGCGGGAAGTCTTTTTTACCTTTCGTGCTGCCCCTATTGGTATCATATTTGGCGTTGGCGTTGCGGCAGGTGCCCTGATCGGCGGGATCGTCTGCTATCAGATCCTGTTCAACGAAGTCATGGATTTGCGACGGGAGCTTTCCACGCTTCGCGCCATGGGCTTCGGGGCGCGATTTTTCCGCCGCCTGATCCTGGAGCAGACCTATTTGCTGACGGCAATGGGGTTTCTGGCAGGTTTTGCCGCAGCGTTCGCCACCTATCGCTTCCTGGCTGCGACAACGGGCCTTGCCATGGTCTTGGACTGGCGCTCGGCGCTTGCTGTTGCGATACCGGCGGCAATGATGGGCCATTTGGGTGGGATTTTTGCCCTGCGCCATCTTTCTGGCTTCGCGGCCGCGGACGTCTATTAGCATGCCGCACCCCTGTACACAGACTATGACGAGCGTCGCGGTAACGGTGCGGGGTGTTTCCTATGCTTATGGCGAGGGGGCGGCTCGCAAGACTGTGCTTGATGAAGTGGACCTGACGCTGCGGCGGGGAGAGTTCGCCGTGCTTACTGGCCATTCCGGCGCCGGCAAGACGACGCTCCTCACGCTGATTGGCGCCATCCGAAGCCTGCAGCAGGGTCAGATCAATGTCCTGGGATTCAATCTGGCCGGGCGAGGAGCGATTGCTCAGGAGCAGGTGCGCCGCCAGATCGGTTTTATATTTCAGGACCACAACCTCTTCAGTGCCCTCAGTGCCTTTCGCACCCTTTGGTTGACCAGCGGTCTCAGCCCATCTCCGCCTTCCCGACAAGAGGCTCTTTCACGGGCCACCGCCTTGCTGGAGGCTCTTGGTATGGGCTCCTATCTGCATTCCATGCCTGGCCAACTCTCCACGGGACAGAAGCAGCGCATTGCCGTTGCTCGCGCCCTAATGAATACACCGCAATTGATCTTGGGCGATGAGCCTACCGCCGCTCTCGACCACGACGCTTCCATGCTGGTTATCAGCCTGATCAGGCAGCACCTAACGACCAATGGTGCCAGTGCCCTGATCGTCACGCATGACGACCGCATTTTTCCCATGGCGGACCGGGTCCTCTACCTACGGGATGGCCGGCTGGTGAATGCGGCATGAACCGGCTCCTTCCCTTTGCGCTTGCAGCATTGTCCTGGACGCCAGCTACTGCCCAAGAAGTGCCGCTGCAGGCCGTGATCGCGGCTGCGCTGGATCATGGCGCCAAGGTTGCGCGCGCCGATCTCAAGATAGCTTCCGCACAAGGCGTAGCGCAGCAGGCAGCGGGTGCCTTTGACTGGCACGCCAACGCCCGCGCCGGTTGGTCGCGGCTTTATTATCCCAGAGTACAAAGCGTAGGCGGCACACAGGTTCTTACCAATGATTTGCAGGACAGCTGGAGCGCTCAAGTCAGCGCCGGTGCCAGCAAGCTGTTTCGCAACGGCATCCAGATCCAACCCGGCATCACTTTTTATCCTGGCAGCAGTGCTTCCGCCGCCCAGACCTTTGGCCTCACCCGCCCGGTACCCAACATGAACATTCAGATTCCGCTCCTCCATGGCCTCGACGGCACCAATATGGCTGCTGCCAATGAGCGCGCCAGTGTCCAGGAAGTTGGCGCGGCCCAGCTGGAACGTACCGCCGCTCAGCAACAGGCGGCGATGGAGGCTGCACAGAGTTACTGGCGCGCCCTGGCGGCAGCAGAGGAAGAGAATCTGCTGATGACGGAGCTGGCAAACTCGCTATCCTTCCTAGATGCGCAGCGAAAGTTGATGGCGGCGGGTCAGATCACGCCGTTGGCGCTGGAGCAGGCAGTTATAGCACGCGCCAACCGGCAAAAGCAGCTTGATGCGATACGCCGCGAGGGCGCGGAGGCAAGGGCATCGCTAACGGCGCTGCTGCAGCGCGACGATGAAATACCGTTGCCCACCCTGGCGCGCGCTTTTCCGGACATGGACGAAAGTTCGATCGCCACTTTGCGGGAACCACCTCTGGTCGAGAGTGCGCTGCGTGATCGCCCGGACCTTCGGGCCCTTGAAGATTATGTCGCAGCCGCCAGCGAGAGGTTGATAGCGGCACGTCATGAGCGCGATCCCAAGGTGAATCTGGTTCTGGACCCGAATGGCTTCTTCGTGAATCTCACCTACAGTTTCGAAGGCAATACCGAAAAGGGCGGTGAGAGCGCCGCCGCCGCGCGCATGGCTGACGCCAGCCTGAACTTGGCTGAACTCAAGGAGCAGATTCGACGCGATGTGGCGCTGGGCGTGGCAGCCTTGCGCGCTTCCGTGGCGGCCCTGGCCGAGCGCCGTCATTCCCAGCAGATGCTTGCCG
>JAFAVT010000177.1 GCA_019242275.1 Alphaproteobacteria bacterium
CGTCCATCCGATTTTTCCACCATCGGCTCGGTGGTGGTGCGGGAAGGCACGCAGCCCATCCGCCAGATCAACGAATTGGAATATGTTGACGGCGCCGTCTTCGCCAATATCTTCGAAACCTGGAGGGTGCTGAAGATTGATGCTGCCAGCGGCTGCGTCCTGGCGGCCGCCGACCTTTCGGCCCTGCATGCCCGTTTCAGCGAAGCCGACCGCGGCGTCATTGATGCCGAAGGCAACTTTGTCCTCAACGGCATCGCGCACGATCCCAAAACCGGTGTTTTCACCGTCACCGGCAAGGACTGGCCGATGCTTTTTACGGGGCATTTCATTGAGTGAGGCGCGGCCGGCACGGCCGGACAAATCGGTCCGGTGGACCGATTTGAGCGCCGAACGCCGCGAGCTTGGGCGAGCGGCCCTCCATCAGGCTTGCCCGGTTGGCAGCCAGCGTGTAATCGGGGCGTGACCGGAGCGTAGCGCAGCCTGGTAGCGCATCTGCTTTGGGAGCAGAGGGTCGCGTGTTCGAATCACGCCGCTCCGACCAACCTGCGCTGCGCAGCAGCGAGGGTTGGTCGTCCTCCGAAGCCTTGGCGAAGGAGGACTGTGCCCGCCCCGCGCAGCTTCGGTTGGCGGGCGCGGCAGGAGAGTGGCACGGTTCTCTCTGCGCCGCTTCGCGCAGCTTCGGTTGGTGGGCGCGGCAGATAGGAAACGCCGGCCAGGTTTAAAGAGGTCTCACATGCGCGCCCGCATCTACAAACCGGCAAAAAACGCGATGCAGTCGGGCAGGGCCCGCACCAAGCTGTGGGTGCTGGAGTACGAACCGGAAAGCCCCCGCGGCATTGACCCGCTGATGGGCTGGACCTCCTCCTCCGACATGAACCAGCAAATCTGCCTGGAATTCGACACCGCCGAGGAAGCGGTGGCCTACGCCACCAGCCACAATATCCCCTACCAAGTCTTCGAGCCGCACCTTCCCAGCCCCAAGCCCAAGGCCTATGCGGATAATTTCCGCTTTGACCGCAAGGTTCCCTGGTCTCATTGAGAGGGGTTAATCGAAAGTCATGGTCGGCGGCGGCGCCTGCTATTGTCCAAGTTCCCTGAAATCGGTTAAACGCCTGATATTTCACGCACGGCACGCGAAACCCGCCAAGCCGTGCTGGCCCGGGGAGTTGTGTGATGACAGGCCGTTTGCGAGCCCTTTGGCTGGGCGCTTCCGCGCTGCCCATGATTCTGCTGCTGGCCGGCGAAGCGACGGCACAGCAAGCCGGCAACTTCGAGACCATCCTGGTCGAGGCCCGCAAGCGGGTGGAAGACCCGCAGACCATCCCGATTTCGCTCAGCGCCTACAGTCAGGACGATCTTGACCGCCTGAATGTCAAAACTGTCGAAGACCTGCGCTATTCCTCGCCTTCGCTCTATATCGCGCCCTCCAGCTTCCGCCAGGACACGCTGAACATCACCTTGCGCGGCCAGCGCAACTTCGATGCTCCCTCGGGCGGCGGCAATTCCGGCCTGTCTTTCGATACCGCCACCGCCGTTTATAAGGACGGCGTCTATTACGCCCGCGCCATTGGCCTCACCGGTTCGCTGTTCGATCTGGAAAATGTCCAGGTGCTGAAGGGACCGCAAGGCACGCTGGTGGGCCGCAACACCACCGGCGGCGCCGTGCTCTATCAAAGCAAGGAGCCGACGGCCGATTATGACGCCTGGGTGCGGGGCACGCTGGGCGATTATGGCCGCGCCGGCATCCAGGGCATCGTCAATATCCCGCTCACCGATACCATCTCGGTCCGGGCGGCGGTGAATGCCGACAACCAGAAGGGCTATATCTCCAACCATTTCCTGGACCCGGTCAGCGGCGCCAGCAACAGCCAGGCGGCCATGGGCAGCGACAAGCTGGCGGCGCTGCTGTCGCTGAAATGGCAGCCTAGCGATGATTTCAAGCTGGTGCTGCGGGCCGACCTCGCCACCGAGCATGACACCGGCTCGACCTATCACGATCTGGGTTATTTCGTGGGCACGGTGCTGTCACAGGGCCGCACCTCGATCTGCAACATTCCGGCGACTTGTCCCAGCACCACCAATCCTGGCAATCCCACTATCGCTTTCACCGATTTGCTGGGTCACCAGGTCGGTTCCTATTATCTGACGGCCAATGCCACCGGCGTCGGCGCCGTCAACACCGCCCCCGCGGCCTATAATGCCTTGCTGAATTCGCTGGCCCGCGAGCAGGCTTACGGCTTCTGGAGCACCGAGCAGGCGCTGAGCAATCTGGATGTCGGCCATTACCAGACCTATTCGGTGACGGCCGACGAGCATCTGGACGACCTCGATATCCGCTGGATGACGGCCTATCGCACCTGGAACAACACCGGCCAGGCGGTCAGCCGCGGCCAGCCTTTTGAAATGAACACCTACAAGTTCAACATTCCCGATTATGAATCCTGGCAAAGCGAACTTACCGTCAATGGCAGCGCCTTTGCAGACCAGGTGAAATGGACCGGCGGCCTGTTTTATTTCACCGAACGCAGCCCCAATGACGGCGGTCTGCTTTATCTTTTCCTGCCCGCCGCCGGCGGCGCGCCCCAGGCGGTGGCCGGGCGCCAGCTCACCATCACCGACTCCCGCAACAACAGCGAGCAGAACCGCTCCTATGCCGCCTATGCCCAGGCGGTGTGGACGGTGACGCCCGACACCCGCCTCACCGCCGGCGTGCGCTATACCTATGACGAGCGCTTTGCCGCCATCGCCACCCAGAATATCCGCACCCCTTCTACCCAGGCGCTGGCCAATGCCCAGAAAAACGGCGTCTTCAATTCTGCCGCCGTCACCTATGAAGGCATTTCCTATGCCGGCCAGACGGACTATTGCACCCTGACGGACGCCAGCGCCGTGGCCCTGCCGCTGTCGCAATGCGCCGCGAACGTGCGCCGTTCCTATCACAAGCCGACCTGGACGCTGGCGCTGGATCACGACCTGTTGCCGGGCACCATGGTCTACGCCACCATGCGCTCCGGCTATCGCTCGGGCGCCATCAACACCCAGGCCACCAACATTGCGGCGCTGACGGTGCTGCCGGAAGAGGTGCTGGACTATGAAATCGGCGTGAAGTCCGATTTCGCGGTAGCGCAGATGCCGGTGCGGCTCAATCTGGCGGCCTATAACACCCGCTATCACAATATTCAGACCCAGCAATCGGCCATCAATGTTTCCCAGGCCAGCGTGCCGGGGGGCGGCGCCTGTACCCAGGCGGCCTTCAACGCCGGCCAGTGTATCGGCACCTCCAGCGAAAGCATCACCCTCAACGCCAAGACGGCGCGGATTTATGGCATGGAGTGGGACGTGCAGGCGCTGCCCACCGACTGGCTGACTTTGGGTTTTTCCGGCAGCTATATTGATCCGCGCTTTACCGATTTCACCTTCCTGGTGCCGGCCGGCTATCTGCAGCCGGCCAACAGCAACCTCTCGGGCACGCCGATTCCGGTGCCGGCCTGGCAGACCAACGAGACCGTGACTTTCAATCTGGGGCATGATGCTTTCGGCCTGCCCCTGGGCGATGCCAGCTTCACGGCGCATTATTATTGGCAGAGCCGCACCATGGCCGATTTGCGCAACTACAATCCGGCGCAGCGCACTTTCGCTTATGGCCTGCTCAATCTCAGGCTGGAGTTCAAGGATTTCTTGAAGGACCGGCTGGACCTTGCCTTCTATGCCAACAATGTCGCGGGCACGCAGGCCTGCCTGCCGGAGTTTACCGGCGTCTTGAACTCGGCGCCCAACGGCACCTTCGGCACGCCCAATACCTCGGGCCTACTGCAATGTATTCCGCTGGCCCCGCGCATGGTGGGCATGCAGTTGAGTTACAGATTTTAGCCGCCAATTATTTTAAGCACCAATTGTTTTAAGCACCAATTGTCATGGCCCGCGAAAGCGGGCCACCCAGGTGACGCCGCGCCAGATTTCGACAAGGGAGCGGGCTTCACCTAGATGGCCCACACGGAATTTACACTCCGGCCGCGTTTCGCGCGGACCGGGATGGTGGGCCATGACAAGTTTGGGTTGGGGCTTTAATCTGCCGCCCAAGACTCCGTAGCTCAGCTGGATAGAGCACCTGCCTTCTAAGCCGGTGGTCGCAGGTTCGAATCCTGCCGGGGTCGCCATTTTCTCGGGGTCCATTCCGGACACATAGGAGGGCGACAGGCAGGTGGTCGGAATGTCCGCTTTGGACAAAGCGACATTGATCAGGAGACCGCTTTTCACCCGACTAAAGGCTCACGCGGACGACCGCTTTTGACCCGAAGCTGACATTCGCCGTGGTTGCTCAAGACACAAATTAGCGTCACCATTTGGTGAATGGGGAGACGAATGAGACTATTCGACTTTTGCTTCTTCGCTCTGTTTGCCGCAGTTGCTTTACCGACAGCAGCGTCCGCAGCGGTTCCGAACGAAGAGCTTTCCTGTATTATCTCTGTGATGCGTACTTCGCCAAACTTCAGGCAGGCGACCGCAAATTTCCCCGAGAAAATTCCGTTGGGTCCTACGGCTCCACCTTACTACAAAAAGGTTAGATTTATAAAGTACCGGTACCTCTACAAAGGAAAGTCTGCCACCGTTTATGTGGGAGTGATTGGAAGAGACAACGACACTTATCAGCTTTTATTGCGCAAAATAGAATCGAGCTCAGGCCACGCTGTAGGAATGCTGATGCTCAATCCTGGTGAGTACGCGTCGGATAATCCGCTCTCTGAGTTTAAAGATAATCTATGGAATAACTGTGCAGCCAAGTACGAGATGATTAGGCCGGTAACATAGCGGTGATGAAAAGACCGCTTGTGGCGCGAAGCGGACATAGCGACAGCCCTGGCTGTTCCGGCTTCCGCCCCTCACAGAGCCTATAGGATCGCCATGGGGAACGCGGCGTGCTCAAATATAATAGTGCTTGATGATGGAGGCGGCGATGCTGGAAGGCTCCTGCGATTGCGGTGCGGTGCGCTACACGGTGAATGGAACGTTGAGCGAGGTTACGGATTGCAATTGCGGTATCTGCCGACGCACGGGCGGGCTATGGGCCTATTATTCGCCGCGGGTGGTGACGATGACGGGCCCGACGCACATTTATATGCGCGGGGATCGAATGCTCGAAATCCACCGCTGCAAGAACTGCGGCTGCGTGATGTTCTGGACGCCGGTGGACAAGGCCTATGAGCGTATGGGAGTGAATGCGCGCATGTTGCCGCCTGGTTCACTCGAGACAGTGCCGATTGTCAAATGCGACGGAGCGAGCTGGCAGACCGGGACTCTGGCACCCAGTGACCGGTTTGGCGCAAAGCGGACTTACAGCTGATCTGCCATTACCTCGCAGCGACTGAGGACTAGCTCCGTCGCGGGCGAGGGCTTAGGGTGCAACCCGAGGACGCACGACGGGGGAACGAGTGCATCTGGCACAGGTCAACATTGGACGCGTGCTGGGCGGAAAAGATGACCCGCGCATGGCCGACTTCTACGACAATCTCGCGCGCGTAAACCAGATGGCCGAGCGTATGCCCGGTTTTGTCTGGCGCCTCAAAGATGAAACCGGAGAGAGCGCAATGTCCCTGCACTGGCCAGGCGACCCGACCATGAACGTGAACATGTCGGTCTGGGAAACAGCGGAAGACCTGGGGAGGTTCGTTTTCCAGACCGTTCATCGCCGTATCTATGCCCGCAAGGCCGACTTTTTCGAGATGCCGAAGGAAAATACCGTTGCCCTATGGTGGATCGAAGAAGGCCACATCCCGACCCTGGAAGAAGCGAAGGACCGACTTGGCCATTTGAACGCCCACGGCCCCAGCGACTTTGCGTTTGGCTGGGCTGACCTCCCCTCCGCGCACCTTTGGAAGCAATGCGGCTAAACCAAAACGGAGGGCTGCTTGTGGCGCGAAGCGCGCCTACCTGCTATCCCCACCCTGCAAAATCTAATTTCGTCTGAGGCGTCCGGCGGATAACGCGAAATCCGGCCTGCGTGTCTATCCCGCATCTTCCCGCCGCGCCTTGGCTGCCGGATCATCCGCAGATGAGAGATTTGCACAGCACATCCGAGGACGGCGCCCATCTCGCGGCAGGACAGGGTGTGGAGCAATCCGCCGCCCCACTTCCCGCCGCAGATACCGGCACACAGGAGGGGGAGGGTGCTGCGAATCCGTCGGTTCGAATAGCCCTCAACCTCGCGACAGGCGCCGGACCGGCCGAGGGGGAGGGGGGTGTCGAGAATCCTTCGGTTCGAATACCCAAGCGCAAGCGCGGCGGCCAGCCCGGTAATAAAAATCGCCTGAAACACGGCCGCTACAGCCGCGCCTACCTTGCCGCCCGCGCCAGGCGCAAGGCAATGCTGGCAGACCTCTTCGCCCGCGCCAAAGCCGCCATCGCCGCCGCCGATCGCGAAGTTAAGCGGCGCCAAGATGCTGCCCGCGCCTTGGCTGACGAAATTGCCCGGGCGCAGCGTACTGAAAAGCCGCCTAAAGCCCCGCGCGCCAAACCCGCAGCGCCCACCAAAGCGCCGCTACTGCGCCGCGCTCGCCGTTCGCGCCACGCTGTCGGCCCGGCGGGCAAAAGCCAAAATGTGCCGCAGCGTCTCCTTGAGCCCGGTGGTGACGATGTCGCATTCCGTCGCCTCGATACTGTCGAGGTAGCGGGAATTGTCGTCGGAAAGCCCCCAGAACAGGGCAATCACCGGGGCGCCGGGGATGGCCTTGCGCAGCCGCCGCACCTGGTAGCGGGCGTTCTTGAAGGTGCCGGGCTCAAGATAAGAAACACAGACCAGCCGCACCCCTTCGGTATCCAGTTCGCCGATCTGCGCCGCCGAAGCCTGGTCGGCGGAAATCAGCCGGCTGCTGATGCCATATTTGGCCAGCATGTCGGTGACCAGAATGCCGGCGGCTTCGTCCAGTGCGCCCCGCCCGGCCACGCACAGCACCGGGCGATTGCGCCAGCTTTCCGGCGGCGGCGGCATCGGCGGTTCTTCCTTGTCGCCATGGGCGGCAAGATTGTCCACCAGCGCCTTGATGGCGTCGCGGATGCGCACCTGCCGCCGCTCGTCGAGCACGCCGCGATTGACGTCCGCCTGGGCCAGCATCAGGGCCCGCGCCGCCACCAGATCGTAATAGGCCGAAACGCTGTTGTGGCGCAGGAAATGCTCGGCTTCCTCGCTGGCTTCGTCAGGGTCATCCCCCAGCATCCTGAGGTAAAGGCTTTGCTCGGCCGTCAGCGGCGGCCGGTCGCCCAGCATCACTTCCAGGAATTTGAGACTTTCGACATGCCGGGCAAAGACCACAAAGCACATGGTCAAAGGCGTCGAGAGAAGGAGCCCCACCGGCCCCCACAGCCAGGTCCAGAACACCGCCGCCACCACCACCGCCACGGCCGAAAGCCCCATGCTGCGGCCATACAGCAGCGGCTCGACGATCTGGCCGGCGATGAATTCCAGCACCACAAACAGCGCCACCACCCAGGCCAGCATGGTCCAGCCCGGATCAACCGCCAGCGCCAGGCTGGCGGGAAACAGCGCCGCCAGCGGCACCCCGACATAAGGCACAAAGCGGAACAGCATCGCCATCAGCGCCCACAGGCCGGCATTGGGGATTCCGATCATCAGAAGGCCGCCGCCGATCAGAAGACCAAAAACCGCGTTGATGGACGTCTGCTGGAACAGATAGCGCGAGAGGCGCGCGGCGGCTTCCTCCAGCGCCACCGTGGTGCGCTGCATGTCGCCCGAGCCGGCCAGGCGCACAATCCGGTCGCGCAGATCATCCTTTTGAAACAGGATAAAGCCGACAAAGACGATCACCAGCGCCACCAGCGCCAGGGGTTGCAGCAGGGGGCCCACCAGCGCCTGCGCCACCGCCAGGGGCGACAGGCTGGTGCGGGCAATCACCACCGGCACCGGCGTCATGTCCTGCGGCGTTTCGGCCTGGGGCGTGTTTTCGCCCCGGCGCAATCCGGTCACCTGGTCGGCCAGATTCTCGGCTGTTTGGCGGAGCCGCGCCAAAGTGCCGTTGTTAAGGGCGCCGCCGACCACCGAATTGATCTTGGCGGCCAGGTTGCTTTGATAATGCGGCAACTCGCCCGCCAGCTTGGCCAGTTGCGAGCCGGTGAAAAGGGCAACCGTGCCCAGCACCACCACCGCGAACAGCATGGTGACCAGCACCGCCGGCACGTGACCCAGGCGCAGGCGCCGAAGCCCCGCCACCAGGGGCGACAGCGCAAAGGAAACCAGCACCGCCAGGGCGAGCGGCATCAGCCAGGGTTGGCCAACATAAAGGCCACCGATCACCGCGGCGGCGATCACCGCGGTCTGGAATTTGACGGTCAGGCCGGACGCAGAATCCGGCCCCGTCCGTGGCGGCAACTTCATCTCGGCCATGCACGATTCGGCTGGGGCGCTCGCGGGACAGGTTACGGCGATAACGCGGGCGGCGCTATCGGCGCTTCATTCCGCCCGGCGGAAGAAGCAACTTGGCGCGCCGGTGTGGCAGGCCGGACCCATCTGGTCCACCTTCAGCAGGATGGTGTCGCCGTCGCAATCCACCAGCGCCGAGATCAAATGCTGGTGATGGCCGGAAGTTGCGCCCTTGGTCCAGGGCTCCTGGCGCGAGCGCGACCAATAGGTGACGCGGCCGGTGGCCAAAGTCTGCGCCAAAGTTTCGCGGCTCATCCAGGCCAGCATCAGGACTTCGCCGGTGGCGGCGCTTTGGGCAACGGTCGGAACCAGGCCCTGTTCGTTGAATTTCACCGTGGCCAGGAAGGCGTCGTGGGAAAGTGTTTCGCTCATTCTTTTTCCTGCCTCATGCTTCGACAAGCTCAGCATGAGGATTATTATGAAAACCTCACCCTGAGCCTGTCGAAGGGTGAGTTCGCAAACGCTCCAAGCCTTCTTCCAAATCGGCAATCAGATCGTCCGCATCCTCAAGTCCGGCATGGATGCGCAGCAGCGGCCCTTCGGCAATGAAAGGCCTTACCGTGCGGGTGATATGGGAGGGCACGATCAGACTTTCAAACCCGCCCCACGACCAGCCCAGTCCGAAATGGCGCAGGCCATTCATAAAGGCGGCGATGGCGCTTTCCGGCACAGGCTTCAAGATCAGACCGAACAGGCCGCAGGCGCCGGAGAAATCGCGTTTCCACAAGGCATGGCCGGGATCGGATTCCAGCGCCGGATGCAGCACCCGGGCGACTTCCGGCCGCCCCGCCAGCCAGCGCGCCAGCTTCAGGCCGGTTTCCTGATGGCGCGCCAGCCGCACCGGCAGGGTGCGAAGCCCCCGCAGGCCCAGCCAGCAATCATCGCCGCTGGCATAGAGGCCCATATTGCCGTGGGTCTGGTGAAGCCGCGCCGCATGGCTTTCATTGGCGGCGATATAACCCAGCATGACATCGGCATGGCCGCCGACATATTTGGTCGCCGCCTGGATGGACAGATCAACCCCGTGTTTCAGCGGCTGGAAGTACAATGCCGTCGCCCAGGTATTGTCCATCAGCACCGAAGCGCCAGCTGCATGAGCAGTTTTTGCCAAAGCCGGAACATCAGTCATCTCGAAGGTCAGCGAGCCCGGGCTTTCACAGAAGACGGCGCGCGTGTTGGGTCTCAGCAACGGCGCGATGTCATCGCCCGCGGCGAAATAACTGGTCTCGACGCCAAAGCGCTTCAGGGTCTTCTCGCAAAAGACCCGTGTGGGCCCATAGGCGTTATCAGTCACCAGCAGATGATCGCCGGCCGCGCAGACCGAAAGAATGGCGGTGGCGATGGCGTTGAGGCCGGAGGGCACCGTGACCGTGCGGGCGGCGCCTTCCAGCCCCCCCACCGCTTCCTCGAAGCTACGCGTGGTGGGCGTGCCGCGCCTGCCATAGGTATATTCCGGGTCGCCTCCCGTCATCGCCGCATAATCAGGATAAAGAATGGTCGAGGCGCGATAGACCGGCGTGTTGACGACGCCGTGATGCCCAGCGCTCATCCGGCCAAGGGATGTCGCTTTCGTGGCCGGCTTCTCGTCAGTCATGGGATTTTTCAAGATGCGGCCTGAGCGGCTTTTCCATCGCCCAGACCAGGACGGCCGAGACCAAGCCGATGCCGGCAATCATCAGGAAGAAGCTGGCATGGTCCATCTTCTCCCAGAAAGTGCCCAGCCAGCCTTGCAAAAAGCCGCCCCCCAGGAAATTGGGAAGGAACTGCACCGCCATCATGATCGAGGTGATGCGCATCGGCGCCACCTTGGAATAGAGCGACTGGGTTATGGGCGACAGGAAGATTTCGCCGGTGGTGATGATGGCGAAGAACAAGCCCAGCCACAGCCAACTGATCTTGCCGCCGATATGGGCGGCGGCGGCCATCACCACATAGGAAACCGCCAGCAGCACACAACCGATGACGATCTTGTACATGGAATTGGGCTCCTTCAGCGTCGCCGCCTGCCGCGCCCACAGCGACAGCAGGAAGGGCGTGAAGGCGAAAATCATGAAAGGATTGAAGGCCTGAAACCAGGTGACAGGAATTTCCCAGTTGATCAGGCCCGGAATCAAACGCCGGTCGGTATTGGCATCGGCAAACAGCGCGATAATGTTGCCTTGCTGTTCATAGCAGGCCCACCACAAGACCAGCGGCAGCACCAAGAGCACCAGGGCGCCCACGCTCAGCCACTCATCCTTGTTGAGGGGCTTTTTCTCAACTGTTTTGCGTTCCTGCAGACCCTCCTTCGGCAGGGTTTTCCAGCCCATCCAGTAAACCGCCAGCGCAATCAGCATGCCGACGCCGGCGGAGCCGAAACCATAATGCCAGCCGACTTTCTCACCCAGCGTGCCGCCGATCAGCGGCGCGATGAAGGCGCCCAGATTGGTGCCGACATAATAGATCGAATAGGCGCGGTCGCGCCGCGCATCGCCGCTGTCATAGAGCATGCCGACCTGGGCGGCGGTATTGGTCTTGAAAAGGCCGCCGCCCACCACCAAGAGCAGCAGGGCGGGGAAAAGCAGCGCCTCCGACGCCATCATGAAATGACCGAACGCCATCATCACGATGCCGATCATGGCGGTATAACGCTGGCCGATAACATTGTCGGCCAGCCAGCCGCCCGGCAGCGGCGTCAGGTATATCAGGCCGGTATAGGTGCCGTAGAGCAGCGAGGAAAATTGCTGCACGCTGAGCGGCCCAAACATTCCTTCATAGAAGCTGCGCAGCTGCGGCTCGAACCAGACATTTTCGATATGACCGGGCAGCAGCACATATTTGGTCAGATACAGAACCAGCAGCGCCCGCATGGCGTAATAGGAATAACGCTCCCACAATTCGGTGCCGAACAGGACGGTGAGGCCGCGGGGATGCCCAAACCAGGTTTTTTCCGGAACGCTGTCTATGGTGGTCATGGGCGATGATTTTTCCTGAACAGCCAAAGATAAAGGAGCGCCACCGAGAGGACAAAGAGGACAAGTCCCACCTGGTAGCCAATCGTATATCCGTGCCCTACAACCGAAAGGGGACCTTCGGTTTCGAAGGCTTTCACCAACCCTGCATTGACGACGCCGAACAGGCTTTCACCCACAATCATGCCGGAAGCAACGAGGACGCCCAGCCGCTTCGTATGTTCGGATCTTGCTCGGCGATCATACAACCAGCCCAATACGGCGCCGACACAGACCGGCAGTGTTGCCGACATGGGCAGATAAATGCCCAATCCCACCGCCAAGGGCGGCAGCCGCAACCAGCCGCGGGCGCGGCACAATTCATCCAGCGCCACGATACCGACACCGATCAAGGCGCCGGTGCGGATCAGGCTCCAGTCCAGCTTGCCGCCGATTACGCCTTGCGCCAGGGCGGAGATCAGGTTGGCCTGCGGTGCCGCCAACGGTTTGCCGGTGATGGCATGCAGATTGGGGGCGCCGGCAAAGCCATAAGCCTC
>JAFAVT010000024.1 GCA_019242275.1 Alphaproteobacteria bacterium
GGGCGCTCTGCGCCGGCTGGCGGACGAACCCCATGTGAACCGGCGGATGCTGGCATCGTTGGGGGAATTGTTAGGCGCAAATTATTTGCTGGCCTCAGACCTTTCTTCGATGCCGGTGCTGCTGAAGCTGAGAGCTGCTGATCTGGATATGGAATGCGACGCCATGATTGAGGCGGCGCGGCTGCGGGTGACCGCGGTGCTGGCGGCAAGCGCCGGCGGCTTTTCTGCGCCAGAGCCGCCGCCACGCACCGCACCGCTTGACCTTTATCAGGCTGCCGCGCGGGACGTCCTGGCGCGACGGCTGGATCACATCGAGTATGCCGCCCGCCGGGTCGCCAAGCTGGCAGCGCGGCCGGTGCTGGAGAATCTTTGATTCCGAAAACCAAAAGTACGTGGTTGAAATGCCGCTCTCCAGCGAAGCCCGCGGCGTTGCCATGATCGTGCGCGGCATCATTTATCGCCATGTCGCCGCCAACGATCCACCGCCAATATTCAAGCCGCCGCCGCCGGATTAGTCAGCGGGGCGGACGGTCCTTGTCGCGCAAGGCGCGAAATTCGCTGTTCTTGTAGTAGTTCGGCCACCGCTCGCTGTTGGCCAGGGTGTCGCCGGCGATGTAATAGGCCTGCAAATCCAGCACTCTTCCGGACAGATCCCAATTGGGATTGAATTCGTCCGACGGCTGATGATAGCGGTGATCGAGATAGTCGTCCGCGATCTTCTGGCCTGCCGCCCTGCCGCCCACGACCAGATCGCGGCCGGCACCCGGACTGATGGCCGGGATGCCGACCTTGGCCAGGCTGAAATGGTCAGAGCGGTAAAAGGCGCCTTTCTCGGGCTCAGGATCGGGCGAGAGCACGCGGTGTTGGGTGGCAAGCGCGTCGGCGAGTATATCTTCCAGTTCTGACTGGCCGGTGCCGGAGGCTTCGACGTCGCGGGCGGGCGGGCTTTCACTGTCGCCGTCCAGGTTAATGACGCCGACAATGTTGCGGCGGGGCCAGAGCGGATGGGCGCCGAAATATTCCGCGCCCAAGAGCCCCTGCTCCTCCAGCGTCCAGAAGGCGAAAGCGATGGAGCGCTGGGGCCGCTTCTCATGGGCGAACTTTTCCGCCAGCTCCAACACTTCGGAAACGCCCATACCGTTGTCCACCGCGCCGTTATAGATCTTATCCGGGCCGGCGATGTTATCCTTGCGGCCCAAATGATCCCAGTGGGCGGAATAGATGAAAACTTCGCTTGGCCGTTTGCTGCCGGGAATCAGCCCCACCACGTTGCGGGTCTTCATGTGGGTGATGCGTGAATGGGCAGTGATGCTGAAGCGTTCGCCGGCCAGCGGCATCGCCTTGAACCCCCGGCGGTTGGCGGCCGCCTTGGCCTGCCCGTAATCAAGACCCGCGCGGCTGAACAGGACCTTTGCCGTATCCAAAGTCATCCAGCCCTGGATCGGGGCCATGGACTTGTTCTGGTCCGTTGCTTCCAGCCACATCTTGGCGGCACCATTGGAATTGCGTACCACCTGCCAGCCATAGGCCGCAGGCTTGGTCTCATGCACGATGATGGCCGCGGCGGCACCTTGGCGGGCAGCTTCCTCGAACTTGTAAGTCCAGCGACCATAGTAGGTCATCGCCTTGCCTTTGAAGAAAGCGGGATCAGGGGCGACATCTTCGTTGCCGGGATCGTTGATCAGTATGACGACGGTTTTGCCCTTCACATCCACGCCGGCATAGTCATTCCAGCCATATTCCGGCGCCACCACGCCATAACCGACAAAGACCATGTCGGAATTGGCAACGCTGACATCGGGGGAGGCGAAGTGGGGCGTCCAGAACACCGCGTCATCGGCAAATTTCGGCGTCATGGCGCCGCGTGGGGTCTCAAAGGCGAATTGCGAGGCCGCACCGTCAAGTTGGATGGTCACGGCAGGAACGGTCTGGAAATAACTGCCATGGTTGCCAGGTTTGATGCCGATGCGCTTCAATTCATCCGCAATCCAGGCTGCCGCCGCTTCGCCATTGATGGTCCCGGGTCCCCGGCCCTCAAACGCGTCGTCGGAAATCGCCCTGTCGCGGGCCATGAGGTCGGCGGTGGTAATTTCAGCGGTAGTGACGGGATGGCCGGGATAGGGCGTCGCAGCTGCAGGAAGGCAAAACAGGGCTGCGGCAATAATGGAAAGTGGAATGCGGGTCATGGCGCTCTTCGGGGTGAATGAGCCATCCTGCGGGCAGCGGCTTGCTTCCGCAACTAGAATCAATGTCCGTCGTCAGACCAGTGCGGTGGATCGCTGAGCAGCTTGATGACACCAAAGCTCTTGCCCACGCCGACCAGTTCCGAATTGGAACCGTCGCGCGGGCTGGAAGCGATAGCATGGGCAGCGCCATTGAAGTCCGTAATCCTCAGTGTCCCTTGCCACGCGATGGTCATGTCCACGGCTCGGCGCTGAGTGTGGCGGCTCACCAAGGCGGCGGGATACTGAATCTCATACTTGGCCATCATCGCCCTGGCGGCGCTTTTGGCTGCGGCGAGATTGTGGCCGCAGCTCCAATCAATATTGACTCCCGCCATGGGCGGCACGGCGGCAGGGTCCTGGCCACTGCCGCCAATCATGCAGCACCAGTGCATCAGATAGGCGCGCTCGGGCGGGCGGTAGGTGGCGGCGACCGACACTGTGGCACCGCCCTTCTTCATCGCCGAGATGAAGGCCTTGGCGGCGTCACCGAAATCCGGCGTCAGGTCATCCAGGCTGGTGCTGGTGGGAAAACGCGGACACCATTGCGGACCGGATGGTTCGGACATGGCAGGCACCTCTTTCCGCGACAGACTAATGTGATTCTGCACTGGAGAGGGTGTCCAGGGTTTCCAGGATTTTATGGAGCGCGGAATGTAGATCGCGCGCAGCCTCAACGCGCCACAGCCGCAGGATGACATAACCCTGTTCTGCCAACAGGCGGTCGCGGACGGGCCGGGCGGAGGTGCTTTTCTGGCCGGGCTCGCCCTCCAGCAAGTCGATCACCAGCCGTGCTTCATGCTCCACGAAATCCAGGATGAAGGTTCTGAACGGCACGGCGCGGCGGAAATGCCAGCCTTGATCCCGCATCGTCCGCAACCTGGCCCAAAGAAGGGCGTCCAGAGTGCTGCGCGGCCGGAGCGGACGCTTGCGCTGCATCAGGTCTGTGCGGCGGCGATAAACTCCGCCGCCTTGTCAAGTTCGCGGGCTAAGTTGCTGGCACGGACTTCCGCCTCGTGGTCACGGCCCCATTTGCTGGCCTGATAGTCCTCGTCAATACGCGACAGAGCAAAAACCTGAACCGGCACCAGCTCACCTTCCGCCAGCGCCAGCGCCAGCACCACCGAGCCGGTGATTGAGGCGACAACGTGCAGCGCCGTCAGGGAAAAAGAGTCGTGCTTTTCCAGCGCAGCGCGGAAGGACGCCAACGTCGCCGGCGGTTGCTCCTGGTGAGCACAACCCTCGACCACCACGAACTCCACGCCATAACGGCGGCGGGCCCAGACCAGCACCGGGTCCCAACCTTCGGCTTGGCGCTGCGCCAGCTCGGGCGGTTGATGCGTACGATAGCAGAGAAGGTCATTCTCGCCAAAACGCAGGATGGCGGCGATTACCTCGGCGCGATTGGCGGCGACGCCATCAATCACGGTGTTGGCCAGTTTGAGGAAGGGCATGGAGACTGGTTCGATGATGTCGCCCTGTCCGCGCCATTCCTCGGCAATCGCTTCTGCCAAGGCAAGGGTACCCAGGGCCAGCATATTCTTCGCCGGAGTTTTGACCGGGCGACCATCGAGCATGACACGAAAGCCATCTTCTGCTTCGGCCACCGAGACATTCTTGTAGAAGCGCCTCATCTTTTGTTTTTCTTGTCTGGAAACGGTGTGCGCTTCAATTCGGTATCGAAGCCCAGCAGCGACCAGCTTTTCGCCATATGCGGCGGAAGCGGCGCGGCCACTCTCAAGCGCCCGCCATCAGGGCGGGCGATGTCAATCTCGCGGGCATGCAGGTGCAATTTATCCGCGATCTCGCCCTTACCCTTCGCCTCCGGACCGCCATATTTGAAATCACCAACAATAGGCGTGCCCAGCGAGGCCAGATGCACCCTGATCTGGTGAGTGCGGCCCGTCACCGGCCGCGCCGCAACAAAAGCAAATTCGTCGCCGGCCGTGTCCAATACCGCATATTCGGTGAGAGCGAACTTGGCTTCTTCGCCTTCGCTGATTGACATCTTTTCATGGCCGCGACCGCCTTCCTTGGCCAGCGCACCCTTAACGAAACCGTACTTCTGCTTCGGCACGCCGCGTGTCAGAGCCCAATAAATTTTTGAGGCATCGCGCCCGGCCAGTGCGGCAGAAAGGCCGGAAGCGGCGCTGGCGGTGCGCGCAACCAGCAGTACGCCGGAAGTGTCCTTGTCGAGGCGGTGTACCAGCTTGGGTCTGCTGTTCTTCTCAAACATCAAACTGTCCAGCATGCCATCCACATGCTTGGTGAGGCCGCTACCCCCTTGTGTTGCCAGGCCCGCCGGCTTGTCCAGCACGATGACGTGGCGGTCCATGTAAAGAACGCGCTCGGCCAACGACCCCATCGGTTTTGTAGTTTGCGGCTTGGGCTTGTCTAGCGCATCAGATTTGGCGTGGATCACCTGGGGCGGCAATTTCAGCGCTTGCCCCGCCACAACGCGGTCGGCAGCTTTCACCCGCCCGCCATCAAGCCTGATCTCGCCCTTGCGCAGCAACTTTTCCAGCAGCACATGGGTCACCGCCGGATAATGCCGTCTGAACCAGCGGTCCAGCCGGATGCCGTCATCCTCGGCGTCAATCCTGCGAATTTCAGGCATAAATCGCGCGCACGATCCAAAGTCCGGCGAACAGGGCAGCGATGGATAACACTACCGAGCCAATCATGTAGAGCGCCGCCAGGCCATATTCCCCCTTCTGCAACAAAAGCGCGCTGTCCAGCGAGAAAGTCGAGAAGGTGGTATAGCCGCCAAGGATCCCGGTGGTGAGGAAAGCGCGCAATTCCGGCGACAGGTTCAGTCGAAGCGCGCTGGCTTCCACGATAAGCCCCATCACCAGGCCGCCCGTGATGTTGACGACAAAGATGCCCCAATTGAAGGCAACACCCTGTGGCTGCACCCAGCCAGCGACGAAATAACGGATCAGCGCGCCCAGGCCCCCGCCTATGCCCACCGAGAGGATCACGCCCACTATTTGCCCTCTTCTTTCGAGTCTTTTGACCGCTTCGCTCTGAGCTTTGACCAATATTCCAGCCGCTCGGCAATCTCGCGCTCAAAGCCGGTTTCTTTGGGCGCGTAGAATTGCTGCCGCGCCATGCCGTCAGGAAAATAATTCTGACCGGAAAAACCTTCCTCGGCATCATGGTCGTAATTGTATCCGGCACCGTAACCAAGAGTCTTCATCAGCTTGGTGGGTGCGTTGAGAATATGCGCCGGCGGCATCAGCGAGCCATGTTCTTCGGCCGCGCGACGTGCGGCAGGAAAGGCGCGATAAACGGCATTGGATTTCGGGGCGGTGGCCATATAGACGACGGCTTGCGCCAAAGCCAATTCGCCTTCGGGCGAACCAAGAAACTCATAAACATCCTTGGCTGCCAGCGCCTGATGTACCGCTTCCGGATCGGCCAGCGAGATGTCCTCGATTGCCATGCGCACGACGCGGCGGGCGATGTAAAGCGGCTGCTCGCCCCCCGCCAGCATCCGCGCCAACCAGTAAAGCGCGGCATCGGGATCGCTGCCGCGCACCGATTTGTGCAGAGCAGAAATGAGATTGTAATGCTCCTCGCGACTCTTATCATAAAGCGGCATGCGCCGCTGCACCGCCGCCATCAGGCCGGCCGAATCGAGCGGCTTGATGATTTTCAGATTCGCCACCTCCTCCGCCAGATTGAGCAAATAGCGGCCGTCGCCGTCGGCCATGGCGCGGAGCGACGCACGGGCATCTTCATCCAGCTTCAGCTTCTCGCCGTAATGCGCCTCGGCGCGCTGCAGCAGCGTCTCCAGCGCGGCGTCATCCAGCCGCCGCAGCACCAGAACCCGGCAGCGAGAGAGGAGCGCGCCGTTCAACTCGAAGGACGGATTCTCCGTGGTGGCGCCCACCAGCACCACCGTGCCGTCCTCTACCACCGGCAGAAAGGAATCTTGCTGGCTACGGTTGAAGCGGTGGATTTCGTCTACGAACAGCAGAGTCCCCCGCCCCATCCGGCGCCGGCCGCGGGCGGCCTCGAAGGCTTTTTTCAGGTCCGCCACGCCGGAAAAAACCGCCGAAAGCTGCTCAAACTCCAGGCCAAAAGCGGATGAGAGCAGGCGCGCAATGGTGGTTTTGCCGGTGCCCGGCGGTCCCCAGAGAATGACGGAGTGCGGCCGGCCCGCCGCCACCATGCGCCCCAGCGGGGCTTCCGCAGCCAACAAATGATCCTGCCCCACCACTTCGGAAAGGACCTTCGGCCGCAGCCGGTCCGCCAAGGGACGCGGCGCATCGTCGGCAAGGTCGCTGGCGTCGAAGAGGTCGGACATCAGCGGCAATCTACAATAATTGCCGGGGATACATAGAGCCTCAGGTGGCGATGGACAGCGTCAGGCGGCGCCCCCCTCGGTCCAGCACAATGTTCCAGCTGCGGGAGGAGTTCAGGGCCCGCGTCAGGTCGCCAACCCGATTAATCTCCGCGCCATTGATGCTGCGAATGATGTCACCGGGCTGGAACCCCTGGGCCGCAGCATAGCTGTTGTCGTCTATACTTGCGATGGCGACGCCCTTGCTGAAAAGATCAAGGCCAAGGTCCAGCGAGGTTGCTGGCGACAGGTTGGCGATCCGGGCGCCGCCCAGGGGATTGCGACCAGCCACCGTTTGCGTCTCGCGCGGCGGATTTTCCGGCGGCAACGCGACTGTAACGGTGACATCGCGGCCGTTTTTTCCTGTCGCTACGTGTAGGCGTACTTTGTCGCCCGGCTTGTGCGTGGCAACGCGATAGCTCAGCGCCTGCATGTCATCGAGCTCATTGCCGTCCAAGCTCTGAATCACTTCACCACTTTTGACTCCGGCCGCAGCCAGGGGACCGCCCGGCCAAACTTCCTTGATCAGCACGCCACCGGGCCGCGGCAGCCCCAGGCTGGCGGCAATGCGCTGGTCAACCGCGTCACCATTGGCACCGATCCAAGAAAGGCGTACACCCTTGCCGCCGCCTTCCACGCCTTCGACGACGCGGCGGGCCAGGTTGGCAGGGATGGCGAAGCCGATGCCGATGGAGCCGCCGCTACGGGAATAGATGGCGGTGTTGATTCCGGCGAGCTTGCCGTCGGTGGTCACCAGAGCGCCGCCGGAATTGCCCGGATTAATGGCAGCGTCGGTCTGGATGAAAAACTGATAGTCGCTGGCGCTGATCTGGGTACGGGCCAGGGCCGAGACAATGCCCATCGTAACGGTCTGGCCTACGCCGAAGGGATCGCCGACCGCCAGCACCAGGTCTCCCACCTGGACCCGGTCGGAATCGGCAAAGGGTACTGTGGGCAATTTCTCGCCATTCGTATCAATTTTCAGCACTGCCAAGTCGGTGTGGGAATCTGCGGTCAGGACGCGGGCCTTGAACTCCCGCTTGTCGGCCAGTGCCACTACGATGTCGGTGCCCCCCTCGACCACATGATTGTTGGTCAGGATGACTCCGTCAGCACGGACAATCACACCGGAGCCCAGGCTTTGCTGCACACGCTGGCGCATTTCCGGCGTGCCTCCGAAGAATTGAGAAAAGAAGGGATCAGCGAACAGCGGGTTGACCTGCTGTTGCACGACCGACCGGGCATAGACGTTCACCACCGCCGGCACGACTTTTTTCACCACCGGAGCGAAGGTGAGTTGTACCTCCGACATGCTGGTGGGTGTGATCAGCGCGGGCAGCTTGCGGTCGGCGCCGGGCGGCGCCAGCTGCACGGGCCTGGGGGCACCGTTCTGGGCCGAAAGCGAGCCAACAAAGGCATAGGCCAAGGCGCCAGCACCGAAAATCACGGCGGCGGAAGCGAGAATGACAAGGCGGTCGCGCGAAAGGCTTTGCATGTGGACCTGAAAACAAAAGGGCGGCATCGCTGCCGCCCATAGTCTAGCAAAAATTGGCGAAAATCGGGATTACGCTTCCCTTACTCTTCAGCAGCAACTTCGCCAGGGCCCGAATCCTGCCCCTTGGCCGCCACGTCGCGGTCCACGAACTCGATGATTGCCATGGGCGCATTGTCGCCGTGACGAAACCCGGCCTTGAGAACCCGGGTATAGCCGCCCTTGCGGTCGGCATAACGGGGCGCCAATACGTCGAACAGTTTGGTCACTTGGGCTGCGTCCTTGATCTGGGCCAAGGCCTGGCGGCGGGCATGCAGATCGGTCTTGCCGCGGCGTGACAGCGTCACCAGCTTTTCGATCACCGGACGCAGGTCCTTGGCCTTGGGGAGCGTTGTTGTAATCTGCTCATGCTTGATAAGGGCAGCGGTCATGTTTCCCCACATCGCCTTGCGATGGGCAGCGGTGCGATTGAACTTGCGGCCTTGATTAC
>JAFAVT010000326.1 GCA_019242275.1 Alphaproteobacteria bacterium
TCTTCTTTTCCTTTTCCTGGCGCTTGAGCATGATCTTGAGGGCGTGAAGTTCGCGCACCCATTCTCTTACCGGCTTGGCCGGCATCCCGCCATAATCTATCCCACCTTCATAGATGGTATTGGACGGAACCCCGGTTTTGGCGGCAAAGCGGGCGCGGTCGCCGATCTTGGTGTGATCCCCTACCCCGGCCTGCCCGGCCAGCACCACAAAATCACCCATTTCGCTCGAGCCGGCGATGCCCACTTGGGCAATGACGAAGCAATTGCGCCCAATGCGGACATTATGGCCAATCATCACCAGATTATCTATCTTGCTGCCCTCGCCGATCACCGTGTCGCCCAATGCGCCGCGGTCAATAGTGGTGTTGGCGCCGATTTCCACCCGGTCCTGTAGAATCACTCGCCCCAATTGCGGCGTCTTGATGTGCCCCGCGGCCGAGGATGCAAAGCCAAAACCGGGCTGGCCGATCTGGGCACCGGGCAGGATCATCACCTCATCACCGACATAGGCATGGGTGATGGTGACGTGGGCGCCGATATCACAATTGCGTCCGATGGCGACGCCCGGGCCGATGGCGGCGCCCGGGCCGATGCGCGTGCCGCTTCCAATCTCGGCGGCGGCGCCAATCACCACGCCCGGTCCCACAGCCACGTCCTCGGCCAGCTTGGCATCGGGATGGATTGTCTCGTTGGGCCAAAGCGCCTGGCCGGATTCGGGATAGAAGGTAGCGGCCGCCAGTGCCCAGGCATGAGCGACAGAGGGCACTTCAAGACGGACCATGCTGTCCGGTGCGGACGTGGCATCGCCCGCCGGTACCAGGCAAAACCCCGCACGGCTGCGTTGGAAGGCTTCGCGCTGTTCGCGCGCACCGGAAAAGAAAGCGAGATGCTCCGGTCCCGCCCCCTCAAGTCCCGCGAGGTCGAAAACGTTACCGGTTGCGCCGGAGGGCGGCTGGATTCCCAATTTCGCCGCCAACACCGTCAGCGAGAACGGCCCCTGATTGCGGAAAAAGCGGGGGTCGGCCATGCGCCTACTGTGGAAGCGCCGCCGGCGCCGCGCCCAGAGTCACCTTGTAGCTCGGCATCTTGGCATCCAGCTTGGAAATGGCTTCCTGGGTGATCTCGAAGGCATTGCTGTTGGCAAAGATCACAGCCTGCTTGTCAATCACCAGATTGGCACCCCGCTCCTTGACGATCTCATCAACGATAGGGGCCAGGGCCTGGGAAATAATCTGCGATGAGGACTGACTGACCTGTTGAATCTGGGCGGCACGGCGCTGCGCGGACTCCTGCATATTCTGGACCTTGGCCCGGAAGGCATCTTCCGTCTTCTGTCGCTGGTCGGCGGCCATGATCGCAACCTTCTGCGTCAATTGCTGCTGCTCGGCGGTCAGCGCCTTTTGCTGTGCCTCGAAACTGTTGCGGTTCTGAACCGTCAGAGCCTGTAACTGGCGGGCGATATCGCGTCCCACCTTGGAGTTCTGCAGGATGGCGATGCGGTCCAGCACCACCACCTTGGGAGCGGGCGGCGCCGCGGCCAGGGCAGGCGACAAAGCGGCTGAAAACAGCGCGAGGGTGAGAAGCTTTTTCATCGGTTAGAATCCCGTGCCTGTGCTGAAGTGGATGATTTGTTCGCGATCGTAAGGGGCCTTCACGAAGGGAATGCCGAGGTCAATATTAAGGGGACCGAAGGGCGACTTCCACTGCACCGAAACGCCGGCCGAGGCGCGGAAGGCCAGATTGTCCCTCAGACAGCTCGTGGTGGTGCAAGCGCGGCTGGTGATGGTATCCACGTGCCCAATCGTGCCGAAATCCGTGAACAGCGACATGTTGACCCCGAAACTCTCCGGCAAAAGGCCCGGCAACCGCGCCGCCACAGTACCAATGGCGGAGAAATTGCCCCCAACTGCGCCAAGCTGGCCCAAGGCCAGATCGCGCGGGCCGACGCCGGCGATCGAGAATCCGCGGAAGGTGTCGCCGCCTTCGAAGTAGCGGGAATTCACCGGCACCGGGGTGCCGTCATAACCGGTGATATATTTCACGCGGCCGGTCAGCGAAACCGGCAGGCTGTTGTCGAACATGCCATGGAAAATGCCGAAGCTGGCGACACTTTCGAGATAGCGCAGCGAACCGCCAAAGCCCGCGAAATTCTGGCCGACCGAGAATGTGGCGCCATTGACCGGTTTGCGGGCATCGTCAAGGTCGGCAAAAAGATAGGTGAATCCCAGAATCGAGCCGTTCTGGGTGCCCTGATCCAGGAGAATCTCGATCGGCGCAGCGCCGAACACATTCACCTTCTGGATCTTATACATGTAATAAAGCTGGACGCTGGAGTATTCCGTCACCGGAAAACCGAAGCGCAGCGACGCCGCTGAAACGTCGCTTTGAAAGGCCGCCTGCTGGTAATCATTGATCACTTTTTGCAGGTCAAAGCCGGCGGAAAGCGGGCGGTCGAGAAACCATGGCTCGCTGAAGCTGAGCTGGAACTGCTTCTGAATCTGCGACATGCGCGCCACGGCAGACAATTGCTGGCCACGCCCGAACAGATTGATTTCGGTGTAGCTCACATCGCCAATCAGACTGGAGTAAGAGGAATAGCCCAGACCCACGGAAATTGATCCCGTGGACTGTTCGGTAACCGCGACAGTGAGATTGGTGCGGTCCGGCTGGCTGCCGGGGGCCGGCTTGACCGAGACATCCTTGAAAAATCCCAGACTGCGGATACGTGCCTGAGAACGGTCCACCAAGGCGCGGTTGAAGGCATCACCTTCCACCAGGCGGAATTCGCGGCGGATCACCTTGTCCAGGGTACGGGTGTTGCCGGTAATGTCTATGTGTTCGATATAGACGCGCGGGCCCTGATCAATATTGAAGGTGATGTCAATGGTGCGGGTCTTGGGGTTGGCCTCCAATCGCGGATTGACCGTGGCAAAGGCATAGCCCTTGCCGCCCGCGGCGTTGGTCAGCGTATCCAGTCCCTTCTGGACCAGGTCGCGGTTATAAATTTGGCCGCTGCGCACGGCCAGCAACGGCATCAATTGGGGCTGGGTCAGCTCCGGAATCTTGGAATTGATGGTGATCTTGCCGAAGGTGTACTTGACGCCTTCATCCACCGTGAAGTTGACATAGAAGGAGGTACCGCCCGGCGCCAATTGCGCCACCGCGCTGGTAACCTTGAAATCGTGATAGCCGCGCTGATTGTAGAAGCGGGTCAGCAACTGCTTGTCGTAATCCAGCCGGTCGGGATCGTAATTGTCATTGGTGGAAAGCAGCGTGAGAATCCCGTTGCTTTCCTCGGTGGCGATCTGGCTGCGCAAAGCGGAATCGCTGAAAGCGCGGTTGCCGGCGAAATTGATGCGGCTGATGCCGGTGGAAGGTCCCTCATCAATGGCGAAGATCAGGTCAACACGGTTCTGCGGCCGGGAAATGATCTGCGGGTCTATGCGGGCAGCAAAGCGGCCGTTGCGGCGATAGACTTCCATCAGGCGCTGCACATCGGTCTGCACGCGGGCCTGCGTAAAAACGCTGCGCGGCTTGATCTGCAGTTCCTTGGTCAGATCCTTGGAGGACATTTTGCTGTTGCCCTCGAAGACCACCTGATTGACGATGGGGTTTTCACTGACCCGCACCGTCAAAGTGCCGGTGACCGGGTCCCAGTCTATACGAGAGGCCGACGTGAAAAGGCCGGTGGCGAACAGCGCCTTCAGCGCGACATCTACGGCGTCGCGGTCGAAAACATCGCCTTCCCGCATGCTAATATAAGTGAGCACGGTGGAAGGCTCGATGCGCTGTGTGCCCAGCACCTGGATGCGGCGGATAACAGGTTGGGCCGGCGCCGGAACGGGTGCCGCGGGGGGCGGCGTGACAACGGGCGGCGCCCCCGCCGGTGCCGCACCGACAGCCGGAGTCTGAGCCCCTGCCGGGGCGATCAGCAGCGCCAGGCTGAGCCAGGCGGAGGTCGAGCGCAGCAAGCTGCGTTTCAGGCCATTGGTCCGCATGTCCGTCCGGCAAACTCTCTTTGGGCGCCCCTTCCGGGGAGGGTTGCGCCGATGATCAGAAAAGATTCAGGCGGGCGATGTCATTCCAGGTTGCCAGGAGCATCAAACCCAGCACCAACACCAGCCCAAGCCGAAATCCGACATCCTGGACACGCTCTCCAAGCGGGCGACCCAGAACGGCTTCACATGCATAGTATAGAAGATGGCCGCCGTCGAGCAGCGGAATCGGAAAAAGATTGATCAGCCCGATGCTTACAGAGAGGAAAGCCAGCAGGCCGATAAAGGGCAGGATGCCGAATTCCGCCACTTTCTTGGTGATTTGGGCAATGCCCACCGGACCCTGCAATTGGTCCAGATTGGCCCGGCCGGTGATCAACTGGCCGACGCCCTTGAGCGAGAGGGAAATCACTTCCCAGGTGCGGCCGGTGGCCGCGCCAAGGGCCTGCAACGGATTGTAATGTCGGGTGATCACCTTCGCCTTAGGCGACAAGGTCAGTCCCACGGTCGGCGTGGGCAGCGCACGCCCCAGAAAGTCCTGCCGAACCACCATGCGCGGCGTCACCGGGATGGTCCGCAACTGGCCATCACGCAGCACATCGAAAGACAGCTTCTGGCCGCCCGAGGTCGCCACCACTTCCTGCAGCTCGGCGAAATCGTCAATCTGGCGGCCATCAATGCGCACGACCAAGTCTCCTGCGCGGAAGCCCGCCGCTTCCGCGGCGCTGGCCTTGATCACTTCGCCGGTCAAAGGCGTCACGATGGTATGGCCGGAATAGAGGAACAGACCGAAGAACAGCGCGATCGCCAGGAGGAAATTGGCGAAGGGCCCCGCCGCGGCCACCAGGGCGCGCTGGTGCACGGGACGGAAAAGCATCATTTGCGCCCGCTCAGCTTCGCTTGCCCGCGACGCTTCGGGATCGGGTGTTGAGGCGGCATCGGCATCGCCGGCAAATTTCACATAGCCCCCGACAGGAATGCAGCAAAGCTTCCAGCGGGTGCCGCGCTTGTCATTGAAGCCGAAAATTTCCGGCCCGAAGCCGATGGAAAACGCGTCCACCTTGGCGTCGAAAAAACGGGCCATCAGGAAATGGCCCATCTCATGCACGAAGACGACCAACGTGATGTAAAATAGAAATGCCGGAAACCCCGCAGGTGTCAGCAGCCATCCGGTGAGGAACTGGTGGAAAATGTTCATGCTACTCCCTTACAGCCCCACTCTCTGACAAATCTCTTCCGCCATTCTTCTTGCCCGCGCATCGGCGCCCAGCACCGTTTCCAGATCCAGGCCATGGCCATTATGACCAATGTCCTTGTCCAGGGTCTCGCCGACCACTTTCGAAATGTCGAGAAAGCCGATGCGGCGGTCCAGGAACGCCTGCACGGCAATCTCATTGGCGGCATTGAGAACGGTGGGCGCCAAGCCCCCTGCCCGCATCGAGCCGATGGCAAGGTTCAGAGCGGGAAAGCGCTCATGCGATGGCGGCTGGAAAACCAATTGTCCCAGCTTGGTGAGATCAAGACGACGCGAGGGCGAGGAAATGCGCCGCGGCCAGCCCAGGGCATGGGCAATGGGCGTGCGCATATCCGGCGCCGACAGATGCGCCATGGTGGTGCCGTCGTCGTAACTCACCAGGCAATGGACAATGGATTGGGGATGCACCACCACCGCCAACCTTTCCGGCGGCAAGGCGAAAAGGTAATGCGCCTCGATCAGTTCCAGGCCCTTGTTCATCAAGGTAGCGC
>JAFAVT010000015.1 GCA_019242275.1 Alphaproteobacteria bacterium
GCGCAGCATCGCCGTGCACTATGTCAACCGCGCCAATCAGCTGGTGGTGGAAGTCATGGAATATGCCCCCGACTGCCGGATCGAGCGCAGCAATGCGATGTATGGCCTGGCGCCGCCGCCCGCTCCGGCTGCGAAGTAGCGAGGCTACTTAGGCTGCGGCGTGGTGCGCAGATAGGGCTTGTGGGTTTTGTAACCGGGGAAGAGCTTGTCGGCTTCCTCATTGCTGACCGCGGCCGTGATGATGACATCGCCGCCCTGTTTCCAGTCGGCCGGCGTCGCCACCCTGTGCTTGGCATTAAGTTGGATGGAATCGATGACGCGCAATATTTCCTGGAAGTTGCGGCCCACCGTCATGGGATAGACCAGGATCAGCTTGATGCGCTTGTCGGGCCCGATGATGAAGACATTGCGCACCGTGGCATTGTGGGCGGGGGTGCGGCCCTCAGATGTGCCTGCGGTGTCGGCCGGCAGCATGCCGTAGAGCTTGGAAACGGCAAGGTCGGTATCGCCGATCATGGGGAAGTTGGGTCCAATCCCTTGCGTCTCGGCAATGTCGGCGGCCCATTTGTCGTGATTGCCCACCGGATCAACCGAAAGGCCCAGCACCTTGAAACCGCGCTTGTCGAATTCCGGCTTCAGCCTTGCCACCGCGCCCAGTTCGGTGGTGCAGACCGGGGTGAAGTCTTTGGGGTGAGAGAAGAACAGCACCCAATTGTCCCCGGCCCAGTCGTAGAAATGCAGCTTGCCTTCGGTGGAGTCGGCAGTGAAATCGGGGGCCAGGTCGTTGATGGCAAGGGTCATGGAAGTCTCCGAAAACAATGGGTGGCGGACGATAATAAAATGTCGGCACAATCGCCAGACGGTCGCGCATTCCGCGTCCGGCGCATGACGGCCATTCCATTGACGATGGCGCCAGTTCCGGCAATATCCGGTGTTAGGTGCAAGGCGTAGGGAACGCGGTTTGAGACCGCGGCTGCCCCCGCAACTGTAACCGGCGAGCTTTCGCCCATTTGCCACTGGGGAAACCTGGGAAGGCGGGCGCAGGCGGCGACCCGGAAGCCAGGAAACCTGCCTTGTGCCGTCGTCTTGTAGCCTGCCGGGGTGTGCAGGGTGCAGCGGGGTGAACCGCAGCGGCGACAAAGCTGGAGTCGCGCGCGGGGATTCATGCCCTCATTTGCTGATGTCCGCGGCGCCTCCCATTGGAGGCTGCAACCGTGAAGACGTTTTTGCTTTCAACCGCCGCACTGGCCTTGGCGACTTTCGCCGCACGGGCTGACGAAACGGTTATCGTCACCGCCACACGCCTGGCAACCCCGGCCTCGCAAGTGGCCAGCAGTGTTGATGTCGTTGCTTCCCAGATCGAGGAACGGCAGTTGCGTTCCCTGCCGGATATCCTTCGGACCATGCCTGGGCTGAATGTGGTGCGAACCGGCGGCGAAGGCGGCCAGACTTCGCTCTTTACTCGCGGCACCAACGCCAACCACACCAAGGTGCTGCTGGACGGCATAGACATTTCCGATCCCTCGACACCGTCCGGCGCGGTGGATCTGGGTCGTGTATTGGCGGGCGATGTCGCCAGGGTGGAAGTGCTGCGAGGACCCAGCTCGGGCCTTTACGGCAGTGACGCCATTGGCGGGGTAGTGAACATCATCACCAAGACCGGCGAGGGGCCACTCACTGCCACCGCCCGGATCGAAGGCGGCAGCTTCGACACGTTCAACCAGTTCGGCGAAGTGTCGGGCTCGGACGCCGCGTTTCATTATCGCGCCAGCCTGCAGCATCTCCATGCGGGCGCGACCCCGGTGACGCCGCTGAGCCTGCTGCCGAAAGGTCAGAAGCGCAACGACGACTATTTCGACGGTATGGGCGCCGGCACCAAGCTGGGGTATGACATCAGCAGCGATTTCGATCTGGGCCTGGTGGTGCGCTGGTCGGGCAATCTGTCGAAAGTGACCGGCGATGCCTTCAATCCTGTCACTTTCGCGTCCTTTCCATCACCCACCCAGACCCGCATCACCAGCCAGCAATATGATGTGCGCGGCACCGCGCACTGGAATACCCGTTGGCTCGATCAGATGCTTGGGCTTGCTTATGGCTCCAGCCAGAGCCGCAGCGCCGACCCCAACAATGGGCCGTCTTCCAGCTCTGCCGACCGCGTCAAGCTGGACTGGCAGGGCCGCGTCCGGTTGGGCGAAGGCCAGGATTTGGTGCTGGGGGCGGAAACGGCGCGCGATGCCGTGCATCTGCCTCTGTCTGCCGGTTACACCACCAATGCCAGCTATGCCGAACTGCAATCGGTGTGGGGCAACGGCATCTTCAGCGCCGTCAGCATCCGCTATGATGACAATAGCCGGTCCGGCAACAAGCTGACCTGGCGCATCGCGCCCGGCGTCACGCTGGGCGATACCGGCATCCGGCTGAAGGGCAGTGTCGGCAGCGGCTTCAAGGCGCCGTCGCTGGACCAGCTTTATCATTCCTATCCGGCCTTTTTCTTCTTCGCCAATCCCAATCTCAAGCCGGAAACCAGCATCGGCTATGATGCCGGCGCCGATTGGACGGTGTTCGAGGGGGTCATTACCGGAATAACCTGGTTTCACAATGATATCACCAACCTGATCACCACCGATCCGGTCAGCTTCTCTACCAATGTCAATCTCAAGAAAGCGCGCACCCAGGGCGTGGAGATGTTCGCGGCGTGGCAGGCGATGGAGACACTGCGGTTGCGGGCGGACTATACCTATACCGACGCCACGGACGGCGCGACCGGGCTGGAGTTGCTACGCCGTCCCCGCAACAAGGTGAGCCTTGCCGCCGGCTGGCAGTTTCGCAGTGATGCGGGCCTGGATGCGACACTGCTTTATGTCGGTCCCTGGATTGACGGCAGCCGCGACTTTTCTGTGCCGCGCCTCAAGACCACCGGCTATGTCACGGTTGATCTGGCGGCGCATTACGACCTGGACCGGCACTTCACCCTGTTTGCACGGGCTGAAAATCTGTTTGATGAAAGCTACCAGAACCCGGCGGGATTCCTGGGAGTGGAGCGGGCTTTTTATGCCGGTATGCAGGCGAAGCTTTAGTCGGGCCCTGCTGACGGCGGCGATCCTGGGTTGCGGGAACGCTGCTGCCGGCGTGGCGCCAAAGCGGGTGATGTCGCTCAACATCTGCACCGACCAATTGCTGCTGGCGCTGTCGCCGTCCAGCCGCATCGCCTCGGTCACCTTCATGGCGCGGGAGCAGGGTCCGCTGATGCTGTGGCCGCAGGCAAAAGCCATTCCCGTCAATTATGGTTCGGCGGAAGAAGTGCTGGCGGCGCATCCGGATTTGGTGCTCGCCGGACCGTTTCTGCCGCCGCTGACCAAAAAATTGCTGACAAAAAGCGGCGCGAAAGTGTTGCAAGTGCCGCTGGCAGAAGATTTCGCTCAAATCCGCAGTGTGACACAGCTGGTGGCAAGATCGCTGGGCGAAGAGCTGCGTGGTGAGGCGCTAATCAGGCAAATGGATGCCGACCTGCGCGCAGCCGCTGCGCATCGTCCGCTCAAGCCTTTCCGTGTCGCCGAGTGGGGCAATGGCGGCCAGGTGCCCGGCGGCGCCGGCCTGTTCGGCGCGCTGCTCAGGGCGGCCGGCGCCGAAAGCATTGGCGGCGGCACATATGACGTCGAAGCGCTGGCGGCGGCGCGGCCGCAAGCGCTGCTTTACAGCGACAGCTATCGCGGTTTGCATAGCCTGCGCGATAACCAGGACGATCATCCCGCGCTCACCGGCCGGCTGCCGCACATCTATTATTCCTCCTTCTATGGCTGCGGCGTGCCGCAACTGGCGGGCGTGGCGCTGCAATTGCAGCGCGATCTGCGGCAGGCGGTGAAGCCGTGAAACGGGTGACCATCCTGCTGGGGCTGCTGGGCATGATCGCTTTTGCCGCTTCGTTGTTGGCGGGGCGGGTCTGGCTGCCGCCGCAATCGCTGCTGGATGTCTTCACGCAGAACGACAGCATGGCGGCCCTGATCGTCACGGAAATACGCTTGCCGCGCAGTGTGCTGGCACTGGTCACCGGAGCGGTGCTGGGCCTCGCAGGCGCGGTGCTTCAAGGCTTTACGCGCAATCCGCTGGCTGAGCCGGCGCTGTTAGGGGTTTCCAGCGGTGCCGCGCTGGGGGCGGTGATCGCCATCTATTTCGGATTGGTAGCCATCTCGCCCGTCGCCGGCCCGCTGATGGGCATAACGGGCGGGTTGGCGGCGTGCGCCCTGACCTTTGCATTGGGCCGCGGCGGCACCGTAGCGCTGGTGCTGGCGGGCGCGGCCGTTTCCAGCCTGACGGCGGCAGGGATCGCGCTCGCCTTGAACTTTGC
>JAFAVT010000290.1 GCA_019242275.1 Alphaproteobacteria bacterium
ATCGGCATTCAGGGCACGAAATTCAACTGAGACATTGCGCAAATGGGCCATGATCTCGTCTTGCTGGGTCCGGTCCAGCTTGAGATCGCGGAAGCCGTGCAGCAGGTCATACATGGTGTCGAAATACTCCACCTCTTTCTCGCGCGCCTGGCGATAACGCTGCTTGGCCTTGCTTTCGTGCCAGTAATAAGTGGCAGCACCGGTGACGATGGTGATGGAGGCAAAGCCTAAGCTGGACGGCGACAACCAGGTCAAATAGACGAGTGCAACCGCGAGCACGATAGTGGACTGAAAGGTAATGATGAAATCTTTTGCGACGCTGGCCAGCCGCTCGCATTCATGGCCGATCAAAGTAAAGATCTTGCCCGGATCTTGGGCTTCAACAAGGCGCAACGGGGCATGAATCAATTCGCTGCAGATGCGCAGCCGCAAGGCATGTAGCAATTCACGCACCAACCGATCCCCGGCGACGGTGGAAAGATAGGCAGCTACCACATAGACGAGGAGGGCGGCGGCAAATGCAGCTAGCAGGCGCGGATCCGGCCCATGGCCCGCCGCCGCGGCGGCGGCATTGAAAGCCCAGAGCAACGCACCGCGTGCTAGGCCCGCCACCACCGAAGGCACGACGATGCTCAGTCGCGCAGTCCGGGTCTCGCGATTCAGAAAAGTCAATAATTCAGGGATTGATGTACGGTTCGCCGTTTCAGTCATACAAACACATCTTGAGGCGAACGCTAGCCGCGTCAGTTGCCTTCGGCAAATTCGCGAAAATGGCGGCGCAGCTCGTTATAGGCCGTAACCGGATAGAAGAAGAATAGCATGGCGAGCGTATATTCCGCTCCGACATAAACCAGTTGAACGGCATAGCGGTTCTCTGGCGCGACATAATTTTTGGTTTCGTACATATAAAGAAAAAACCAGGAGACAATGAAGGAGAGGCCAGCGATCACCGCGCGCCCAGCTAGGCCGTCGCCGGAGGGCGAGATGCCCGCCAAGCGTCGAATCCAGAGTACAAAAAGGATGTCGAAGGTGATGGAGGCTGTCTGCGTAATGTAAAAAGCCCAGGAGCCAAACATGTGCACGTCATGGCCGTTATCGAGATTGTAAACGGCGATCAAGAGCAGGAAGAGACCGGCGCTGATGCCCATCAGTCCCGCCATCGTATGCAGCATGCTGGGCCAGAAGGTGGCTGGACCGTTCGTGACCAGCGAAAGGCGGTGTCGGTTGCGCAACATGTTAAGAGTCCAGGAAATCACGATGCACAACGTCACCAGTGCCATGGTCCATTCGAAAAACAGGCTGGCCGGCGGCTCGGAGGCGGTCTCGCTGATGGTGGGCGAGTCTCTTACGAAATGGCTCGGAAAATAGCGCAGGAAAATGAGGCGGGTGACCAGGATGGAGGGCGCCCCGATAAGAAAGACCAGCGGCAAAGCGAGGCTAAGCCGTTCCAGCAGGTTGGCGGAGCCGTTAGTATCCTCCCCGTCCATTGCGCGCAGTTCAGACAAGAACCGTGACCTCATGCATCATTGAATCACGCTAGACGATGAGACCTCGCTCCGCAATATCGAAGGCACCCACGGCGGCACGCATGAGTTCGTGAAGACAAACAGTTCGATGGCTGGACAGCGAAAGAGAAGCCGCCCTCTGCGCTGTTTTCTGTTATATAGACGGACAATGAGGCGGCACAGATACACGATAGCGGAAGTCAGGGCCACCTATTCGGCCGAAAAGAAGCAGGAAGAACGGTTTGGTGACTGGGCTTCCGCCCTGATCTACCGGCCACTTTCCTTCCTGCTTACGCCGAGCTTGATTGCTCTTGGCTTCAGCGCCGGCGCCGTGACCTTTCTATCTTTATGCGTCGGCCTAAGCCTGCCGCTGATTGCTTTGATTGGACCGGCAGGGAGTCTGTTCTGGATCGTGGGGTTGGCATTGGCCTGGGTGATATTGGACTGCGTGGACGGTAACATCGCCCGATTGATGCAGAGTGCCGGCGCCTTTGGGCGCTATTTTGACTTTGTCACGGATGTGCTCTTTCGAGCCTGCCTGTACACCGCTATTGGGATTTTGGCGGACTCCGTGGCGGAAGGTGCATGGCGTCTGTGTTTGTGCCTGCTGGCGGGGTATCTCGCCCTGGTGGCGCGTTTTTGCCGCCTGTTTCACGCGCAAGAGCAAGGAGCGGATATTTACCAGGCGGAGATTAGGAATGACCGGACTTTAACGCTGCAGGAACGGTTATTTTCCTTCCTGAGCGGAATTGACCGATTGCTGCCTATAATGCTGTTGGCGGGCGGGTTGATGGGCGATTTGGATTGGGTGGTGGTATTCCTAGTCGTCTATTCAGGACTGGACTTCATCTATACCCAAATCTCGATTGCGCAGCAGCTAGGTTCTTGAAACCCGGTCCTGGCAGATGAGGCTGAGGAAAACATGGACATGAAGGCGAAGCGGGCCGTGATTCTGGCGGCAGGCGCGGGGCGGCGTCTGGGGGCCTTCACCGACGCTCACCCAAAGCCATTGTTGGAAATCCAAGGTCGATCAATTTTGGAAAACTGCCTGGATCAACTGGCGAAAAATGGCATTGAGCAAACCGTCATAATTGTGGGCCACATGAGCGAGCAGATTATAGCTCGCGTCGGGCATCGCTTTGCCGGAATGACAATCGCCTATGTCACATCCGACAAGTATCAGACCACCAACAATATCTATTCGCTTTGGTGCGCGAGGGCATTTCTCGACCAGGCTATCCTGCTCCTGGAAGCCGATATCTTCTTTGACGGCAGATTGATCGCCGCTATCCAGGATTGCGGAGCCGAAAATGTGGTTGCTGTTGCAAGGCACAAGCCGGGAATGGATGGCACCGTCATAAGAATGGATGAAAGCTATCAGCTCACCGAATTGATCGAAGGCGCCCGGCAGCCCCCCGACTTTGACTATTCCGACGCTTACAAGACAGTGAATATTTACCGCTTTTCCGCTCGGTTCCTTGCTCGGGAGTTTGTTCCTGATCTCGAGCGGACGGTCACAGCCGGGCAAACGGGCGGGTATTACGAACTCCTGCTCAAGGATGTACTGGCGCGAGATGAAACGGCGCTTGTTGCAGTCGATTGTAGTGCCATTCGCTGGTTTGAAATTGATGACGACAACGATCGACGCCTGGCCGAATATCTTTTCTCCCCCCCTGAGAAAAAGCTCAGCTTTTTGAGCAGCCAATATGGCAGCTATTGGCGCTATGAAGTGGTCGATCATTCCTATCTCTACAATATGTATTTTCCGCCGCCCGACATGTGGAAACGCCTGGCGAATGACATGCAGATTATCGCCAAGCAGTATCCAGTCGGGCAGGCCGCCTTGGCGGATTTGCTCAGTGATGGCGTGGATGAGCGTACCGAGCGACTTGTCGTTGCCAATGGCGCCTCGGAGTTGATCCGCGTTTTGTGCGGCGTCATGAATCGGAGGGTAATTGTGCCGGTTCCCTCTTTCAACGAATATGAAAACGCAACGCCGCCGGAGCGGCTTTCTCGCTTTCCACTAAGCGCCCCTAACTTTTTTCTTGATGTGGACGCTTATGCGGAGGCATCGCGAGTCTTCGGGGCCGATATGGCCGTCGTCGTTTCGCCTAACAACCCCACCTCGGCCTTGGTGCCCCATGACGACCTGATCCGGCTATGCGAAAAGCTTCGGACCTATGGCATTTTTTTGCTGCTCGACGAATCTTTTGTAGACTTCTGTGCAAGCCCCCAGGAGCAGACGCTCCAGCATCAGCTTGATACCCACGACAATCTCGTCATCCTTAAGAGTATGAGCAAAGTATATGGCATCGGCGGCATTCGGCTTGGTTATCTGGCCAGCGCAAATATCCCCTTTCTTGAAGAGGTCCGAAAGCATTTGCCGATTTGGAATATCAACGGTTTTGCCGAAGGCTTTTTGCGGCTTTTGCCGCGCTATCGTGGGGAATTTCGTAAAAGCCGCGAAGCTGTTTATCGCGATAGCGCGGAATTCCACCAAATGCTGACAGCAATACCCGGGGTTTCGGCGCCAATTCCTCAGGCAAATTTTATTTTCCTTCGCTTGAAGGATGGGCAGTATTCCGGTGACATTGCCCGGCGTTTCTTTGTTGAACACAACATTATCGTGAAGCATTGCGCCCAGAAATCCATGCCGGATGGGGAGCGATATTTGCGCGTCTCCACCCGTACGCCCGATGAAAACAGACGCTTTGCCAGCCTGCTCGCGGAGATGATGCATTGAAAAGCATGCCACCTGCGCGAAAGCAGAGATAACAACCACCATTTTTGAACAAGAGGGCGCTTCAGCGCCGCAGGGCCAGTACTGCGTTTAGGCCGCCAAAGGCGAAGGAGTTGGAAAGCGCGTATTCTACGTCTTGGTTGCGTGCCTTGTTAGGTACATAGTCCAGATCACATTGCGGATCGGACTCCGTGAAGTTGGCCGTGGGCGGAACGAAGCCATCCCGCAGCGCCAGCAAGGTCGCGACCGCTTCGATTGCGCCGGCGCCGCCCAAGGCGTGACCGTGCATCGACTTGGTGGAGGATACCATTAGCCGCCTGGCATGGGAGCCGAACACACCATGAATCGCCGCCGTTTCGGTAACGTCGTTTAAGACAGTACCAGTGCCGTGGGCGTTGACATAACCGAAAGATTCCGGCGTCTGCCTGCAGTCGGCAATGGCCGACTTCATCGCACGCATGGCGCCATCCTGTGAAGGCAGCACGATATCACCGGCGTCTGCGCTCATGCCGAAGCCGATGATTTCGCCAAGGATAGGCGCCCCACGCGCCATCGCATGTTCCCGATCCTCCAGTACCAAGATGCCCGCGCCTTCGCCCAGCACCAGGCCCTTGCGGTTCCGCGAGAAGGGGCGGCAGGTGTCGGGTGCCAAAATGCGCATGGCTTCCCACGCCTTCATCGTCCCGGGCGTGAATACCGACTCGGTTCCGCCAGTCAGCGCCACCGGCATCATGCCGGCCCGCACCATCTGGAAGGCCATGCCGATGGCGTGGGTGGCGGAGGCGCAGGCACTGGTAGCCGTGAAGGCAGGGCCGCGCACGCCATGCTCCATGGTTACATGGCTGACGGCAGCGCTGACCATCATCCGAGCAATGGTGGCGGGATACAGTCGTTTGGCGTTTTCCTGATAGAGGCGCAGGAAGGATTCGTCCAGCGAGGTCATGCCGCCCACTCCCGATCCCAGAATAACAGCGGTTTTCAGCCCGAGATCCCCGCGTAAATCCAGACCGCTCTGGGCAACAGCTTGGCGCGACGCCACCACGGCGAACTGGCTGAAGCGGTCCATTATCGCAACCCGCTTTTCCTCGAAGTGCCGCAAGGGATCGAAGCCTGCCACTTCGGCGCCAATGCGGACGATAAGGCGCTCCACATTCATGACAGTCAGCGGACCGATAGCGCAGCGTCCCGCCTTGAGCGTGGCGGCCATTTCGCCGATGTTATGTCCCACCGCCGAGATACAGCCCATCCCGGTTACGACGACTCTAATCATGATTGATTGACCATCACGTCGCTTCGCGATCACCAGCCAACTGGCGGCGCACGATTTCGATGACATCGTTTATGGTGTTGAGTCCGGCGCCGGCCGGATCCGCAGCGTCGTTGGCGTTATAGGGAATCGAGATGCTGAAATGCTCTTCGAGCTGGAAAAACACCTCCACAATATCAAGCGAATCCATGTTCAGGCTGGACAATTCCGTCTGCGGTGAAAGGGTACTGCGGTCTGCCTTGGCCTTGTCCGCGATTATATCCAGCACGCCCCCTACGATATCGCTCATGCTTCGTCCCCAGCCTCTCTTCCGCCAACCTGAATCAAACTATTGGGATGCCGAATAGAAGTCGAGGCTTCATCAAGTCAAATGGATAGTCCGAAGCGAACGCTCTGGTATTAGTTCCAACCAAATCGCCAGGCCGTCACAACGCCTCCTGCCAACATGCGCGAGATTCACAGGTCTCTGCAGGTTATCTCAGTCCTTGAATGTGATCTTCTCCACATTCCACAGCGAACAGGCGCCCTTGTAGAGCACATTATCGCCTTCGGCATGCAGGGAATGGATCAGGCAGCCGGTCTGGCCCTGGCCCTGGCTGGTCTGCGCCCAGCCCAGCAACTTGCCGTTATGATCGAAGCGATAGATCTTGCCGGTGCCATCGCCGCTATAGATGTATTTCGGTGTCACCTGCACGCTCCAGGGCGCGCCCATGCCGGTGATGTATTTCTCGAAATTGAGATTGTAGTCGAACACCTGGATACGGCGGTTGCCGCGATCCGCGACATAGACATGGCCATAGCCGGCGGCGATGCCGTGGGGAATGTTCATTTGGCCGTCGCCGGTGCCATAGGTGCCGAAGGCTTTTTCCCACACCCCATCCTTACTGATCTTCACCACCCGCGAATTGTTGTAGCCGTCGGAAATAAAAATGCTGCCGTCTGGCCCCCAGGCGACATCGGTGGGCCGGTTGAAGGTGCCCATAGTCCCGTTGGGATGGAGGTTAGTATCCTTGCCGCCGCGTTCGGTGAACTCCTCCCACCAGTCAATGGATTCAGGCTTCCTGCCCAGTACCATCTTGACCAGGCCGCTGGGATCAACCTTCACCACTGTGTTGGAGCCTTCGTCCACCACCCAGACATTCTGCTCAGGGTCCACCCGCACGGCATGGGCAAAGGAGGCGCCATAGGAATCGGGCAGCCACTCCTTGACGAATTTCAGCTTGGCGTCGAATTCAAACAGCCGCGCCGCGGTGCCTCCGCGGGAAGAACCGCCCCAGCCGGTGCGGGAATAGACGAACAGGTGCCCCGCCTTGTTGCGGGAGACGCCTTCGGTCTCGCCGATGGTGTGACCGGGGATACGCAAGGGAAGAATTTCCTCCGTTACGTTCAGCTTGGGCGTGCGAGCTTCGAGATCGGCCTGCGCCTGCGTCGCCGCGTTATTGCCGCCGCGCTGGGCCAGCGCCGAAGATGAAACGGCCGCAAGCAACAGCAGCGCCAGGATGGAATGTGATTTCGTCATGAGCGGCTCCCCCAATGATTTTTAGGTTCTGTCTGTTCGACTCTATGCCTCTGGTAACCGTTTTCCAGCGCCGCGCGCTATTTGAACTGGTATGGGAAATAAGCCATTGCCGAAAAGGGGTTATTTCGTGCCATGGCCATGCCGCGCATTGCTCTGATTGGTCTGGGCCTGGCCTTGGGTCCCCATGTTGCCAGCCTGATGGACCTTTCCGCCCGCGCCGAAGTGGCGGTGGGATTTTCCCGCTCTGCCAGCCGGCGCGAAGCCTTCGCGGCGCAAACCGGATTGCCGGCAAGTGATGATCTGGACGCGATCTTTGCCAATCCGGCGATTGACACGGTGGCGATTCTGACGCCGCCGGCCAGCCACCTGGAACTGGTGGGGCGGGCCTGCGCGGCAAGCAAAAGCATTCTGCTGGAAATGCCCCTCGATATCACCATCGAACGCAGCGAAAGGCTGGTGGCGGCGGTGGAGCGCACCGGCGTGACGGCGGCGGTGATGCTGCAGCACCGCTTCAAGCCGCCGGCGCTGCGATTGTGCTGGCGGAGGACGCTGGACGGCGTCATTGGCGTTTCGGTACAGGTGCCGTTGTTGCGGCCGCGAAGCTATTATGACGTGGATGGCGCGGGACACGCGCCCGCGACGGCGGCGGCGTATTGCTCAGCCAGGCTGTCCATACCATTGACCTGATGCGATGTCTGTGTGGCCCCGTGGTGCGGGTGACGGGTTTTTCACGGCAAGCCGCCGGCCACACCATAGAGACGGAAGATATCGCCGCGGCGGCGCTACGTTTCGAAATGGCGCAATCGGTACGATTGACGCTACAACCTGCGCGCATTCGGGAAGCTTGGAGCGGATTGAGATCATCGGCACGCTGGGCACCGCCTCGCTGGCCGGCACGGGGTTGACGCTGCGCTGGCAGGACGGACGCAGCGAAGATTTGCTGCCCGACGACTTTCCCGGGGGCACCGGCGCCGATCCCATGGCTTTCAGCCATGTCGCGTATCGTGGCGTCTGGACGGATTTCCTGGATGCGATTGACGAACAGCGGGTGCCGCGGATCACTCTGCGTGATGCGCTCAAGACGCATTACCTGATTGAGGCGATGTTGCAGTCATCGGCCCAGGATGGCGCACCGGTCAATGTTCGGCGTTAAGTATCGCCCCGCGCAATCGTGCGTTCTGACGGAAGGGCGCCGGAAATAGGTGTGAGTTATCCATGGCCGCGCCGAAATCCGCGCCATGCTGCGCCCAATCGGCAAACCAGGCGTTGGCAGGATCGCGCGAAGGTGTTGTCGCCATCAGCACCAACCAGGCGCGGACCACCGCCGCCATGCGTTTGATCGGCCTGCCTACGCGCGCATTGGCAACCAACATCGGAAACAGCCGTTGCGGCAGTTTCAGCGAGCCGTCTTCCGCGATCTGCGCGAGGCGATGATCAATCATGGGATTTTCAAACCGCACCACCACGGTTTTCCAGTACGCGCCCACATTAAGTGGCGCCAGCGCCGGCGCGATTTCCTCTGCCATCATGGCGTCGAGAAAGCCTTTCAGTTCGGCATCGGCAATGGCTTGGCGGACAAAAACATGGTTGCGCGGCAGGCCCAGATAAGCCAGCGCCGAATGGGCGGTGTTGAGGACGTGCAGCTTGATGCGCTGATAGGTATCCACATCGTCCACGATCTCGGCGCCCACCTCGCTCCAGGTCGGCAGCGGCCCGGCAAAGCGGTTCTGGATCACCCATTGCGCGAAAGGCTCGCGCTGCACACTGGCGCGGTCTTCCAAGCCCAGCGCGGCGGCAACGCGGGCGTGATGTTCAGCGCTGGCGGCGGGAACGATGCAGTCCACTAGTGTCAGCGGAAAAGCGGTGTGGGTTTTCAGCCAGCCGCTCAATTGCGGGAAGGCGCGCGCCGCAAAGGCTTCGACGGCGGCGCCCAGCTTCAGGCCGTTATTCTGCAGATTGTCGCAGGAAATGATCGTCATCGGCCCGGCGCCGGTCTTGCGGCGTTCCTCCAGCCCCAGTGCCAGCCAGCCGATAGCGGAGCGTGGGCTGTGCGGCGATGCCAGATCGGCGGCGATGTCGGGATGGGTGAAATCCAGCTCCCCCGTGCCGTCCAGGCAGTAGCCCTTTTCCGACACCGTCAGGGTAACGACATGTGTGGTGGGTGCTGCCAACGACTCGCGCAATCCTTTCAAATGGCGCGGGCCGAACATGAGGCTTTTCAACACGCCCATGACGCGATAGCTGGCGGCACGACTCAGTATTTCTACGGTGTAGAAACCATATTGGGGTTCGAGAACGTTAATTGCATCCGGGTGTACCAGCGATGCGCCAACTATGCCCCAGTCACCACCGTTCTTTATAATGGCGTCTTCGGTGAACACGGCCTGATGGGCGCGGTGAAAAGCACCCAGCCCCAAGTGTACGATGCCAGCCTTTAAGGTGTCGCGATCATATTCTGGGCGGCGCACATTTGCGGGCAATCGCGACAGTGTCGCCTTCGAAAGAAGCGTCACAACCGATAGACTTTCTTGGGAAGGTGATAGGCGAGATCAATGGCCACTTCCGCCGCTTCATCCATTTCCATCCGCTTGCCTGCCACCAGTTCGGCCAGATAGGCGCAGTCAATCCGCCGCGCCAGATCATGCCGCGCGGGGATGGAGAAGAAGGCGCGGGTGTCGTCGTTGAAGCCGGCGGTGTTATAGAAGCCGGCGCTTTCGGTCGTCATACGGCGATAGCGCATCATCCCTTCCGGCGAATCGAAGAACCACCAAGCCGGTCCCAGGGTGAGGCAGGGATAGTGCCCTGCCAGCGGCGCCAGTTCGCGCGCATAGCTGGTCTCATCCAGGGTGAAGAGGACCAGCCGGAAATCTTTGCGGTTGCCGAAACGGTCCAAGAGCGGCTTCAGTGGCGCGAGAAAACCGCCGACATTGGGCATGTCGCCGCCGATGTTCCGGCCGAAGCGGCGAAAAAGTTCGGCATTGTGGTTGCGGAAACAGCCGGGATGCAGCTGCATCACCATGCCGTCTTCCACGGACATGCGGGCCATTTCCATCATGATCTGGGCGCGAAACAATTCGGCATCGCCGGCCTGCAATCTACCGTCCCGCACCCGGGCAAACAGTTTCTCGCAATCGGCGGGCGAAAGATCGGCGGTTTGCGCCGTGGCGGGGCCGTGGTCGGTGGCGGTAGCGCCATGGGCACGGAAGAAGGCGCGGCGATTTTCCAGCGCGCGCAGATACCCCCTCCAATGCGTCACATCCTCGCCGGTAAGGTCGCCCAGCCTGGGCAGGCTGGCGGCAAAATTCTCATGATCCGGGTCGGTAACTTCATCGGGGCGGAAAGTGGTGATGACGCGGCCTTTCCAGCCGGACCCTCTTATCCTTTTGTGCTCGGTCAGCGGGTCGAGGGCACCTTCGGTGGTGGCAATGACCTCGATGTTGAAACGTACGAACAGGGCGCGGGGGCGGAAGGCTGGCGTCGCCAGCTTTTCGGCAATCAGGTCGTAATAGTGATCGGCGGTCTCGGGCGTCAGGCGGCGGTCGATGCCGAAGATGGCGGCAAAGGTATGATCCAGCCACAGCCGCGAGGGCGAGCCGCGAAAGATATGATAGTGCGCGGCGAACAGACGCCAGATCTTGCGGCGATCGGTTTCATATGGTGCGCCGTCATTCGGCTTGAGCCCTAGGGCTTCTAGCGGGATGCCCTGGCTATAGAGCATCCGTAGCAGATAATGATCGGGCGTCAGCAGGAGCGAAACCGCATCTTCGAACGGCGCATCAGTGGAAAACCAGCCCGGATCGGTATGGCCATGCGGGCTGATGATGGGCAGGTTGGCGATGCCGTGGAACAATTCCACCGCAATGCGTCGCTGTTCCGGATCGCTGGAAAAATAACGCTCGGGATCAAGATGCAGCGGCGACATGTTTCTTACTCGGGCAAGCGCACCGGGTTATAGCGCGGCACGATCAGATGCACGACCAGCAGCGCCAGGAGATAGGCGACCGAAGCGAAGATGAAGATCGGGGTGTAGCTGCCCAGCGTCCCCAGCACCCAGCCGGCATATTTGGCCATCGCCATGCCGCCCAGCGCGCCGGAGAGGCCGCCAAGCCCGACCACCGAGCCCACCGCCCAGCGCGGAAAAACATCGGAGGGCAAGGCAAAGAGATTGGCCGAGAAGCCCTGATGCCCGGCGCAGGCCAGACCGATCAGGGCGACAGCGCCCCACACGGTGGAGGCGTTCCAGGCAAACGCCACCGGCATCACTACCAGGGCGCAGCCCAGCATCGCCAGCTTTCGTGCGGCGCTGAGCGGTGTGCCCCGCTGCAATAGGCGCGAGGATGCAAAGCCCCCCAGCACCGAGCCGACATCGGCCATGACATAGATCGCCACCAGCGGCGGGCCGTAATTTTTGAGGTCGAGATTGTAGCGCTTGGCGAAAAAGTCCGGCAGCCAGAACAGGAACGTCCACCACACCGGATCAATCATGGCGCGGCCAAGAATATAAGCCCAGGTTTCGCGTGTGCGCAGGAGGCGGGACCAGGCCACGGGGCGCTGCGCTTCCTGGGGATCGGATTCGATGTGGCTTAGTTCCGCCGGGCTGATGCTCTTCATCTCGCGAGGCTTGCGATACCAGGTCAGCCAGGCCGCCAGCCACAGAACGGTGAGCAGACCGGTGAGGATGAAGGCCATCTGCCAGCCCCAGGCGAGGGTGATGATGGGCACGATGAAAGGCGCAACAATGGCGCCGACATTTGAGCCGGCATTGAAGACGCCAATGGCAAAGGCGCGCTCACTTCGAGGAAACCATTCTGCCGCCGCCTTCAGAGCGCACGGGAAGAGGCCAGATTCCCCCAGTCCCATGGGAATGCGAATCCAGGTGAAGCCGACGGTGCTGGTGACCAGGGCATGCGCCATATGGGCGATGGTCCAGATCGTGACGGCGATGGCGCCGCCGGCCTTGGCGCCTACCTTGTCCACCACCCGGCCAAAAATCACATAGCCGACGCCATAGGCAGCCTGGAACCAGAAGGCGACATCGGCATACCCGGGCTCGCTCCAGTTATAAAGGTGTTGCAGGGTGGGCTTGAGCACGCTCAACACCTGACGATCAATATAATTCAGCGCCACCACGAAGAAGAGCAGGATGCAGACCAGCCAGCGCATATAGCCCTTATTTATGATCGCTCCGTCTCGCGCCGACACCCCACGCGCCGTGATCGGGTCGCTTTGCATGCGCTCATCCTTATGTGGCGTCCGCTCTTATAGGCGGATCACCAGTTCGTCATGGCGCCGTCTTCCAGCCGGTTTATGGGCAGGTAGGCGCGCTTGTAGGGATACTTCGCAGCCAACGTCTCATCCAACTCGACACCCAAGCCCGGCTGTTCGCTGGGGTGGAGCATGCCGTCCTTGAAGCTGTAGCTGCGGCGGAAGACTTCGTCGGTCTCTTTGGTATGATGCATCCATTCCTGGATTCCGAAATTCGGAATTGAAATGTCGAAATGCAGCGCCGCCGACATGCAGACCGGCGACAGGTCGGTGGCGCCATGACAGCCGGTGCGCACATTATACAAGTCAGCCAGGCTGGCGATGCGGCGCAGATGAGTGATGCCGCCGGCATGAACGACGGTGGTGCGGATATAATCAATCAACTGCTCTTCGATTAGTTGCTTGCAGTCCCAGATGGTGTTGAAGATTTCGCCCACGGCCAGAGGTGTCGTGGTGTGTTGACGGATCAAGCGGAAATTGGCCTGGTTTTCCGCCGGTACGGTGTCTTCCAGCCAGAACAGGCGATAGGGCTCCAGATCTTTGCCCAGCCGTCCCGCCTCGATCGGCGTCAGGCGATGATGAACATCGTGCAGCAGATGCACGTCCCAGCCCAACACTTCGCGCGCCTTTTCGAACAGCTTCGGCACGCTGCGCAGGTATTTCCCGGTGGACCAGATATTTTCGGTGGGGATGTCGGCATCGGCGGGTTCATAGAACAGCTTGGTGCCGGCGACGCCATAGGTGGATTTCAGACCCGGTACGCCTGATTGCAGCCGGATCGCCTTGTAGCCCATCGCTTTATATTCCTGCGCTTGGGCCAGGGTCTCTTCGATGGTGGTGCCGTTGGCATGGCTATAGACTATGGCGCCTTCGCGGCAGCGCCCGCCCAGCAATTGGTAGAGCGGCAGGCTCGCGGCCTTGGCCTTGATGTCCCACAGGGCGGTGTCTACCGCGGCGATGGCCGCCATGGTGATAGGGCCCCGCCGCCAATAGGCGCCGCGATAGAAATACTGCCAGGTGTCTTCGATATTGTGAGCGTCGCGCCCGATCAGGCAGGGAATGATATGGTCGCTAAGGTAACTTGCCACCGCCAGCTCGCGGCCATTCACGGTTGCGTCGCCAAGGCCGGTGATGCCGTCGGCGGTTTCGATCTTCAGGGTGACGAAGTTGCGGCCGGGGCAGGTGATGACGACTTTAGCCGATGTGATCTTGAGCACGGAATACTTTTCCCCGGCAGAGCACCGCAACATTATGGGTGCCGTTCCGGCTTGTCAAAAAAGCCTGTCCACCAGGCATGTTAGCGTTACAACCGTTTGCAGATGCAGCAAGGCGATCCACTTCTTGCAGCGGGGCACAAATTGGCCTTTGATCCCACGCGAACGCCGCCCGCCAAGAGGCTGCGCCAGGGAGAGCCCGCCATGAAAATCACCACCAAATTTGCTGCCGCGCTTTTGCTGACGGCCGCTACTGCGGCTGCCGCGCAGATTGTAACCCCGGTCAATCCCGGCGACGGCGTGGCGCGCCAGGCCGCTTCGGGGCGCGGCCCCACGCCAGAGCAGAAGGCGCTGAGCGATGCCACGCTCAACGAGCTGATGCGCGAAATGAAACTGGCCGGCGTCAACCAGTTGCGGGCGCCGATGAACGCGACCCGGCCCGACCTGCCCTATTTTACCAATTACGACGAGAAAAAAGCCAATCCCTATCCACTGCCGGACCTCTTGGCCTTCAAGAACGGCAAGTCGGTGAAGACCAAGGCCGACTGGATCAAGCGCCGTGCCGAGATCAAGGCGATGTTCGACGAATATGTCTATGGCAAATATCCGGCGCATATCCCGAAAGTGACCTGGTCGGTGGATACGACGGAGAATGTCGCCTTTGAAGGCATTCCGGTGGTGGTGAAGCGTCTTACCGGCCATGTGGACAATTCCAGCTATCCAGCTATCACCGTTCCGATCAGCATGACGGTGGTGACGCCAGCCTCGGCCAAGGGCAAGCGCGTCCCGGTGATCATCGGCGGCGGCAACATTCCGCCGCCGCCTGCGCCCGGCGCCGCCGCGGGCCGTGGTGCGCCGGTGCTGGCGGGGCGCGGCGCGCCCAATCCGCGCGTCATGGGTCCGCCGGTCGATTCCTCCGGCAAGCAACTGCTGGATAAGGGCTGGGGCTTTGTCTCGGTCAATGCCAACCAGATCCAGCCTGACAATGGCGCCGGCCTCACCGGCGGCATCATCGGCCTGGTCAACAAGGGCCAGCCGCGCAAGATGGATGACTGGGGCGTGCTGCGTGCCTGGGCCTGGGCACAGAGCCGCGCCATGGATTATCTGGTCACCGACAAGGATGTGGACCCGAAGAAGGTCGGCGTCATGGGCCACTCGCGCGGCGGCAAGGGTGCGCTGATCGCGCTGGTGGACGATCCGCGCTTTGCCATCGGTTTTATTTCGTCGTCGGGCGCGGGCGGCGCCAACCTCTATCGCCGCAACTATGGCGAACTGCCGTCCAATCTTTGCGCCCCCAATGAATTTCACTGGATGGCCGGAAACTTCCTCAAATATTGCGGCGTCGGCCATACGATTGATGAATTGCCGGTGGATGCGCATGAATTCATCGCCTTGGTGGCGCCGCGCGCCATCTTCATCGGTGGCGGCGATCTCAACATGGAGCCGGGCGCAATCCCCGGCGATGCCTGGCAGGACGCTAAGGGCATGTTCATGGCGGCAGCCGCGGCCAGCCCGGCCTGGACCTTCTATGGCAAGAAGGGTCTGCCGTCCGCCAATCTGCCACCGATGGAGACGCTGGTGGATTCCGGCGATGTCGCCTTCCGCCAGCATCCCTATGGTCACACGCCCAATCCGAACTGGTCATATTTCATCCAGTTTGCGGAGAAGGAGTTTGCCAAGCAGAAGTGATTTTATCATGCGGATTTAAGTTTACCCGACAACACACTTGTCATGGCCCACCGAAGTGTGGGCCATCCAGGTGAAGCGGACTCATTTTGCGAAAGTTGGGCTGCGTCACCTGGATGGCCCGCATTTGCGGGCCATGAC
>JAFAVT010000202.1 GCA_019242275.1 Alphaproteobacteria bacterium
TCCCTTTTTTTATTCCTCCCCTGCGAAGCGGGGGAGGGGGACCATGCGTAGCATGGTGGAGGGGCGGGAGCGGGCAGCGATGGACAGGGCACGCGGGTTCGTGGCAAAGGCCTGCCCGCCAAACGTTAGCGCAGTTTTGACCTTGATGGATGCAACTTTCCAAACCTCACCATGGCCGGCCTCCGAGCCGGCCATCCAGGGCCGTAAGCGCCGGTATTTGTTGCTCTGGATGGGCGGGTCAAGCCCGCCCATGGTGAGTAAAAGAGATTCCGACTTAAACCGGAGACTCTAGAATCTCGATGTTCAAGATGCTGCCATCACCGCACCATTCTTTGCGCCGCCCGGCACGAGCCCGGCTTTGGGTCCTGACCGCGCTTGTCGCCGTGCCGGCGGCGGCGCAAACCCCTGCGGTGCCGCCCGAAACTGTTTCGGTGAGCGGCGAACGGGCCCAGACCACCATCGCCATTGACCGCAAAATCTACACCACTTCCAGTTTTGTGCAGGCGCTGTCGGGCTCGGTGAATGACGTGCTGCGCGATCTGCCGTCGGTGACGGTGGACGCCTCGGGCAATGTACTGCTGCGCGGCGATGCCAGTGTGGAAATCCTGATTGACGGCAAGCCGTCCACCACCATGTCGCCGTCCAACCGGGCGGCGGCCTTGCAGCAGATGCCTGCCAACAGCATTGATTCCATCGAGGTGATCACCAACCCGTCGGCGGAGTTCAAGCCGGACGGGCCGGCCGGCATCATCAACATCGTCACCAAAAAGGTGCGCACGCCCGGCGTCACCGGCACGCTGCAGGCCGCCGCCGGTTCGGAAGGGCGCGCCAATGGCAGCGGCGCCATCGCCTACAAGACCGGCAAATGGACGCTGAACGCCAATGCCTCGATGCGCCATGAAACCCGGCCGCGCCTGACCGTGGATGACCGCATCCTGATCGGGCCAACGGGCAATTCCAGCAGCTTGCAAAACCTCGCCAACCGGGTGGAACGCACGTCTGTCACCGCCTTTGGCGGCGCCGATTACGATCTTGATCCCTTAAGCCGGCTCAGCGGCAGCTTTTCCTGGAGCCGGCGCATGGACAGGCCCAGCAGTTTTGAAAGCGATCTCTTGCGCAATCCGGCCGGGGCCCTGCTCAGCGATTTCGACCGTTCGGGCAGCGGCGACGGACACCAGGTCAGCAGCCAGGCCATTTTGGGCTATCGCCACACCTTCGACAATTCCGGGCTTCTCACGCTGGATTTGCGCCGGGGCGAAACCAGCGACACCCAGAACCGCCGCTATGATTATCTTTACCGGACGCCGCCCACCGCCCGGGTGCCGGACGAACAGATCCTGGCGCTGGACCTGATGCGCTCGGAATTCACCGCCGAATATTCCCAGCCCTTTTCGGCGCTGGCCAAGCTGAAGACCGGCTATGACCTGGAATATGACGTCACCAATTTCAACAATTACGGCGGCACCATTGTGGGTGCCGCGCATATTTCAGACCCGGCCCAGACCAATCATTTTGTCTATATCCTCAACACCCATGCGATTTACGGCACTTATGATTTTCCGTTTGAGGATTGGAGCATTTCGGCGGGGCTGAGGCTGGAAGACACCATCATCCGCACCAACCAGATCACCAGCAGCCTGAAAGGCAGCAACTCCTACACCGGCGCCTATCCCACCCTGCATGTGCAGCGGGAAGTCGGCGACAGCCAGGCGATTCATTTCAGCTACAGCCACCGGGTGGCCCGCCCCGGCGCCGATGTGCTCAACCCCTATCTGGTTTATAACACCGCCTTCACGGCGCGGGCCGGCAATCCCAATCTGAAACCGGCGCAGACCCATTCCTTTGAAGCGGGCTATGAAGCCAAGGCGTTCGGCGCCGATCTTTCCGCCACCGCCTATTGGCGCGCCACCCATGACGGCATCACCGATTTCACCACCTATCTGACGCCCAGCGTGCTGCTCGCGACGCGGGCAAACCTGGGCAAGAGCGTTGCCGGCGGGCTGGAGCTGGCGGCCGGCGGCAAGCTGTGGGCCGACCTTGCCTACAATCTCAGCGGCAATCTCTATTACAACGAAGTGGAAGCGCCGGGGCTGGGCACGCCAAGGCGCGTGCTGGACACGTATGATTTCAAGGCCAGCCTGGATTACACGCTGGGGCCGGACGATCTGGTGCAACTGAGCGGCAATTATGGCGGCAAGCGGCTGCTGCAGCAGCAGGGCTATATCCTGCCGGCGGGGACTCTCAATTTCGGTTACCGCCACAAG
>JAFAVT010000299.1 GCA_019242275.1 Alphaproteobacteria bacterium
CCGGCAAGAAAGTCGGCATTGTGGGCATTGGCGGCCTTGGTCACATGGGGGTGAAACTGTCCCATGCGCTGGGCGCGCACACGGTTGCCTTCACCACCTCACCCGACAAGATCGCCGACATCAAGGCGCTGGGGGCCGACGAAGTCGTGGTGTCCAAGGACGAGGCCCAGATGGCCAAACACGCCAACAGCTTCGACCTGATCGTCAACACCGTGGCGGCGCCGCACAATCTGGATGCCTATGTCAATCTGCTCAAGCGCGACGGCACCATGGTGCTGGTGGGGGCGCCCTCGTCGCCGCATCCTTCGCCCGGCGTCTTTCCGCTGGTTTTCAAGCGCCGCGGCATAGCCGGCTCGCTGATCGGCGGCATTCCAGAAACCCAGGAGATGCTGGATTTCTGCGCCAAGCACAACATCGTCGCCGAGATCGAACTGATCAAAATGCAGGACATCGAAAAGGCCTATGAACGGATGCTGAAAAGCGATGTGAAATATCGCTTCTCGATTGACATGGCCTCCCTCAAGCAATGAGCGGCGAGCATGGCGTCCTGCTGACCACGCTGCCGTCACAGGACGATGCCCGACGATTAGCGAAGAAATTAGTCGAGGAAAAGCTCGCCGCCTGCGTTCAACTTGTTCCCATCGAAAGCTTCTATCGCTGGGAAGGCAAGGTGCAGAACGAAGGCGAAGTGCTGCTGCTGATCAAGACCCGCACCGCTTTGTTCGATACGGCAATGGCCACCATCAAGGCGGCGCATCCCTACACCGTGCCGGAAATTGTCGGCTGGCCGTTCAGCGCCGGCTTTCCTCCCTATCTCAACTGGATAGACGATGCGACCCGGTTTTGACGGCCTCACCCTTCGACAGGCTCAGGGTGAGGCAAAAATTAAAGCCCTCATGCTGAGCGTGTCGAAGCATGAGAGCAGCGATCGGATCGCGGCGATAGCTACTGCCCGCCGGCGCGCCCAGCCTGGATGGCGCCGAAAAGCTGGTCCGCGCCATTGCCAATGAATGCGCCGCGCGGCGGCTTGGCCAGAGCGATCATCTGCCGATAAATCTCGTCGGCATGGTCGCCGTTCAGCGCCAGTCCGGCGAGATATTGCAGCCGCATGTCATAGTCATGATTGATGGCGGCATCGGCCAGCCACGGTTTCAAGTCCGCGTCACTGCCGGCATAGGTCGCGAACAGGCTGAGGGCCGAAGGAATGGCCGCATCCTGCAGCGAGGCCATCACCGGGGCATAGCCGGCCGTGGCCAGGCGCGCATTGATGGCACCCAGATCAACCGGCTTGTTGCTCTTCTGGCCCACCAGCACCACGTCATAGCCCTGCCCGCCATTGGTGTTGGCGAAGACCATGCCGCCGGGGAAGACCTGGAAGAAGGTGGCGATCTCGCTTTTCACCGAAGGCCCGTCGCTTTCATACAGCGGCACCCATTGGGTGACGATGCCGCCGTCATTCAGATGCGCCTTCACCATCTCAAAATATTCCTTGGAATAAAGCGCGGCGCTGCCTTTCACGAAAGGATGGATGGGATCAGAGGTGATGATGTCGAACTTTTCCGGCGTGGTCAGGACAAAGTGCCTGGCATCGTCGAAATGGATTTGGGTGCGCTTGTCGTTGGCCACGTTGTAATTTTCGTTGGCGAACCATTTGGTGGTGGTGGGCGGGATCAGGGGCTCCAGTTCGCAGATCACGATATGCTTGATGCCGGGATAGCGGGTGAAACTGCCGGCGGTGACGCCGGCGCCAAAACCCACGATCAGCACCGATTGCGGATTGCCGTGCATCAGGGCCGGGATATGGCCCAGCATGCGTTGCAGCTTCATGTCCACGCCCAGGCTGGAGGCCTCGACCTTGCCGGCGACATGAAATTGCAATGCGCCATTGGAGTTCCAGCGCGAAATGGCGATGGAGGTGTTGCGGCCTTCGCCGGTAAAGAGAATGGTGGAATAGCCGAACTCGGTGGCGATACGCCGGCCATAGGCGATCAGTTCACCCGGCACCGGCCCCATGCCCCAGGCCAGTAGCCCCAGCGCGAAGAGCGCGAAGGTCATCATTGCCGAACTGTGCCAGGCATCTTCCTTGATCAGCGGCGGCAATAGCATGACAAGCCCGCCTAGCACCGCCACGCCGAGAAGCATTCTTTGGCTGCCCAGCGTGCCCAGCCAGGGCACCAGCACAATGCTGACCAAGAGGGCGCCGGCAATCGCGCCCAGAGTGTTGGCGGCGTAGAGCCCGCCCACGGTGTGGCCGGGATCGCTGCCAGCCGCCGCCGCGCCGAAGGCCAGCGGGAAAGCCGCGCCCCAAAACAGCGCCGGCGGCAGGATGGCGAAGATGGAGCGCGCCATGTCTATTTCAAAGGTGTAGCGCGGCGCCTGCGACAGCAGCGGGTCCACCGGCCAATAAGGCAGATGGAAGGAAATGACATAGGCGGTCCAGGCCATGCCCAGCGCCGCCAGAATCTGGCACCAGCCCAGGGCGGTGCGCGGCTCCACCCGCTTAACCAGCGATGACGCGGCCGCGGTGCCCAGGGCCAGCCCTGCCAGGAACACCGCCAGGATGATGGAGAAGGCATAGACAGTGGCGCCGAACATCAGGCCCATCAGCCGGGTCCAGACGATTTCCGCGCCCAGCGCTGACGCACCGGAACAGAAAATGGCGATGATCACAGGCCAGTCACGGGGGCCGCGGGACGTCTCCACGGCTTCGCTCTCCACCACCGGACCGCGCGACAGAGCAAAGCTGAGCGCGGCCACCGCCAGGTTGATGGCGGCCGCGGCGAAAGTGGCGATGCGGATGTCATAGACCCGCAGCAGCCAGAACCCGGCCAAAAGGCAACCGATCACGGCACCAAATGTGTTGGCGCCATAGAGCAGACCCCACCAGGAGGGCTTGAGGTCGGCGCCGCCCCGGGCCCAGCGCACAATGGCGGGCAGCGAGGCGCCCATCAGCACTGTCGGCGGCAGGAGTGCCACGGCGCAGACCACACCGCGCAGCAGCATGCCGGCAACGCCGTCCTGCACGCCGGAGATATAGAGCCGGTCAATCAGCGGGATCAGCACCAGTTCGACAAGGCCGCAAAGCGCAATTGCGCCTTCAATGCCGGCATAGACCAGCAGCGGATGACGGCGGGCCCGGGGCAAAAAGCGCGGCAGAAGATAACTGCCCAGGCAAAGCCCGCCCATGAAGGTGGCCAAGAGAATACCCAGCGACACCGCGGTGGAACCGATGGCCAGTTGCAGCAGGTGATACCAGACGATCTCATAGATCAGGGCGGAACAGCCGCTGCCGGCAAACAGCAGCAAAAGCAGCAGACGTTGCAGATCAAGGCCGGTATCGGCGTGTTCGCCGGCAGATGTCGAAGTCATTTCCCTCCCCGTCGCGTCCCGTCAGTTGGGGAGCGTTGTTGCCCATTTCCTAGAGCATCTTACATCGAGATGCGATTGCCGCTCTCATGCTTCGACACGCTCAGCATGAGGATTTGCTTTAATCTCCTCACCCTGAGCCTGTCGAAGGGTGAGGGACAGGTCACAGAATAAGATGCTCTAGCACAGCCTTTGGCCGGCGCACGTGCCGCGCTTCTCACCAAATGTCGCAAGGTTTCGGCATCCGGCCGCCGCTCCTCCGTCCACAGATGATTCGTTGACATTAACCATTTGATCTGCTTATTAATACTTTATTAACCATGGCTTTGGCCGTTTGCCGGAAGACCGGGGCACAAAGCCGGGTGGGTAATGGGGTGGCGACAGGAAGGCGGAAAAACCGCTGAAAGGACGCCAGCCATGCCGATCTCTCCTCTTTTTGCCGCCGCAACCGTTCCGATACCTTTGGC
>JAFAVT010000305.1 GCA_019242275.1 Alphaproteobacteria bacterium
AAAGCTCTGACTGCACCGTCAGCTCCCGCCCGTCACTGCTGAGGCTGTGGGTTGCCTTGACGTTGATCGGAATGCCCTGGACGTCATAAACGGTTTCGGTGATCAGCCGGGGTCCGTCCCAGCGCAGACGGCCGGTGGCGCTGCCCATCTCCAGCGTTGATTGGGTGTCGCCGCCATCGGCGCGGTAATGAATGGTCCGTTTGTTGGTGCTTTGCGTCCGCTCAACAATCAGTTCCGATGGCGTCACCCGGATCACCAGCGTCACCGGGCCGATTGCTTCCGCCTGGCCGGCCGAGGCGCTTTGCGCCCGGTCCATCACCCAGGTGCCGGCAAAATCGGGCCGCTGCGCGCGCACGGGATTTGCGTTGAGGAAGAGCAAGGCCGTTACGGCCAATACAAGCGCGGGAAATCTCATGGAACTCTCCGCATGCCGAAACCGCATCATCGCATGCGCCCAAGCGGCAGGCAACGCGGGCATCGGCCCCCGGAAGTTTACGCCGGGAGAGTTTTCATGCCGCTTCCGCTGCGGCGAAGAGCCTTTAAGTCCGTAATCTCAGACACAAGCAGCGGCCTCACCCTTCGACAAGCTCAGGGTGAGGAAATTAGAACAAAATCCTCATGCTGAGCTTGTCGAAGCATGAGAGCAGCGAACGAGACAAAAGCCGCTAATACCCGCTGGGCGTGATCCAGATGCTCTCGTTCCACGAGCCGCCGGGGGCAATATATTGCAGCTCATTATATTGGCCCTTCTGGGCCATGTTCATGGAATCGGTGATCCCCACCATCGGCTCAATGGCGATAAAGCCGCGGGTGCTGCGGGGCACATCGTTCGGCGCCGTCAGCGGCACCACCGGGCCGTCATAGGGATAGGCGGGTGCAGGCCCACGCCCCGCGCCGCCACGGCCGGCCGCCGGTGCCGCCGGCGCCGCGCCGGGCAGCGGCAGGATTTCCGAATAGAGCAGGAAGGTCTTGATCTTGGGGCCGGCGCTGACCTTGATGGAGGTGGTGTCGCCCTTGATCACAACACTGGCGCGGCCCTGCGCATCGCGGTCCAGATCGCTGAACACTTCGTCCAGCCGCTTGTCGGCCAGGCGCATCAGCGGAACATTGTGATGATCACCGCCAAAGAAAGTGTCGGCACTTTCCTTTTCACCGGTCGGCAGATGCGCGTCGGTTTCGATCCAATGCGTCTGGGCTCCGAAATCCAGTGACCAGTGATTGCGGTCGCCTTCCGGCAGGGCGAAATAGGGATGATAGCCGATGGAGACCGGCAACGGCTCGGTGCTGAGATTGTCAATCTTGGTATTCACTTCCAGCGTCCCGTCCTTCAGCCGGATGGTCATGGTATAGGTCTGGGCAAAGGGAAATTGCTTCATCCAGTCGGGATGGCGCCAGAACTCCAGCCTGTTGACCACGGTGGCGCTGTTTGCATCCGCCTTGGCGCTGACCAGCTTCCAGTCATGGGTGCTGTTAAGAAAGCCCTGCTGCGGAATGGGCGCGCGCACATTGCCCAGCCCCGGATCGAAATTGTATTTCTTGCCATTGGCATAGAAGGCCATCTCGTCCAGCCGGTTGGCGAAGGGCCCCAGAAAGGGCACCCCGTTCAGGCCCGGATTGTTGCGCAGCGCCGTGGTCGAGGGAATGTTCATGCTGAGCACATTCTTGCCATGCACCACGAACTCGTAAGCGTTGCTGGTGCCGGTCAGTACTGAAACCGTGGCGTCAGCCTTGTTGTCGCGCAGTTGCACAACGTCGCCGAGGGTTTTGACGCTATAGCGGGCGGCCGCCTTCTTGGCGGCAGCGGCATCGGCCATGCCAGGTGCGGCCAGCAGGCACCACAGCACGATCCAATTCGCCCATTTCTTCTTAATCAGAAATGCCGGCATCGTTTTGCTCCCGTCGTTTTGGAATCCAAGCTTTTCCTGGCAATAGGGGTCATGGCGGCCTCTGGCGTCAAGCCGCGCAGTTCCCTCTATCCTCACCCCGCAAAAATAATTTTGAGGGCGGCTTTGCGAAGCCGCTCAAGCACGAACAGGCGCGGTGACCTTAAAGATGCGAGGTCACTTATCCCCATCTCTTCAAGGCCGCCGGCCGCCTTGCGATAGTGGGTCCATGAAGAAGACCATAACCACCAAATCCGCTCCGCCGCCTGCCGGCCCTCGCCACCCAAAACCAGAGAGGGGGGAGGGGAGCAAAAAAATGCGCAGTCAATTATCAAGCTGTTGCGGCCGGACCAGGTCTGGCATCCAAAGGTAGGTGCGCCCTATGGCAACCAGAATGCGCTGAAGCCTCTCAACGCCCTTCATCGCAAGGTCCGCGCCCTTCGCCGCCGGGCCCGGGAAGC
>JAFAVT010000323.1 GCA_019242275.1 Alphaproteobacteria bacterium
TGCTTGATGGCGGCGACTTGCAAAATGTCGCCCTGGCCGAAGCGAGCATCCAGATCTGCCTCTTGCGCCTTCGCAGCAGCAAAGGCGAGATTCGCTCGCGAAAGATCAATGGCGGTGACGCTTTCCAGCGTCAGCATGCTGGCAAGATGCAGCGCATACTGTCCGGTGCCGCAGCCCGCTGACAGCATGGCAGGCTTTTCGGGAATCTTCGCCAGGCGGACATCCCCAAAGCGGCCGGCGAGATACTCGCGCAATGTCAGCTTGTTTTCCGCGGCCGCAAACCCATGCCAGCGCGGCCAGGGCGTTTGTTCTTCCGGCGCGTTGGTAACGGGCGTCAGCATCGGCAATTCGGCCGCGCGGCGCTTTTCCTCCACCAGCAGGTTCTGCGGCGGCGCATAACAAGTAAGCACGATCCGTTCGGCTTCCGTTATATCGCCGCCCGTTTCGAGGCGGGCGCGCATTGCCGCGACACGGGCGGTTTCGTCTTTGGTTTGGGCGAAGACGTAGCCATTGAGCAAGCATTGCTCCGCCAACGCGGCTGCAAATTGCATGTTGCCGCCGCCGATAAGCAACTTGCGCCGCGCCTCGGTCAGCACCGCTTCCAATTCGGCATCGGTGATGGGCGCCGCGACAAGCATGGCGTGAAGCAGTTCATCGTCTTCCACATTTCCACCGGCCACCAACCGTGCTTTCACCACTCCTGCCGCGGCCGAGGCCAAAGGCGCCAGCGGCCCCCATTCTTCCCTAAGAGCACGGGTCAGCAGCAGCCGCACCACCCGATCATCCTGCGAAAAGCGTAATGCGCCGGCAACATCCGCAAACAGTCGCCGCGTTTTCGATGTTTCCTGTGCCGAGACGGCCGCCACGGCGCACTGCAATGCCATGTCACCATCACCGTCTGAAAGTGCCTGCGCCGCTGCTTGGGAAAAGCATTGCGCCGCCTCGGCCTTCTCACCCGTCTGGAACGCTATCAATCCCAGCAGATGCAGTGCGCCGCTGTGCTGGGCCTGCTGTTCCAGCAAACGCTGACACCGTTCGCGCGCGTCGGCGCTCCGTCCGGCCTTGTGCAACGTCTGCGCCGCGGCGAAGAGAACCGTCGCGTCGGTCATCAGGGCGGCGGCAGCGGCGCCTGGCCGCGTGGGCTCGCACTCAGCGACTTGATGATTGCCACTTCCCGTGGGCGATAGGGTGTGCCGTCATTGCGCAGGATTTCATGAAACCAGATGGGGGGCTGCGACTGGACATAAGGCTTTTGCCAGCTATCCCAGGGATAGCGGGTCTGGGTTTTGCCATCCACAAAACCCCAATTGATCATGCCCACGTCCAGCATCTTGCCCAGCGGCAGCACGGTATCAATGGTTGAACCGTTACCCCGCGCCATATATTCGGTGCAGAGCAGGGGGCGGCCATAGACCTGCAATTCCTTCACCCGCGCGGCGAATCTTTCCGGCCAGTTATAATCGTGAAAGCTGATGATGTCGGACTGGGTGAGTTGGTTTTTCTCGATGGCATTGAGATGGTCGAGATCGTTCCAGTTGGTGTCATGCCAGACGCCGCTGGTAAGTGGTTGTGAAGGGTTCGCCGAACGGGCCCAGTCGAACACCCGTGGCAGCAGTTCGGTCACATGCGCGATCTTAACGCTTGTATCGTCAGGATACTGGCTGGCGAAGTTGTCCGGCTCGTTCCATACGTCCCATGCCAGGATACGATTGTCGTCTGCAAAGCTGCCGACAATATCCTTCACATAGGATTCCAGCCGCGGATATTGCCTCGGATCGTTCAGCGCCTCGGCTCCCGGTCCCTGCACCCAGCCGGAATTGTGAACGCCGGGAATCGGTGGATGCTGCACGCCCAGCTTGGGGTGAGGGTCCCAGCAGGAATCGAACAACACAAACACCGGCTTGATGCCATGGCGGGCGGCGATGGTTAGGAACTGTCCAATGCGCCGCTTGAAGCCGGTGGCATCCTGCTGCCACAGCATGTCGTGCAAAAAGACCCGCATGGTGGTCAGGCCCATGCCTTGCGCCCAGGTGAATTCCTGCTCGATGCGCGACGCATCGAAAGTATCGGCCTGCCACATCTCCAACTGGTTGATAGCGGTGGAAGGAATATAATTGCCACCCACCGGCCATTTCTGCATGGCCCACCAGGCTTTCGCCTTTTCCGCCGTCCAGCGGTCGGCAGCATTTGCCGCTGTTGCAGGAAGCAGCAGCGCAAGCGCCAGTAATAGAGCTTTTCTCATGGGCCATCCCCTGTTTGCGGCGATAATGGCGGCCCAATGGCCATTGGACAAGCGCACGGATGGACAACCACGTCCCCCTGTGGAATCGATCTGCCTATGCCCCACATCACACCGCATGAAGCTGCCTTGGCGGCCTTGAACAGGAAAGGTCGCTTACGGGCGCTAACGCCGCGCACGGGGCGCAATTTCACCTCCAATGATTACTTGGGTCTTGCTGAAAGCGAGGCGCTGCGCACCGCCACCGGGGCCGCATTGGCGCGGGGCGTACCGCTGGGTGCCGGCGGCTCACGTCTCTTGCGCGGCAACCATCCCGAACATGAAGCTCTTGAAGCCGAGGCTGCTGCTTTCTTCGGCAGCGAGACCTCACTCTTTTTCCCCACCGGCTTCGCCGCCAATGCGGCGCTGCTGGAAACCCTGCCGCGCCATGATGACCTGATCATTCATGACGCGCTGATTCATGCCTCGGTGCGCGCGGGCCTCGACCCGGCGCGGGTAAAGGCAGTGGAGACGCCACATAACGATGTGACCGCCATCGAGGATGCGATCCGGCGCTGGCGCGCGGGCGGTGGCAAGGGTCGGGCTTGGATCACTGCCGAGACCCTCTATTCCATGGATGGCGACCGCGCCCCTTTGAATGATTTGATGGCGCTGGCCGACGCTACGGACTCCATGCTGCTGCTGGATGAAGCCCATGCCACGGGCGTCTATGGCGAACAGGGCAGGGGCCTTGCGGCCCAACTGGAAGGCCGTCCGAATGTCATTTTGCTCCATACCTGCGGCAAGGCGCTGGGGGCGGCGGGAGCACTGATCTGTCTGCCGAAGCTCTATCGCGACTTTCTGGTCAACCGTGCCGCCGGCTTCATTTATTCCACCGCACCGTCGCCCTTGATGGCGGCGGTGATACGCGCCGTGCTGCCGATCGTGGCGCAGGCGGACGCCGAGCGTGCCAGGCTGGCGGCGCTGGTGGCGCATGCCAGGAAATTGCTTGCGAAGCACAGTCTCAAAGCCAGCGGGTCGCAGATTCAGCCCATCATCCTGGGAACCGATGTTCGCGCCACGACGGTGGCGCAAGCGATGCAGGCGCGGGGCTATGACGTGCGCGCCATCCGGCCGCCGACGGTGCCGGAAGGCACGGCACGCTTGCGCCTTTCCATCACAGTGCACGCCGATGAAGCAGCCTTGGACGAGATTTTCGCCGTGCTGGTGGCGGAACTGGAACAGGCATGAAACTGGTCGTTACCGGCACCGATACCGATGTCGGCAAGACGGTGTTTGCCGCCGCGCTGGCTGGCGCGCTCAAGGCCCGATACTGGAAGCCCGTGCAGGCCGGAGCGGAACCGGAAACGGATTCCCAAACCGTGGTGAGACTGGCCGGTGTGGAGACATTCCCGGAGGCTTACAAATTCAAGCTGGCGGCGTCGCCGCACCAGGCCGCTGCCGCCGAAGCAATCGCGATTGACACCGATGCGCTGACGCCGCCGACGGCTGAGCCACTTGTCATTGAAGGCGCGGGTGGGCTGATGGTGCCCCTCACCCGCACCACCCTTAATATAGATGTCTTCGCCCGCTGGGGGTTTCCTCTTGTGCTGTGTGCCCGTACCGCGCTGGGCACCATCAACCACACCCTGTTGTCGGTCGAGGCGATCGGTGCCCGAAACATTCCACTGCTGGGCATCACTTTCATCGGCAACGAGAACCGGGAAAGCGAAAGCATCATTATCGAGAAATCCGGTGCGCACCGCCTGGGCCGGCTGCCGCGCGTTGATCCGCTCAATCGGGAAAGCTTGGCCGCCGCCTTCGCCGCCAATTTTCGCAAGGAAGATTTTATATGAGTGGCGTGTGGCATCCCTTCACGCAACACGCCGTCGCGCCTGAGCCGCCCCTGATTACGCGCGGCGAGAGCGCATGGCTAATCGCCGGTGACGGCCGCCGCATCCTCGACGGCATTTCTTCCTGGTGGGTGACGACGCACGGGCATAACCATCCCCGCATCATGGCTGCGATCCGGGCGCAGACGGAAAAGCTGGATCAGGTGATCTTCGCCGGTTTCACCCACCAGCCGGCCGAAGACCTTGCTGCCGGTCTCCTGGCCATCGCGCCCAAGGGCCTGGCCCATGTCTTCTATTCCGACAGCGGCTCGACCGCGGTGGAAGTGGCGCTGAAAATGTCGTTGGGCTTCTGGCACAACAGCGGCAAGCCGCGCACCAAGATTATCGCTTTGGAACATGCCTATCATGGCGACACCATCGGCACCATGGCGGCCGGCGCGCGCGGTGTCTTCAACGCCCCTTATGAACCCTTGCTGTTTGAAGTGGTGCGGCTGCCCTTTCCAACCGATCCGGTCGCGACCCTGACGGCGTTGGAGCACGAAGCGGCGGGCGCCGCCGCCCTGATCGTCGAGCCCTTGTTGCTGGGTGCCGGCGGCATGCTGATCTATTCCGCCGATGTATTGCGCCAGATGAAGGCAATCTGCGAAAGCCACGGCACGCTCTTCATTGCTGATGAATGTCTGACGGGTTTCGGTCGCACCGGCACGCTGTTTGCCTGCGAGCAGGCCGGCATCACGCCGGACCTAGTGTGCCTGGCCAAGGGTCTGACCGGCGGCGCCACGCCGCTGGCGGCGACGCTGGCGACGCCGGCGATTTTTCAAGCGCATTACTCCACAGATCGCCGCAAAACTTTCTTCCATTCCAGTTCATACACCGCCAATCCTATTGCCTGCGCCGCTGGCGTCGCAAATCTCGCTATCTGGCGCGAAGAACCGGTGCTTGAACGCGTTGCGGTGCTCGCCGCGCTGCAGGAAGAACGCCTGGCGCCCTTCCGCGCCGATCCCCGCTTCGAAAATGTCCGTCGCTGCGGCACGATCACGGCGTTAAATCTGAAAGTGACTGATCCCGGCTATCTGGCCGAGCAGGGGCCGAAGCTGGCGGCTTATTTTCTCGCCCGCAATATCTTGCTGCGTCCACTGGGAAACACCATTTATGTGTTACCGCCCTATTGCATCACCGCGGCGGAACTCGACATGATCTACGCCGCTATTGCCGATTGCCCGGAAGGAGCAACGCCATGAAGTTCAGGATCGCCGTGCTGATCGCCATTTTTGCCGCGCCGCTGACGGCGGGGCTGATTACCATCAGCCGGGCTTCCGATCTCGACAAGCCCATCCCCGCGCCGGCCAACGATCCGCTCAACAATGCGGCGTCAGAAGTGGCCGTGCTGGCAGGCGGCTGCTTCTGGGGCCAGCAGGGCGTCTTTGAGCATGTGAAGGGCGTGACCAAAGTCGTGTCCGGCTATTCCGGCGGCGAAGCCAGAACCGCCACCTATGACCAGGTCACCACTGAAACTACCGGCCATGCCGAA
>JAFAVT010000337.1 GCA_019242275.1 Alphaproteobacteria bacterium
GTCATAAAGAAACAATTCCAGCCCGGCCGTGGCGGCGCGGGCATTCACCCGCGCCAGCTTCTCGCCCACCGACGGACGCAGCAGCAGCTTCTCGGTGGCGCCTTCGACGCGTTGCCAATAGGGCGGGTTGTTGGGGGAGGCATAGAAATTGATCCCCTTGAGCCCGAAGGCGGAGGCCTCGACCATCGCCTCGCCGAACAAGGCATTGTCGCGGCGGATAGGGATGCGCCGGCGGCAGCCGATGCGGGCGGCCCGCGCCGCCGCCTGATCGCCGATGGGGCGGTGCCGCAATTCCTCCAGTGCGCCGAAGATGCTCATGCGCCTACCAGTAGAGGCGTTTTTGGTCTAACGGAATCTCTCATATCCTCCATGGGCGGGCGTCGGTACGCTGTCGCTACCGACCCCAGCCCATCCAACTTGCCGCTTGCAAGAAAGTTGGATGGCCGGCTCGGAGGCCGGCCATGGTGAGATTAGGAGAAATTTGGCTCAAACAAATCCGAAACTGCGCCAAAACCATGACCCCGCCCCCCGACAAACCAAAAAGCACCTGGACCGATGGCGGCCCCACGGATGGCGGACCGCAGGACAAAAGCTTTGCCTATCGCCAGTCGCGCAAGGCTTTCATCGCCGCCTGCCAAAGGTGCGGCGCCGATGTGATCGGCCGGGTTCATCCCGCCAAGGGGCCTGACGGGCTGCCCCTTTTCCTGGATGCGGCCGCCTTCGGGCCCCGGCTGGCCGCGGCCGGAGTGCTGGTGGTGGCCTATGGCGCGCCGGGGGCGGCGGTGCTGCAAGCCCTGCTGGCGGCGGGCACAGTGAAGCGGCTGCCGGAAGACCTTCGCCTGGTGCTGGTGCATGGGGCCGATCCGGCCGCCTTTGCCTTCAATGACGCCGGCCACAGCGACCCCGCCTGGGAAAAGAAGATGCTGACCGCGGTGCTGAACGAAGACCTCAGGGCAGCAAAAAAGCTGGCCCTGGTGGGGCTTGGCGGAGCGCCCGAGCTGACAGCCCCAGCCGGGGCCAAGCTCAGCCGCAGCACGATCACTCCCGGCGGCCGGGCCAAGGCGGCGGTCGAGGCCGTGATCCAGACCGTGTAGGCGGGGCCCGTGCGTCAGCGTACGGGCGAGCGGCCAAAAACAGGTCTTATGAAATTTCCGCAACGGCCGGGGCCTTGCTTGCGCCTGTCACGAAAGCAGCAGAAACTTTCGGCAAATTCATGAAAGGGAGATTTGCCATGAAAAAGCTATTTGTGATCGCTGCCATTGCCGCCCTTGCCACGGCCGGATCAGCGCTGGCTGCCAATACCCCCCAGCAGGACGTGATGAAAAGCTGCTCGGCCAAATGGAGCGCCATGACCGCGGCCGACAAGGCCAAGGCCAAGCGCACGGAGTTCATGTCCACCTGCATGAAGGCGCCTGCCGCCAATGCCGCCGCGGCAGCCGCGCCGGCCATGGCGATGAAGCCGGGGGCATCCATGGCGATGAAGCCCGCCGCTTCCGGCAGCATGGCGATGAAACCAGCCGCGGCCAGCAGCGGCTCGATGGCCAAGGCGGCCGCAGGCGCGGCGGCTGCCGGCGGTCAGGCCAAGTGCAAGGACGGCACCACCGTCACCTACAAGAACCGCAAGGGCACCTGCTCTGGTCACGGCGGCGTCGCCACCTGGCTGTAAGTATCGGTTTGTGAAAGCGAAACGGGCTCGCCTTTGCAAGGTGGGCCCGTTTTCATTATAGGCTGATCTCTCAAGCACCCGTAGCTCAGCTGGATAGAGTGCTGCCCTCCGAAGGCAGAGGTCACAGGTTCGAATCCTGTCGGGTGCGCCACCCTACGCCGCTTCGCGGCTACGGGTGGCAGGCCACCATGCTGCATTCGGCGTAGGGTGTCTCCCGAAGCTCCGTTAGGAGCGCAGGGAGACTGTCGCGTGTGGTATGTGTACTTCCTACAATTGGCCAACGGCGACATCTATGTCGGCTCGACCAACGATCTGAAACGAAGATTGGTCTCTCATAATGGTGGGCGGGTTGTATCTACTCGCAGGTGCCTACCAGCAAAGCTTCGCACCTATGTTGCGGTTGAGACAGAGATCGTCCCTCGCCAACTGGAGCGATATTTCAAGTCGGGTTCGGGCAAGGCAGTAGCCAAGAAGCGGTTTTCCCGGCACTTGAAGGTGCCTGACAGGAAGTCCGGCTCAAACTTCGATTCGCGGCTTCGGGTGGCAGGCCGTCATGTTATATTCGTCAACAAAATTTTAGACCTAAACTCCTAAGGGGCATATCGCGATGCCATTGGTCGGACGAAGCACCAAAGCCTTCCATGACTGAATCCGTTTCCCGACGTTTAGACCGGAGGGCAGCGCTGTTCTTCCGGCTGCTCAAATGGGCCGGATTAACTCTCCTACTATCCTTCCTGATTCTATTCTTGGTCGGATATTTCTACTCCCATAGACCTAGCAGGCCGTGGATCGAGACACGGTTTCCGAAAATTTCTGATTGGAATTCGCTCGAAATCATTTTGAGCCGAGGACCATGCTTAGGCGAATGTCGCGTTTACAAAGTAGCTGTCGACGGGCTTGGCAACGTCGTATTTGATGGAGACGTGCCTTCTGTTCCGCCGCCAGCTTATGGCGTGGCGCACCGCGTTTACCGGAGCAAGATTAGCGAAACCTCAGTACATCAGCTTTTCACAGCATTCCAAAAAGCTCAATTTTTCTGGCTTTACGACGAGTACGGGATGGCGGCGTTTGACCTCCCTAAATACAAGATCAGCATCGCTTTTGACGGACGAAAAAAGGAAGTTGTCGATTATGGGGGCACCGCAGTTAGCATACCCAAAGAAGTTCGCGATCTGGAGGCCATGATTGATCGTGTCGTGGGCACCAGCAGATGGATGACATACGATGGAGAGCGCCTGCGGCCCGAGCCCCCAGAACCGAGACTGATAATTCCGGAAATCCCGAAAGTTGAGCCCCCGAAAATCAACGTAGAGAAACTAGAAGGGCTGCGTTAACAATTACGACCGGGACGAGAAAAGTGCTCCGGAACGCGCGCCCTCAATTCCCCCGTGCCGCCACCTGGGCGCCGACCGCGGCCTTCACCTTCAGCTTGTCCATCAGCCAGGCAACCGAGGCGTCCTCGATGGTGGGGCCCACCTGCACATGCGCCCCTTGCGCCCAGGCGTAATACTGGGCGTCGGCCGCCTTCTCGATATATTTGTCGAACATGGCGGTGCAGTTGGCGATGACATTGCCGGTGTCGCCGCCGGCGCAGATGATCAGGGCAGGCGGCGAATCCTTGGAGATGTAGTTCAAGGGATTGGTCTGCTGGATTTTCTCCACCTGCGCCCAGACGGGGTTGGCGGTGTCGTGGCGGCGATAGGCGGTGACGATGGCCATGGACTGCGCGTCATCGGTGCCCAGATAATCATTGAAGATCGAGGCCGCCTTCACATCGGTATTGACGAACATGTCGGTGAGCGGGCTTTCGATCACCGAAGCGTTCAGCTTGCTGGACTGATTGGTGTTGCCGCCGATATCGCCCTCCAGCGCCTTGACGTCGCCCGAAACCGCCAGCATCGCCGCCAGATTGCCGCCGCGCGAAACGCCCCAGATGCCGACGCGATTGGGATCAATATTGTATTGCGCGGCATGGGCGCGGAAATAGCGGATATAGGCCTTGGTATCCATCAGCATCGCCGGCATGCGGCCCGACAGGCGATAGTCAATTGTCGCCACGGCAAAGCCTTTTTGGGTGAGGCCGATCACCATCGCCGCCACCCGGTCGCCGCGGTTCTGGTAATTGCCGCCCTTGCCATGAATGTAGAGGGTCAGGGGCGTGGGCGCGCCTTTCACAGCCGGCAGATAGACATTGCTCTTCAAGTCCATCGGTTTGCCCAGATCATCAATGTGCGCGATCTGCACATCGGCATAAGTCGCGGGCGGCAGGGTCACGGTGGGCCGCGCCGGCGCGGCAGGGCGGGCCGGTGGCGTCGGCGCCTGTGCCAAAGCGGGGACGGTGCAAAACAAGGCGGCGGCAATGATGGTGGTCTTGCGCATGATCCTCTCCCTTCAAGGGCCGGTTCCTTCCGGCCGATTTTCCGCTGAGCCTAGAGCAATTACTTTTGGGTGGGAACGTGGACCTCACCCTTCGACAAGCTCAGGGTGAGGATTCAGGAAGGTATCCTCATGCTGAGCCCGTCGAAGCATGAGGGGGCAGGCGCCCTTGCCTGATTCTGCGGGGCAGGCCGAGCCGGGCGGTCGCACCTCAAGAAGAAATTGCTAAGCTTCGTCAGAAAACCCGGTAGCCCCCTTTGCTGCAACCTGCCCTGCCCATCGCTTTCGGCCTGATCGCCGTCACCGCCTTTGCCGCCCTGTGGGCACGGCGCTGGCATGTGCCCCATGCCGTGCTGCTGGTGCTGCTGGGGCTGATCCTCTCCTTTGTGCCGGCGATGCCGCGGCTGGAACTGCGGCCCGACCTGGTGCTGACCCTGTTTCTGCCGCCCCTGCTCTATCGCGCCGGGGTCAATATGAGCTGGCGAGGCTTTCGCGCCAATCTGCGCCCCATTTTGCTGCTGGCGGTGGGGGCGGTGATTTTCACTGCGGCGTGCGTCGCCGCCCTCACCCACTATCTGCTGGGCTTTTCCTGGGCAGTGGGCTTTGTGCTGGGCGCGGTGGTCTCGCCGCCTGATGCGGTGGCACCCATGGCCATTGCCCGGCGCTTTGCCATTCCCAGCCGCATCCTCACCATCCTGGAAGGCGAAGGTCTGGTGAATGATGCCACCGCCCTGATCCTGTTCAGCTTTGCCGTGGCGGCGGTGACGGAGGGCCGCGCCTTTCATCTGTCTGAGGCCGGAGTGGAATTTGCCGCCATCGTGGCCGGCGAAATCCTTTGGGGCCTTGCCATCGGCTGGGGCGTGCTGGCCTTACGCCGCTGGGCGCAGGAAACACGGGTGGAAATCGTTTTTGCCTTGCTGACACCGTTTGCCGCCTTCTGGGTGCCCGAAAGCCTGGGCGGTTCGGGCGTGTTGGCAACGGTGGTGGCGGGGCTGTTCGTCAGTTGGAATGGCCCGCGCTTCATTTCACCGGCGACGCGGCTGCAAGGCTTCTTTGTCTGGGACCTCAGCACCTATCTGATCGAAGGCGTGATCTTTCTGCTCACCGGCCTGCAGGCGCGGGTGGTGGCCGAGACCCTGGATCTGGCCCAATGGGAACGACTGGCCTTTGAAGCCGGGCTGGTGTGCCTGGCGGTGATCCTGGTGCGCTTTGTCTGGGTCTTTGCTGCTACCTATCTGCCCCGGCTGCTGTGGCCGCCTTTGGCGCGGCGCGATCCGTCGCCGCCCTGGCGCTGGGTCTTCCTGATCGGCTTTACCGGCATAAGGGGCGTGGTGTCATTGGCGGCGGCGCTCTCCATTCCCTTTACCGCTGATGGTGCGCCCTTCCCCCAACGGGGTTTTCTGCTGCTGGTGACGTTTGCCGTGATCCTGGTGACGCTGGTGGGCCAGGGACTTTCCCTGCCGCTGGTGATCAATGGGGTGTGCCTTACCGCCGACGGCCAACGCGAAGCGGACGACGCCAAGCGCAAGGAGATTTCCGCCCGCCTTGCCAGCATTGACGCGGCCCTGGGACGACTGGATTCCCTGGCGGGCGGGGTGTCGTCGCCGGAAACGGTGGCGGCCTTGCGCCGCCGCCACGCCGACCGGCGTGCCTATTTTGTAGCCGCCTGCCAAGGGCTGGTGGAGGCTGAGAGCGAGACTTTCAACGCCGCCACCAGGCTGCAACTGGATTTTGTCGAGGCCGAGCGCGCAGCCATTGCCGACATCTATGCCAGGGGCGAGATCGGCGATGAGGCGCGGCGCAGGATAGAGCGCGAGCTCGACCTTGAAGACGCGCGGCTGCGCCATGCCGCAGAGTCCGGCGCGGCACGATTGGCTTGAACGGTTTGACGGCCCGGGCTGTCATCATTTGAGAGCCGCGCCTCATCCTGCTCGCAAAAAATTATAGAAGAAATGAGCGATGCCCCTCGCGCGCGCGCGCGAACACGCGTAGGGTTTTTGCGCGCTCATCGAATGCGCGCGGCGGGGGCTAGCGCCAACGGCGCCGGGTGGGCAGCCAAACGAGGAGATCACCAGATGGCATCCAAGAAGAAGGCGAAGAAAGCAAAGAAGGCGAAGAAGGCGAAATCGCCTGCCAAGAAGAAGGCCGGCAAGAAAGTCGCCAAGAAGGCGGCCGCGAAGAAGCCGGCCAAGAAAGCCAAGAAGGCGCCGGCCAAGAAGAAGGCCGCGCCGAAGAAGACAGCGGCTCCGGCGCCCGCACCGGTGACACCGCCCGGTCTGCCGGAAGGCACCCTGCCGTAAATTGGCAAAGGCTTGAAAAAAGGCCCGCCCGCGCAAAACGCGGCGGGCCTTGTTCTTTGGGCCTAGTATTTGTTTTGTCGCGCAATTTTTCCGAAAACCGTTTGTCACTTTTCGGATTGCGCTCCAGGGAACGATCCGCGCGCTTCAGCCGTTGCCGGGTTGCCGAGGGAGCCCCCAGGGAGAGACAAATGGCAGCCAGGAAGAAGGCGAAGAAGTCAGGAGCGTCGGCTAAAGGCGGGGCGAGCAAAAAGAAAAGAGCCGCAAAGAAGGCGCCGAAGCGCAAGGCCAAGACCCGCAAGGCTGTCAAGAAAACGGCAAAGAAGGCCTCCCGGTCAGCGGCGAAGAAGAAAGCAACGCCCCGCAAGGCTACAAAGAAGGCACCGGTCCGCGCCGGAAAGCAGATCGCAGGCGAAGGCGACTATCAGGCCAGCCGCAGTTTCCTGAAGGACCAGGCTGATTTCGTAAAGAAGAACAAGGCGCGCATTCCCGCCATGGGCAAGGCGGCCGAAAGGGCGCTGGATGGTCGCGAAGGGGCGTCGCTGCGGGCCGCCGAGACCGAAGCGCGCAAGCACGCGGCCACGAATGAGGAAGCCGAGCCCGCCGCGGACGCCTTTGTTATTCCGCCGGGTTAGACGGTCTCCTCGGGGTTAGAGTCCAAAGCGCAATGTTCTGAACTTAAATCACCATGGGCGGCCTTGAGCCGCCCATCCAGGGCATCAAATACCGTGCCAGCGACTCTGGATGGCCGGGTTAAACCCGGCCATGGAGAGTTATTTATTCTCTCCGGGCTTAAACTCCCAGGCGCAGCCACGGCCCGTCAGCGTTAGGCCGCGCGACAATTAAAGAAACGAATGGCTGCGCGGGCTTACTTCTGGGCCTCTGGCTTGAAATCCAATGCGCAGCCAGGAGCGTTGGTGCCAGCCAGAGCGACCAAAAATAATCGAATGGTTGCGCTCATCTAGGCTTTGTCTTCGGGCTTGAAGTCCAGCGCGCAACCATTCGTGCAGTAGCGCAAGCCTGTGGGGGCCGGCCCGTCATTGAAGACATGGCCGAGATGGCCGCCGCATTTGGCGCAATGAAACTCGGTCCGCGTCATGCCATGGCTGGTATCGGTGCTGGTTTTCACCGCGCCTGGCAGGGTGTCCCAGAAACTGGGCCAGCCGGTGCCGCTGTCGAATTTGGTGCCGGCATCGAACAGTTGGGCGCCGCAGCCGGCGCATTCAAATTCTCCGGGACGCTTTTCCTGGTTGAGGGGGCTGGAACCAGGCCGCTCGGTGCCGTGCTCGCGCAAGACGCGGTGCTGTTCGGGGGTCAGTTGGCGCTGGGTCATGCAAAATTCCTTTCAGCCCCCATATAGGCACCTGCCGCTATTTTTTCAGGCTGTCCCGGATTTCGCGCAGCAGGACAATGTCTTCCGGCGGGGACGCGGGGGCGGCGTCCGGGGTGGTTTCGGTTTCCTGCAGCTTGTTGATCGCCCGCACCAACATGAAAAGGGCGATGGCCACAATCAGGAAATTGATCACGCTGTTGATGAAGACGCCGTAATTGATGGTGACGGCGCCGGCTTTCTGGGCATCGGCCAGGGTGGCGTAGTTGGCACCCTTCAGCACCACGAAGAAGTTGGAGAAGTCTATACCGCCCATGGCGAGGCCAATCGGCGGCATGATTACGTCCTTGACCAGGGAGTTGACGATGCCGGTAAAGGCAGCGCCGATCACCACGCCGACCGCCAGGTCCACGACATTGCCGCGCATGGCGAATTTCTTGAATTCCTTGAACACGGCAATTCTCCCCGAAGGCCGAGCGCAAGGTAATCGGCCCGCCTGCCCTCAACAAGCCGGGCGGTTCAGGAGAGTTTGCCGCCCGGCATGGCCGCCGCCGGCAATGACAGGCGGAAACAAAGGCCCAAGGCGGAGGATTCGACGCTGAGCTCGGCACCCAACTCCGCCGCCAGGCTGCGGATGACGCGAAAGCCCAGCCCGCCATCTTTCTGGTGGTCAAATGCATCGGGCAGGCCGATGCCGTCATCGCTGATGGAGATCACCAGCCGGCCGTCGGGACCGCTGTTGCAATCCACACTGATGGTCAGCGGCACGCCGGTGGGATGGGCGTATTTCATGGCATTGATGAAGACTTCGCAGAGGATCAGCACCAAAGGCTGGACCTGACGGGTCAGGACCAGGCAGTCACTGCCGCTGTGTTCCACCCGCACCTGCTGTTCAGGGGAAGACAGCGCGGCCACCAAGGTCGCGCTGACATCACGCAAATGTGGCTGCAGGCTGGTGGCCCCATCATGGGGTGCCAGCGAGAGCATGCGATGAAGCTGGCCAATGGTGCCGATGCGGGCCGCGACGGCTTCCAAGGCCAGGCGCATATCGGCAGCCGTGACCGGCTCGCTGCGGCGGGCGGCGGCGGATGCCTGCATGCGGACCATCGAGACCAGCAGGGTGAGGCTGTTGGCGATACGATGATTGGCTTCCGCCACGGGATCGCTGCTGGGCATGTGGTGAATGGCTCGGGACTTGGCGAGGACGGCATCCATGACGCGACCCTCCTTTCATGCGCGGAGGATGCACCCCGGTTTGCGCTGGCGCAAGTAAAAAAACGAATGATATCAATAGTTTAGTGAGTAACTGATGGCTTTTGTACCATTGGCGCTCTTGTCATATGGAACCAATCGTCCCTAATATCGTTGGTGTCTGTGTGTTGCTCATAATGAGCCGATTACTCATTCCTTGATTTTCTCCGCCACTTGAGGAGGTTGGGCGTATCCATGACGGGTGATTTGGCGCGCGGCGAGCGCCTTCAGATCATGCTCACCAAGGAAGAGCTGGAAGCGCTGGATAATTGGCGTTTTTCCCGGCGCATGCCCAGCCGCGCCGCGGCCATTCGCGAATTGCTCAAGCGGGGGTTGACCGCGGAAGGCTTCGGCTTTGCCGAGGGCGGCAGCAAATCCCAGGATTTCGGCGTCACTGGCGATTCCACCGCCTCGGGGCTGGATTCGGCCGGCAAGCCCAACCGCTAGCCCCGGCAAGCCGAGCACCGGCGCCTTGCTTTCCCGGTCAAATTCCGATTAAACGCGCCCCTCTTCGAGCAGCCCGGCCGGACATGCCGTGGCGGCTCTTAACGCGACCGCCCAAAGCCGCCGGCCATCCGGGCATAGAAGGAAACCGCAAAATGTCCAAGATGAAGACCAAGTCGGGCGCCAAAAAGCGCTTCAAGCTCACAGCCAAGGGCAAGATCAAGACCCATCAGGTGGGCAAGCGCCATCGGCTGATCAACAATTCGCCGGCGCGCACCCGCGACCTGCGCGGCATGGATGCGCTCTCGACCTCTGAAACCCGGCGCGTCAAGCGCTGGATGCCCTATGGCGGGGGAATCTAAATGAGCCGCGCACCCCGTTCCGTTCCCAGCCGCGCCCGCCGCAACAAGGTCCTGAAAGCCGCCAAGGGCTTTCGCGGCCGCCGCAAGAGCAACATCACCACGGCCAATGCCGCGGTGGATCGCTCACTGCAGCACAACTATATCGGCCGCAAGGAAAAGAAGCGCAATTTCCGCGCTCTCTGGATCCAGCGCATCAATGCCGCCGTCCGCGAGCATGGCCTCACCTACAGCCGATTTATCGCCGGGCTCGCCAAGGCCAAGATTGACATTGACCGCAAGGTGCTGAGCGATCTGGCCATCCACGAGCCCCAGGCCTTCAAGGCTCTGGTGGAACAGGCGTCGAAAGCCTAAGCCAACTCCATCCGAGCGAATCGTGAGGGCGCCGCCCTCCCGGCTTCCTTCCGTCGGAGTTTGCATGAGCGACGTTGCCGCCCTTCAGTCCGATCTTCTGGCGCAGATCGCCGGCGCTGCCGATGAAGCAGCGCTGGAAGTGGTGCGCGTCGCCGCCCTGGGCAAGAAGGGCAGCATCAGCGAATTGATGAAGACCCTGGGCGCCCTGTCGCCCGAGGAGCGGAAAGTTCAAGGCCCCCTGCTGAACGGCTTGCGCGATGCGGTGACCGAGGCCATCGCCGCGCGCAAGGCAGCGCTGGGCGAGGCCGCGCTGGAGCAGCGCTTGGCCGGCGAGACCCTGGACATCACCCTGCCGCCGCGACCGGAAAATAGCGGCACGGTGCATCCGATTTCACAGGTGCTGGAAGAAGTCACCGCCATCTTTGCCGGCATGGGCTTTTCGGTTGCCGAAGGCCCGGATGTCGAACATGACGATTACAACTTCACCAGGCTGAACATCCCGCCCGACCATCCTGCCCGGCAGATGCAGGACACCTTCTATGTCGCGCCGCAGGCGGACGGCTCATCCCATGTTTTGCGCACCCACACCTCGCCGGTGCAGGTGCGCACCATGCTGAACGGCAAGCCGCCCATCCGCATCATCTCGCCGGGGCGGACCTATCGCGTGGATTCGGACGCCACCCATTCGCCCATGTTCCACCAGGTCGAAGCGCTGGTGATTGATGAAGGCATCCATCTGGGCCATCTGAAATGGACCATCGAAGAGTTCTGCAAGGCCTTTTTCGAGATTGACAGCATTGAGTTGCGCGCCCGTCCAAGCTTTTTTCCTTTCACCGAGCCGTCGCTGGAATGGGACATGCGCTGTGATCGCAGCGTGCCCGGCAAGATCACTTTCGGCAGCGGCCAGGACTGGCTGGAGTTGGGCGGCAGCGGCATGGTCCATCGCAAGGTGCTGGAGAATTGCGGCATAGATGCCAAACGCTATTCCGGCTTCGCCCTGGGCTTTGGCCTGGACCGTATGGCGATGCTGAAATACGGCATTGCCGACATTCGCAGCTTCTTTGAAGGCGATGTGCGCTGGCTGAAACATTACGGCTTTGCGGCGCTGGTTATTCCCTCGCTTGAGGGAGGCCTGTCCAAATGAAATTCACGCTTTCCTGGCTCAAGGAGCATCTCGATACGGACGCTTCGGCCCAGCAGATCGCCGACAAGCTGAACAGCATCGGGCTTGAGGTCGAAAGCATCAGCGATCCTGGTGCGGCGCTGAAGGATTTCGTCGTCGGTGAGGTCATCACCGCAGAGAAGCATCCCAACGCCGACAAGCTCCGGCTCTGCACGGTCTCGGCCGGCGGCGAAAATCTTCAAATCGTCTGCGGCGCGCCCAACGCCCGCGCCGGCATCAAAGTGGTGCTGGCGCGGCCCGGCACGGTCATTCCCGCTTCGGGTGAGGCGCTAAAAATCGGCTCCATCCGCGGCGTGGAATCGCGGGGGATGATGTGTTCGGCCCGCGAACTGCTGCTGGGTGAGGACCATGATGGCATCATCGAACTGAAGGCCGATGCCAAAGTGGGCGAAGCGGTGGCCGCGGCGCTGGCAGACGCGGGGCTGCTCACCAATGATCCGGTGATCGAAGTCTCCATCACTCCCAATCGCGGCGATGCCGCCTCGGTGTGGGGCGTGGCGCGCGATCTGGCTGCCGCGGGTCTGGGCAAGCTCAAGACCGAAAAGGTGATGCCGGTCCAGGGCAAATTTCCTTCGCCCAAGACCATCACCCTGGACTTTGCGCCGGAAAACAAAAATGCCTGTCCGGTCTTTGCCGGGCGGCTGATCCGCGGGGTGAAGAACGGCCCCGCGCCCAAGTGGCTCCAGGACCGGTTCAAGGCAGTGGGCCTGAAATCCATCAGTGCGCTGGTGGATGCCACCAATTTCGTCAGCCAAGATCGCGGCCGCCCCTTGCATGTTTTCGACGCCGACAAGATCGGCAATCTCAGGGCCCGCATGGCGCGAGATGGCGAACAGGTGCTGGCGCTGGACGATGTCGCCTATACCTTGGACGCCAACACCATTGTCATCGCCGACGAGAACAGGGCGCTGGGCATTGCCGGCATCATGGGTGGCAAGGAGTCCGGCAGCTATGACGAGACGGTGAATGTCTTCATCGAGTCGGCCTATTTCGATCCTGCTGCCGTTGCCCGCGCCGGCAGGAAGCAGGGCATCCTCAGTGACGCCCGCTACCGCTTTGAACGGGGGGTTGATCCGCAGCAGGTGCTGCCGGGTCTGGAGATGGCAACCCGCCTGATTCTGGAATGGTGCGGCGGCGAAGCTTCCGACGTGGTAATTGCCGGCCAATTGCCGCCGCCGCATGCGCCCATTGCCTTTGACCCGATTGTGGTCGAACAACTGGGCGGCATTGTAATTCCGCGGGGCGAGATCATCCGCATCCTGCAAAGCTTGGGCTTTGTGGTCGAAGATCATGGCGTGTTGCAGGTGGTGCCGCCGTCCTGGCGCCACGACATAGACGGCCCTGCCGACCTGGTGGAAGAAGTTGTCCGCATTTTTGGGCTTGCCTCGGTCAGGTCAGCGGCGCTGCCGCGCGATCCGGGGGTTATGCGGTCCGTGCTGACCAAGGCACAGCGCCGGGCGAAATCGGCTCGTCGCGCCCTTGCGGGCCGCGGCTTTCAGGAGTGCGTCAGCTTTTCCTTTCTTGACCGCAAACAGGCGGCCCTGTTCGGCGGTGGCGATGAGGCGCGCCAACTTTCCAACCCCATCGCTTCCGACCTTGATGCCTTGCGGCCGACGCCCCTGCCTTCGCTGCTGGCGGCAGCGCAGCGCAACGCTGCGCGCGGATTTTCCAACCTGTCGCTGTTTGAGATCGGCCCCGGTTTTCTGAGCGGCATGCCGGAAGCACAAACCACCATCGCGGCGGGCCTGCGCACCGGTCATGCCTTGCGCGACTGGAGCAAATCCACGCATGACGCTGATGCTTTTGACGTGAAGGCCGACATGCTGGCAGCGCTGGAAGCCGTCACCGGTGCCCCGATGTTGGCGCCGGTCAGCCGCGGCGCGCCCGCCTGGTATCATCCGGGGCGCAGCGGTGTGATCGCGCTGGGCAAGACTGTAATTGCCCGATTTGGCGAACTGCATCCGAAAGTGCTGGCGGCGTTTGACCTCAAGGTGCCGGCCGCGGCTTTTGAAATCTTTCTCGACGCCCTGCCCGAAGCCAAGCAGAAGGGCAAGGCGCGGCCGCTTTTTGCGCCATCGCCTTACCAGGCCATCGAACGCGATTTTGCTTTCGTGGTGAAGCGCGAGGTTGCGGCCGGCGACATCGTCAAGGCGGTGAAGCTGGCCGAGCGCAGCCTGATCGAAAGCGTCGCCATCTTCGACGTCTATGAAGGCAAGGGCGTACCGGAAGGCCACAAATCCGTGGCGGTAGCGGTGCGCATTCAGCCCAGGGAAAAGACGCTGGCCGATGCCGAGATTGAGGCCGTCGCGGCCGCCATCGTGGCGCAGGTCAGCAAAGCGACTGGGGCGACACTCCGCTCTTAGCCTCACCATGGGCGGCCCTGAGCCGCCCATCCAGGGCAACACTCGCCAGCGTTTCCGGCTCTGGATGGGCGGATTAATTCTGTCCATGAGAGTTTTCTTGATTACGTTTCTAAGCCACACTCCCGGCGCACGGGATGGAGGCGCGTATGGTGCAGCGGTTCGATCTGGCCATTGTGGGCGGCAGTTTTGCCGGCCTTGCCTGTGCCCGCAGCGCCGCCCTGCGCGGGCTGAAAGTTGTGGTGCTGGATGCCAAACCGGACCCCGGCGCGCGCGTGCGCACCACCGGCATCATCGTCAAGGAAGCCAGTGACGAGTTCGATCTGCCCGCCGGGCTAATGCGCAAGGTGCGGGGCGTCAGGCTTTATGCGCCCGATGACCGCGCACTGGATCTTTCCGCCCCCGGCTATTTCTTCCAGGCCACCGACATGCCGGGCCTGATGCACTGGATGGCCGACGAGGCGGCCCGCGCCGGCGCCACCCTGGTGTACGGCAAGAAATTCGAAAGCGGGCTGGAATATGAGCGCGGCGTAGCCTTGGGCGACATTCATGCCGGCTTTCTGATCGGTGCCGATGGCGCCCGCAGCCGGGTGGCGGAAGCTTTCGGCTTGGGCGTCAACCGTCGCTTCCTGGCCGGGCTGGAGATTGAGTGCGAACCGCTGGCTGCCGTGGATGGCCGCTTCCTGCACTGTTTCGCCGACAGCAAGCTGGCGCCCGGCTACATCGCCTGGATGGTGCCGGGCGTGAACGCCACCCAGATTGGCCTTGCCGCCAGCCGGCCGCAGCGCCCGGACCTGGGCGGGTTGCTGCGGCGGCTAAAGGCGCATTTTGACATTCGCGACATTCGCGTCACCTCCCGCCGCAGCGGCCTTATTCCCTCCGGCGGCGTGGTGCATTGCCTGGGCGCGCGGCGGGTGATGCTGGTGGGCGATGCCGCCGGCATGGTTTCGCCCGTCACCGGCGGCGGCATTCATACCGCCCTGCATTTTGGCCGCCGGGCGGCGATGCTGGTGGCCGACCATTTGGGCGACCGCGGCATTCATCCTGTGGTGGCGATGACGCGGGAGGCGCCACGCTATCGCGCCAAGCTCTTGCTGCGGCGGCTGATGGACTTAGGCCCACCCAACGCCTTGATTAACGCCGCCTTGATGACGGCGCCCATGCGGCGGCTGGCGCAGCGGCTTTACTTCCATTCACGGGGCGAAAAGAGCGAAAGCTTCGAGGCCTGGTGCAAGGCCTTTGAACAGGAACCAGATGCCAAGCCGCATCTGAAGCTGTTGACCTAACCCTCTCACCATGGGCGGGTTCAACCCGCCCATGGAGGCTATTCTGGCAATGTAAGAAGCTTCGGCGCCGCACCGGTTTGCGCCGCCAGCTTCTCGAATTCGGCCTTGGCACGTGGGTTTGATTTCTGGTGCCGCTCGGCGAAGATGAATTCGTTCTTCAGCGAATGTTCCAGGCCGGTCAGTTCGGTAACCCGCACTTTGTAGCCATGGGCTTCCAGATAGAGCGCCCTGAGCACATTGGTGAGATGGGCGCCGAACTCCCGCCGCTGGATGGGATGGCGCCACAATTGCGCCAGCGGGCCTTTCACATCCTCAAGTGTGCGCGCCACTTCCGCCTGGCAGCAGGGCACCAGCGCCACATATTTCGCATCGTGCCGAAGCGCAAACAGGATTGCCTCGTCGGTGGCGGTATCACAGGCATGCAGGGCGGTAACAATATCTACCGGGCCGATCTCGGCGGCGGCAATCGTGCCCTGTACAAAGTCCATGCGGTCAAAACCGCTTTCCGCCGCGATTTTCCTAGCTGCGGCAATCAAGTCGGCGCGACTCTCCACTGCCACCACGCGCCCACGCCCTGCCGGACCGAAATAAAGGTCGTAAAGAATAAAACCGAGATAGCTCTTTCCCGCCCCCAGATCGGCCAGCAGCGGCTGCTCTTTCTCAGCCAGCGCCGCGTCAATCGCCGGCCGGATCAGTTGGGCCAGATGTTGCACCTGTTTCAGCTTGCGGCGGCTATCGGCGTTGAGGCCGCCATTCTGGCTGAGAATATGCAGCGCCTTCAAAAGCGACACCGACTGGCCGGGCCAGAGGTCAGAAATGCTCTCTTTGGGGGCTGGCTTTTTCATTGGTCGCTCTGGCTCTCGCCAACGCTCCGGCGGGGCATAAGCTCATGATTGCACGCGGCAACGGGGCCGCAAAAGCCCTGTTGGAGCCGGGAGCGGCGTCTGCTAACACCCCG
>JAFAVT010000074.1 GCA_019242275.1 Alphaproteobacteria bacterium
TGGCTGGTTCTTGAAACCCTTTATCTTGAAATATATGCGCCCTGTGGCCAAGCCCGCCGAGCCCTATGAGCTCAACACGGGCGTTACTGGTGGAATGTCGGCCGATCGCGCGGTTTATGTGCAAGGAGAGAATGTCGGCCAGCACTGGGCTTCTGCGCAGCGTGTGGTTTCGCTGGTCACTTGGCGGGGGAGGCGGGCGCAAGTCACGCTTCGGCTTAAAAACGAAGGCGGTATTGGCTCCAATCTGGCGATGGTCGTGGGAAATGCCGAGCCCAGGAAAGCCATGGAAACAGTTTCCCAATCCAATGCGCGTGGCGATCAAGCCTGGCACTTGCATCAGTTCGTTCTGGATATACCCAAAGACGCCACCGGTCTGCTGGTCGCGGTTGGGTTTACGGGCAAGGGGAAAGTCTGGATGGACGATCTGAAATTGGCTGCCGTCGGTCCAGACATTGCTCTCACGCCGGCGAAGCCGCTGCATGATGAGGGCGGCTGCAATGTTGATGCTTTGTGTTCGCTCAGAAACTGAGCAGCCGGGGAAATTCATGAGCTTTAGTCGCCGCAGTTTCATCCAATCCTCCGCGGCGATGGCCGCAATGGCGGGCCTTGGTTCTTCATCGGCCGCCATTGTCCCCGTGCCATTCCGCTTCGGCTACAGCGCAATTTCCTGGGATCAGAACATTGAGGAAGCTATCCGCGTCGGCCGACGGCTGAAGATGCCGGGCATCGAGCCCTTCCGCACCAATGTCGAGAATTACCTGGAACGGCCGCTGGCGCTGAAGAAGTTGATGGACGATGCCGGACTGACGATGGTGTCCTGCTCAAACGGTGGGGCGCCCGGCGACGGCAAGCTGCGGCAATTCTCCAGCAACTTCTTCGATCCCACCAAGACCTCTCAGACAATTGAAAGCCATATCAAGTTCGTCCGGGATTTTATTAAGCCTTTCGGATACGTCAACCATTTCAAGATGAATCCCGGCCCGCGCCCGCCGGGCTATGACGTCAGTGACGCGCAGATCAAAATCTGCGCCGACGCGATGAATGCCATCGGCGCAGAAACCATCAAGCTGGGCGTCAAACTGGCGCCGCATCCCCATGTCGGCGCCTTGATCCAGAACGAGCATGAAGTACGCAGCTTCATGGCGCTGACCGATCCGCGCTATGTCTGGCTCACCACCGACACCTCACATCTCACATTGGGCGGCATGGACCCGCTGCAGATCATGAAGGATTACTGGCCGCGGGTGGTCGAGGTGCATTACAAGGACGCGCCCCGGCGCCTGCGCGGCAACAGGAGCGTGGCGGTGCCGAAGTCAGGCCCAGAATCGGGCGGCCATGGCTGGTTCCGCAATCTCAATGATGCCGATGGCGGCGGCGTGGATTTCCCCGCCATCCATCAGTTTCTGATTGACCGGGAATTCTCCGGCTGGGTGACGCTTGATCTTGATGCCTCCATGATCCCCAAGGGCAGCACCATGGAAGAAACCATCAAGGGCAATCTGGACTATCTCATCAACACCTTGCACGTGGACCCCAAGACGGTCTGACGGCGCAAAAGACAAAACCAATCTCGATGACCGGTAAAGCTCAAAACAGATAATTGGAATGTTTGACGTCGCGGCAGAAGTCCTGAATCTCCCGCAGCATCAGATGTTCCATCTCCCGCACCGATTCGAAAAAGCTGGCCGGCATGTGCCGGGGCGCGGCGCTGCGCAGGCGGCGGATCTCGCGGCCATAGGTGACATAGCGCTCGGCGTTCTGCTGATGGGCGCTGCCCCGCTCATGGATGGCGATCACGGCGCTGAGCACGAACAGCATCCAGGTGAAGAAATCCAGCCATTCCATCACGCCATGGGAGGTAAGAAGGTGATGAAGGCTTCCATCTACCGGCAGCAGAGCAGTGAGGATGCCGATGCAGGCCAGCACCGCACCCGCCATGAAGCTGAATTCGGCCAGCAGGGAGGGAATCTTGGTTTCCCGCTCATGGGCGCGGCGATAAGTGTCGAAATGCTGTGACTCCACCGAAAAGCGCAGCGTGTCATAAAGCGCCGCCGCCCGTTCGATCAGTTGCCCGTTGCTGTGAAGCCCCTTGTGTCCCGAAAGCGGCAGCACATCAAAAGGCGAGAATTCCAGAATGGCGGCGCGGCCGCCCTGCAACTCGGCTTTCAGCGCGGCCAGGCCTTCGGCCGTGCGGCGATGGACCAGATTGGAAAGCGCGGCGGCATCCGGCGCTTCCTCCAGCAAAGTGAAAAGCTGGAATTTGAAACAGCGCAGGCGTTCGGCGGCAAAGCGCGCCGCCAGCCAGCGGTCCTTGGCATGGGTTGCGGCCAGCAGCGCCTGCGAGATCAAGCCCGCGGCGGCAAAGGCGGCGGCGAGGCCCGAAAGAAAGCCGGGCGCGCCATACACCGCCTTGAGCGTGATCTGATAGTCAAAGCTGACCATGGCCAGCAGCACCGCCACCAGCGAAAGCTTGCCCAGGAAGGTATAGGCGCGCTTCCAGAACACCGCGGTTTTTTCATAGGCGGCAAAGGCGGCCGACACCGGCTTGTTGCGCAAGAGGCAGACAAGGTCGGGATAGGCCGCCACCAGGTCCTGCGACGGATTGATGTCGCGGTTGGTGGTCTCCTGCGAAAGATCAGCCGGCGCCGTCATCAGGTAATGACCTCCGGGCGGTCGCCGGCCAGCAAGCACTGGGCGAATTGGGAGAAGTGCCAAGGCGCGTGCAAGTCTTTGCGTTCCAAAATCCACACCATGTCGAAACGCTCGTCCGGCCAGCTTTTCGGGCAGTCAATGGCATGGCCTGCGATCTGCTGCGTAAGCGGCACAATGCAGCCGTGATGCCAGACAATCAGGGCAGGGGAGGGGGCATTGCGAACGGCCTCGGCCAGCCGGTCTTCCTCGCCTTCGGCGAAATCATGGTTGACGGTGACCCCCAACGCTTCGGCCAGCGGCCCGGCGGTGTGCATCGCCCGAAGGCTGGGGCTTTCCCGGGTGGCATCGGATGCGAAAATGGACCGGGGTGTGGCAATCGGGCTGTGAGGGCGGGGGGCGGAAAAGAACTGGACCAGCGCGCCGGCCCGTTGCCAGCCCTGGACCGTCAATTCATGGCGGGCGGAATGGCCGGACAGATCCACGCCATGTCCCAGACCATGCTGATGTTTTTCCGCATGCCGGATGATCATGATTTTCTGCATGATCGGCGAAAGAGCCCGTGTTCCGGCCGCCGATGCGAGTGCCCCCGTGGCGAATTCGCGGCCCGGCAACGATGCTTGCACATCGCAGCGGGGTCGGACAACATTCCTCGGGAGCTCACCTCAAAAGGGGGCATGTCTGCAGCGGGCTTGGCAGCAAGGTTGGACCCGCCGGCAGGGGCTATTGGCCGCTGCCGCGCTTTGCGCTTTGCCCCGGCCGGCTTATGCCGCGCCCATCCATCGCATTGTCGCGGTCGGCGACCTCCATGGTGATTTCGCCGCCTGGCGCGCCATTGCCCAGGCGGCCGGGCTGCTGGATGGGGCCGGCCGCTGGATCGGCGGCGATACCGTGCTGGTTCAGACCGGTGACGTGGTGGACCGCGGCCCGGATTCGCGCAAGCTGATCGAGGAACTGATGCGGCTGAAGCGCGAGGCGCCGCCCGGCCAATGCGTCTTCCTGGTCGGCAATCATGAAGCGATGAATGTGGTCGGCGATCTGCGCTATCTGGTGCCGGCCGATTATCAAGCCTTCACTGATGCCGATTCGGCAAAGCTGCGCGATGCGGTGTACGAGGCCAACAAGACGGCGATCATTGCCGCCAACCGGGCGCATGATCCCACCATCAGCGAGGATGCGGTCAAGCAGGCCTGGCTGGCGGCGACGCCCCTGGGCAGCATCGAGCGCCGCATCGCCTGGAGCCCCACCGGCCCAATCGGAAGCTGGGTGATCGGCAATCCGGCCCTGGCGCTGATTGACGGCAATCTTTTCCTGCATGGCGGCATCAGCCCCGCCTATGCCCGCATGACCCTGGCGGAGATCAACGCCAAGGTTGCCGCTGCCCTGAAAGCGGATGCCACCGATCCCAAGGCCATCATCAATGACCCGGAAGGCCCGCTCTGGTATCGCGGTCTGGCCCAGGAAGCGGTGCCGCCGCCGGTTCCGCAAGCCGGTCCCGCACCCCCGACCATTGCCCAGCAACTGGATATGTTGCTGCGCGCCTTCGGGGCCAAACGCATTGTCATCGGTCACACGCC
>JAFAVT010000057.1 GCA_019242275.1 Alphaproteobacteria bacterium
GCTGGTGGGATCATAAGTGACATTGATGATCATGTGACCTCCAAGCTGGATCGTTTGATCAGCGAAAACCAGCTTTTCAACATTGGACAAAGTATCAGTGCCGTCAGGCCCCGACACCGTGTAGATACCGTCTCCCGAACCGGTGACAGAATAGGCGGAGAAGACTCCGGCGTACAGGGCGGCATCGGTTCCCGAGCCCCCATCAATCGCGTCATTTCCCGCGCCGCCCTGGAGAATATCATCACCGGCGCCGCCAAGGATGATGTCATTGCCGGCGCCGGCGGTGATGGTGTCGCCACCGGCATTGCAGGTGATGGAGTCGTTGCCATTACCGCAGACCAGGATGTTGATCGCCGTGCCCTGGGCGATGGCGAGATTGCCGGTCATGCCGTCGCAACTGCTGAAGCAGCCGGCATTGAGATTGACCGTTGAAGTGCTGCTGAAGCCGGAGAGGTCGAGCGTATTGCCGGCGCCTTCGTCCCACAAGGTGATCACCGGCCTGGTGTTGATAGTGAAATCAAAGAAGGGCCGGAGGTCGCCGCTGATGTTGGTGTTAAAGCCGAAAGTCTGTCCGCCCGACAGCGGCGTTGAAAGCGGCGAGCCATAAAGCCGCTCCGCCGCCAATATGTCGGCGATCATCGGGGTGGTGGGATAATAACCGTTCCAGCTTGTGCCATCGGACGGCGCATAGGCATTAGCAGATGAATTGTTCAGATATGACATCACCGACCAGAGCCGTGTGTCGTAGGCGCTGTATTGCTGCGAACTGGCAACCGTACCGTTATAAGGTCCGGCATGGCCCAGACCCAGGACGTGACCTTCCTCGTGGATCGCAGTCAGCCAGGGATAGCCGCCGTACATCAAGGGGTTGGCGGAAATGGGCCCAAAGCCGGCAACACTGGTGTCAATGGAAATGGTCGCGCCGGTCAGCTGATAGATAACCGTGCCATCGGTCCGATCGGTTCCAGATGGAAAGCTGTTGGGCCAGTCGGGCGAGGTATAGGCCTTGCCATCATGGCCGCGGGTGAAGGTGATCTGGGCAGCGGCAGAATCACCAGTCAAGGCAAACTGGATGTTCGCCTCAGCCGACCACAGGGCCAGACCGTCAATGAAGACCTGCTCTTCGGCGGCGGTCCAGTTTGAGGCCGGGTCGAAATAATAATCTACAGTGCCGCCCGGCGTGCTGGCGGCGTTGTCGCCCCATTTATAATCCAGCGTATAGCCGCCGGTGTAGGTCGCCGGTTTGTCGCTATTCCAAGCCGCGAATGAGTAGAAGGCCAAGGTGCCGTCGGGATTGACGCCGCTGATAAAGGTAACTTCGTCACCGAGCGTGCCGCTGGCGCCGCCATTGCTCAGGGTTTGTGGATTTTGATCCGGTGCGGCAAGATTCGGTTCGGGCGGGTTTTGGAAATCCTGCTCGATCGGAAATGAATCATTCTGGTCGTCCAGCAGCGGGATGGAACGTCGTACCGAAGGCGCGCCGGGATCGAGGCCGGCTGCCTCATCCGCCAAGAATATCGCCATGCCTGTGTCTGCCCGTTTCCGCCTTGCACCGGCGGCTGCAACGTCACCCCATGGCAGGAAAACATACTTTTCGGCGTGCGAGAAGCGAAGGCTGCTGCGTTTCGCAAGGGAACTCGCGCCAGGGGGCGGCGCGGGTCCGTGGGGCGATATACCCAAAGAATCTGAGCATCGGGGAAGGGTTCCGCAGCAGGTGAGTGCCCAAAGGAACCGGCACTCCCTTGGCTTGGCCAAAGGGGATGGCGATAGTTCCCAGGCAGGAGAATCACTTGATGACCACGCTCGTTACTGGCGGTGCCGGATATATCGGCAGTCACACGGTTTATGGACTGTTGGACCGCGGGGACGAGGTAGTGGTACTGGATGATCTCTCCACCGGTGTGCGCGCCCAAGTGGGAGAAGGCGCGGCCTTTGTCCGGGGCGATGTCGGCGACCGCGCATTGCTGGAAGCAACCATCCGCGATCATGGCGTTGATGCGGTCATTCACTTTGCGGGTTCCATTGTGGTGCCGGAATCGGTGGCGGACCCACTGGCCTATTATGGCAACAATGTCGTTAAATCCCGCGAAGTCATCGCAGCGTGTCTCGCCGCCGGCGTCAAGAAACTCATCTTCTCTTCAACGGCCACGGTCTATGCCGACGATGCCGCCCAGCCCCTGGGTGAGGACGAACGCAAGGCCCCCCTCAGTCCTTACGCCCGCTCCAAGCTGATGACCGAATGGATGCTGGAAGATGTCGGCCGCGCTCACGACTTTCGCTATCACATTCTGCGCTATTTCAATGTCGCGGGCGCCGATCCGAAAGGGCGCACGGGGCAATCCACGCCAAAGGCGACACATCTGATAAAACGGGCTGCCCAGGTTGCCTTGGGACGCTTGCCGCATCTCGACATTTTCGGAACAGATTATCCCACGCCCGATGGTACGGGGGTGCGCGACTATATTCATGTCACCGATCTTGCGGCGGCGCACTTGCTCGCTCTCGACGCGCTCCATTCCGGCGCGCCTTCAGCCACCTACAATTGCGGTTATGGGCGCGGTCTTTCGGTTCGTGACGTGATCTGTGGGGTGGAGCGCGTAACCGGCCGCAAATTGCCGGTGGTGGAAATGGCCCGGCGGCCGGGGGACCCACCGACCTTGATCTCTGATCCCCGTTGTATCAAGGCAGCCTTGGGATGGCGGCCCGCGCACGAAGACCTGGATGGTATAATCCGATCCGCCATCGCCTGGGAGCGCCGCTTCAACTCGTGACTGCCGCAATTTCGGCGCGCGGGCTTGTTAGTGGAGCGCTGCCGCAATAAGACCCAGCCCATGCACGCGCTCGATTTTAAAATCCTGGATCCGGCACTCAATTGGGCGCGGTCACATGAGCGCCATCTCTCCGCCCTGTTCATGGCCGGGGGGTTCGCTTTCGACAGTTGGGCTTTTGGCCGCATAGACCAGCCCGCGACGCAGGCCGTCTTCATCATCTATCTGCTGGTTGCGGGCATCACCATCGCTGCCCAGCATGGGCTGGAGTCGCGGCCGGAAGGGCGGCGTCCATCCGCGAAGATTCGCGCTGCCATCATGTTCGTCACCCAGTTCGCACTGGGCGCGCTGCTATCGGGGTTCTGTGTGTTCTATATCCGCAGCGCCTCGCTGTTTTCCTCATGGCCTTTTCTCCTGTTCATGGCAGGAGTTTTTATCGGTAACGAAGTCTTCCGGCATTATTATTCCCGCCTGGTCTTCACAGCCCTGTTGCTGTTCTTCTCGCTCTATTCCTACGCCATCATGCTGGTACCCATGTTGCTTGGGCGGATCGGGGCAGTCCCCTTCCTGCTCAGTGGTGCCGGCGCAGCGGTGGTTTTCTTCTTTTACATGCGGGCTATCGCCCGGTTGGGCCATGAGCGCTATCGCGGCGCCCGGATGCAGATCCGCCTTGGCATGGGGGCGATCTCCGTCTTCCTCAACCTGTTCTATTTCCTCAAGGTGCTGCCGCCGTTGCCGCTGGTGCTTACCGATGCGGGCATCTATCACAGCGTCCAGCGCCGTGGCGCAGACATCGAAGTCTCGGAAGAGCGCGAGCCGCCACGCTGGCAGGCGTTGTTCGGCACCAATCCGGTGCTGCATATTCAGTCGCAAAACCGCCTCTACCTCTACAGCGCCGTCTTTGCGCCGCAGGGCCTCAAAACGGCCATTGTCCATGACTGGCAGCGCCAGGACGGGGAGGGCGCCTGGCGCAGCGTCCAGCGGGTGCCGGTCACGATTGCCGGCGGGCGGGCGGACGGCTACCGCTTTTATACCTTCAAGAGCAGCCCACAGCCTGGCCAGTGGCGGGTGAATATCGAGACCGCAGACGGCCGCGCCATCGGCCGGGTGCGCTTTGCCGTCGAAAGCCAGGCGGTGCCGCCGGCGCTGGCCTTGCGCACCCTGAAGACGGGCGGCTGACGCTGCTTGCATAAGCGAAGCCGGTAGCCTATTTCACAGTCCGCGTTCGGGATACAGCACATTGTCCACCAATAAAACTGTTATATCTCACCTCCGCCGCCTGGAGGCCGAGAGCATTCACATCATGCGCGAGGTGGCCGCCGAGTTTGCCAACCCGGTGATGCTCTATTCCATCGGCAAGGACTCCAGCGTCATGCTGCATCTGGCGATGAAGGCTTTTTATCCTTCCAAACCGCCATTTCCGCTGATGCATGTGGATACGACCTGGAAATTCCGGGAGATGATTGAATTCCGCGATGCCACGGCAAAGCGGCTGGGTCTGGACTTGATTGTTCATGTCAATGAAGAGGGCGTAAAGCGCGGGATCAATCCCTTCGATTCCGGCTCTTCATTGCATACGCAGGTGATGAAAACCGAAAGCTTGAAACAAGCCCTGGACAAATATGGCTTTGACGCCGCTTTTGGCGGCGCCCGGCGCGATGAGGAAAAAAGCCGTGCCAAGGAACGCATCTTCTCCTTCCGAACCGCAACGCATGCCTGGGACCCCAAAAACCAGCGGCCGGAGCTTTGGCGGGTTTACAACACCCGCATCAACAAGGGTGAATCCATTCGCGTTTTCCCGCTCTCCAACTGGACCGAGTTGGACATCTGGCAATACATCCTGGCGGAGAAGATTCCGATTGTGCCGCTTTACTTCGCCAAGAAGCGCCCGGTGGTGGAGCGCGACGGCACTCTGATCATGCGTGATGACGAACGCATGAAACTGCTGCCGGGTGAGAGGATCGAAGATCGTCTGGTCCGTTTCCGCACTCTGGGCTGCTATCCGCTCACCGGCGCCATCGAAAGCGATGCAGACTCCCTGGAGGATATTGTCACCGAAATGTTCACCGCCCGCACCAGCGAGCGTCAGGGCCGCCTGATTGATAGCGACGAAAAAGCCTCGATGGAGAAGAAGAAGAAGGAGGGCTACTTCTGATGAACGCGCCCACCGAACTTCAGCAATTTTTGGCGGCGCAGGAGAAAAAAACCCTGCTGCGTTTCCTTACCTGCGGCAGTGTGGATGACGGCAAGTCAACCCTGATCGGTCGTTTGCTCTACGATACCAAGCTCTTGTTCGAGGACACGCTGGCCAGCCTGGAAAAGGACAGCAAAAAGTTCGGCACCACCGGCGAGGATATTGATTTCGCGTTGCTGGTGGATGGCCTGGAGGCTGAAAGGGAGCAAGGCATCACCATTGATGTGGCCTATCGTTTTTTCGCTACCGACAAGCGCAAATTCATTGTCGCCGATACGCCAGGGCATGAACAATATACCCGTAACATGGCGACCGGCGCTTCCAACAGCGAGTTGGCCGTCATCTTGATTGACGCCCGCAAGGGTGTATTGGTGCAGACGCGCCGTCATGCCTATATCTGCGCTTTGCTGGGTATTCGCCATGTCGTGCTGGCGGTGAACAAGATTGACCTGGTGGATTATGCGCAGCAGGTTTTTGATAAAATCGTCGCGGAATTTCGTGATTTTTCCGCCGCCCTCGGTTTCGTTAGCGAAATCGCCATCCCGCTTTCCGCCCGCTTCGGCGTCAATGTGATGGCCAAGAGCAGCCAAACGCCCTGGTACGAAGGCCCGTCGCTGCTGGAGCATCTTGAATTGGTTGATGTGGATGCGGCGCTGGCCGACAAGCCTTTCCGCTTGCCGGTGCAATGGGTCAACCGGCCCAACCTCGATTTTCGCGGCTTTTCCGGCACGATAGCCGGCGGCCGCATCAGGGCCGGCGACAGCGTTGTGGTCGCCAAATCGGGCAAGGCCAGCAAGGTTGCTCGCATCGAGAGCCATGATGGCGATCTGCCCGAAGCGGTGGCGGGCGATGCCGTCACCCTGACCCTGGCCGACGAAGTGGACATTTCCCGCGGCGATGTACTGGCGGCCCCGGGAGTGCGCCCTGCGGTATCGGACCAGTTTGCCGCGCATCTTCTCTGGATGGCCGAAGAGGAATTGCTGCCTGGACGGCAATATCTGCTCAAACTCGGCAGCGCGACAGTGCCTGCCTCGGTCTCAGAGCTGAAACACAAGGTGGACGTCAATACGCTAGAGCACCTGGCGGGCAAGACCTTGGCGCTGAACGAAGTCGGCTATTGCAATTTCGCTCTTAGCCAGCCGTTGGCGTTCGATCCCTATCGCGAGAATCGCGATACCGGCGGCTTCATCCTGATTGACCGCTTCACCAATGCCACGGTGGCGGCGGGCATGATTGATTTTTCGCTGATGCGCGCCACCAATGTCCATTGGCAAGCGCTGGATGTTAACAAGGCAGCCCGTGCTGCCCAAAAGGGTCAGAAGCCCGTAATCCTCTGGTTCACCGGCCTGTCCGGCTCGGGCAAGTCCACTATTGCCAACCTGGTGGAGAAGAAGCTGGTGGCGGAAGGTAAGCACACCTATTTGCTGGATGGCGACAATGTCCGCCATGGGCTTAACAAGGATCTGGGCTTCACCGATGCCGACCGTGTTGAAAATATCCGTCGTGTTGGCGAAGTCGCAAAGCTATTCGTGGATGCCGGCATCATTGTGCTGACGGCCTTTATTTCGCCTTTCCGCTCGGAACGACGCATGGTTCGCGAACTGGTGGCTAAGGCCGAGTTCATTGAGATATTCGTTGATACGCCGCTGGAGATATGCATGCAGCGTGATCCCAAAGGGCTTTATGAAAAGGCAAAGGCCGGGGCGATCAAGAACTTCACGGGCATTTCCAGCCCCTACGAGCTACCGGAGCAGGCCGAACTCATTATCCATACGGTGAAGGCTGAGCCGAAGCATCATGCACAGGCCGTCGTGAATTATTTGCGAGACAAGGGTTACCTAATTTAGCGTCAGACGCCATAAAATCTTTCTACTAAGCCAAACAAATTCGCAATGGAAGTTCTGATCAGTGCGGACCGGCAAAACTGATAATGGCCACAGCTGGACCGGATATCAGCGTAGTTGCAGTCCGACTGCAGGGCCCTGCAATTCCCGCCAGAAAAGGATCCGCGCTGCTTTAGTCGCATATTCTCGAATAATTTCGAGAATGCTCCCCGCTTATAGGCGGCCAGTCCCAGACACGATCATTGAAATTCGAGTTGCCGTGCTCCTTTTGCCAATTCCGTGAGGGGGACCTCGCAATATCGCCTTAAGCGGTATTGATAACGGTTTCCAGATAGTCGCGATATTCGGAGTGCGGATAGTCCCTGATAGCATTCGCAAGAAGGGTTCGGTCAATGAAGCCTCGACGCAAAGCGATCTCTTCCGGCACGGCAATCTTCAATCCGGTGCGTGTTTCCATTACATGCACGAATTGCGCAATCTGGAAAAGGTCACCGGGCGTCCCTCCATCGATCCACGCAGTGCCGCGCCCAAGGCTGCGAACATCCAGCCGTCCCTGCCTTAGATAGGCCTTATTAACATCGGTGATCTCATATTCACCGCGTTCGGATGGTTTTAGCGTTCGCGCAATATCAATGGCTGTCCGGTCGAAGAAATAGAGGCCTGTAATGGCTAAGCGCGATGGCGGTTCGGCTGCCTTTTCTAAGATGTCAACCGGCTTGCCGGCGTTGAAACGGAGGATGCCATAGGCTTGCGGATTTGCCACCTCATAGCTGAATACGGTGGCGCCCCTGTTTTCTTCCTTAGCGGTAAGTAGAATCTGCTCAAGGCCGCTGCCAACAAAAATGTTATCACCCAAGATCATCGCGACATCGTGCCCGGCCAACTCGTCCGCAGCCACAACAAGGCCCTGAGCGATGCCGTCCGCATGTGGTTGAACCAAATAGCGAAGCGAAACGCCGAAACGGGAGCCGTCCCCCAACAGGGCGCCGATCTGTTTCGCTCCCTCTTCGGTCGATACCAGAACGATATCGCGAATGCCGGCAAGCATAAGCGTTGTCAATGAATAATAGATCATAGGCTTATCATAGATTGGAAGCAGGTGCTTGTTCACCGAGCTGGTGAGTGGATAGAGTCGGCTGCCGTTTCCTCCGGCCATCAGAAGACCCTTCCAGCTCACTTCCTGCCACCTTCGGCGATGCGCTTTCGCACGAGGCCAAACCTTTTCAATTGCGACGAATGTCGCGAAAGCCATGCCGGATTCCGCAAATACCAAGCGATCGTTTGGCCCAGTCCCTTTTCTAGCGGGGTTGCCGCGACCCAACCCAGTGTGCGCCTAACGTGTTTAGGATTAATCGCATACCTCGGATCATGTCCTGGCCGGTCCTCGACATGGATGATCCGACTGCGCATTTGTTTTCTATCCTTATCAGGTCGGAGGATGTTAAGGGTCGAGCACACCAGCCGGCACAGTACGTCATTGCGCATTGCCTTCCCTGCTCCGAAAAGGTAGGTCTGACCAGGCAAGCCCGCTTCCGCCGCCCGCAACAATCCATCGACATGGTCCCCAACGAATATCCAATCCCGAGCCTGCTGCCCCGTCCCATAAATCGGGATGTCTTTGCCAGCTAACGCATATCGGATAATTGTCGGAATGAATTTTTCGGGATGCTGAT
>JAFAVT010000266.1 GCA_019242275.1 Alphaproteobacteria bacterium
CTACTCGCGTTCCGCGCATAACACCATTACGGCCGGCGGCACTCTTAGGAAGCATGATGAACATTTCCGACCTGCTTGCCCCTGGCGCAATTCTTCCCGCGCTCAAAGTTCAATCCAAAAAGCAGCTGCTCCAAGAACTGTCAGCCAAAGCGCATCAAATCGTCCGCCTGCCGGAGCGGCGCATTTTTGAGACCTTGGTGGAGCGTGAGCGTCTGGGTACCACCGGGGTGGGCGCCGGGATTGCCATCCCGCATGGCCGCATGGCCGAAGCACAAGACATCACCGGCGTTTTTGCGCGGCTGGAGAGTCCGATTGAGTATGAAGCGGTGGACAGCCAGCCGGTGGACCTGGTCTTCATGCTGCTGGCCCCGGAAGATGCCGGCGCAGACCATTTGAAGGCCCTGGCGCGGGTTTCCCGGTTGCTGCGCAATGCCGGCACATGTGAAAAGCTGCGCGCGGCTTCCTCGGCCGAAGCGCTCTATGCCATCCTCACCGCACAAAACGGCGACGCCTCGCAGGCCGCTTAGCGTGCTGGAGGCTTCGCCGCCGGCCTGGCGGGGGCGGCAGGCCGGGCTGGGTCCCCCACGACCGTGATACGCCTGATCACAATGGGCTGCGCCGGCGCCGATGCGCCGAATGGCCCATAACCTCCGCCTACCGCCGCGTCATTGATTGCCTGGACGACAGGACGGCTGGCTTCAGTCACTTGGCCAAAGACAGCAAAACCGCTGCTTGGGTCACCCGGCTTCTGATCCAGTTCAGGACTGTCTTTCATGTTGACGTAAAAATCGGGGCCGGCGCTGGAGGGACTATCGCCGCGCGGCAGTGCCACCGCGAATTTCAGGTTCTTCAGACCGTTTGCAGCCTCCAGTTTGACCGGACGCGGTACCCAGCCCTTGCCCTTGCCCTGCGCATCCCAGCTTCCCATTTGGATGACGAAATCCTTCTCCACGCGGTAAATGGCGCTGCCGTCATAGAATCCCATGCGCGCCATGCGCAGGATATGCGCCACGCTTTCAGGCGCGCGCACGGCATCGAGTTGCAGCACGATATCGCCTTTGGTGGTTGCGATCAGCAGTTGCGGTCCGGTCATGGCCGGCAAGGTTGGGGGCGGCGGCGGTGGGGGATCCCCAACCACTGAAATGCGGCGGATCACAACAGGCGTAAGCGGCGCAGAGGCGCCGAACGGGCCGTAGCCCCCACCCACAGGCGCGTCGTTGATCGCCTGTACGACGGCACGGCTGGCCTCCGTTACTTCGCCGAAAACGGCAAAGCCGCTGCGCGGATCGTCCGGCTTCTGGTCCAACTCCCGATTATCCCGCATGTTGATGTAGAAGTCGGGGCCGGCGCCGTTGGGATCATCGCCTCGCGGCAAGGCTATCGCGAATTTGAAATTCTTCAGCCCGTTATTGGCTTCGAGCGGCACAGGTTTGGGATTCCAACCGCGGCCCTTCCCGTCCGCGCCCCAACTGCCCATCTGGATAACGAAATCCTTTTGCACCCGGTAAATCGCGGTACCATTATAAAAGCCGGCACGTACCAGGCTGAGAATATGCGCCACGCTCTGTGGTGCGCGAACATTGTCGAGCTGGAGGGTGATATCGCCCGCGCTGGTCTGGATCAGTAATTGTGGGCCGATCATCGCCGGGTTGCCAGCCGCTATGGGGGAGGGCAGTGGCGCAGCGTTCTGCGCTGAAGCAGCGGTAACGGTCAGCAGCAGTAAAACAGCAGTTGCGAATAAGTTCTGGCGCATGGTCGGTCCTCCACCGACACTTTAGCCAGAAACGGAGAGACCGGAAGACTTCCCTCTTCCGGCCTCTGCCAAATTTTTCAGAGCCTAATGAACGCTGACCGGCGTCAATTCATTCTGCACAGCCGCGCCATAGGCGGTGTCGTAAGCATCGGTAAAGCCCAGGACGCTGCCATCAAAGGCATGGAGAACATAGAGCTTCATGCCCACCGGCAGCTCGATATTCTGAGGCAGAAGGCCAAGGCGGTGCGCCTCGTCACTTCCCGTGGGCTTGATATAGGCAATGCGGGCTTTTTCCAGCTCATTGCCCAATTCCCGTTCCGTCATCATCACATGCCTCCATTCTCTCAACGCTGTCCTCCGCTCCGGGTTTCCAGGCCGGATGCCAAGCGACGCGATCGGGACCCTCCGATGGAACAAAGATGGGGTGCAATTTGGGGGTTTCAAGGCGGTTGAAGGCTGACGCTGGGGCAGGCACAAAGCCGCCCATGCAGGTCATTCTGGACTTTCCCGGCGGGCGCCAGGTGTTTGCTGCTCCACAGAGCGTAATCGCCGCAAATCAGCCAAAACAGGTCCCGGCGGCCCTGCAAGCAGTTTCAGAGGCGCTGGCCGCCGGCTACCATGTCGTGGGCTGGCTGAGCTACGAACTAGGTTATGTTCTGGAGCCGAAGCTGCGGCCCCTGGCGCCCGCCTCTGCCCCTTTAATGCGTCTGGGGGTATTTGGCCCGGCTGCCACAGAGCCGCCATATTCCGCCGGTCGCGCCTACGCAGGACCGCTGCGCCATGAATGGGATGAGGCGGCCTATCTGGCACGGTTTGCCAAAGTGAAAGCGTTGATCGGCGCCGGAGACATTTACCAGGCAAATCTCTCTTACCGGGCTCGCTTTTATTTCGCCGGTGATCCTTTGGCGCTGTATGAGCGGCTGCGAAACCTTGCCGGCGCCCGCTGGTGCGGTTTTGTGGCTGACGAGGAACGGCAGGTCCTAAGTCTTTCGCCTGAATTATTCTTCGATCTGTCATCGTCCGGGGCGATTGCGGTCCGGCCCATGAAGGGCACGGCGCCGCGGCTGGCCGACGATTTGCGGGAAGGCGCCGCGTTGATGGCCTCGGCCAAGGACCGCGCAGAGAATTTGATGATCGTGGATCTGATTCGCAACGATCTTGGTCGCATCGCCGAAACCGGCAGTGTCGCCGTCAAGGCGCTGTTCGATGTCGAGACTTACCCCACTTTGCACAGCATGGTTTCCACCGTGACAGCGCGAAAGCGGGCAGCTGTCGGGGTTGCCGATATTTTGCGAGCACTGTTTCCTTGCGGCTCGGTAACGGGCGCACCCAAGATTCGCGCCATGGAAATACTGCACGATCTGGAAGACCAACCACGAGGCGCCTATTGCGGCGCGGTGGGCTGTTTCGCGCCGGACGGCAGCGCCAGATTCAACGTCGCCATCCGCACTCTCAGCCTTCATGGCGGCGAAGGGGTGTTGGGGATCGGCGGCGGCGTGGTTCAGGATTCGGACGGCGCGGCCGAATATGCCGAATGCCGACTCAAGGCCAGGTTCTTTGAAGAAAACCGACCGCCGTTGCAGTTGATTGAGACCCTGAAATGGGACGGGGAGTTCGTGCGGCTGGAGGCACATTTGGCCCGGATGGCAAACTCGGCACAGGTTTTCGGCCTGGCATTCAATCGCACCATGGCCCGGGACGCGCTGGATGGGGCGATACAGGGCTGCCACCGTCATGGGCCGCTACGGGTGCGCCTGACACTAGATGAAGCCGGCCGCCATGAGGCCAGCACTGCGCCGCTGTCTCCCAATCCACCGCATTGGACTTATGAAATCGCGGCGCCTTGCATCCAGAGCACTGACCCTCTGCAGCATCACAAGACCAGTTGGCGCCAG
>JAFAVT010000005.1 GCA_019242275.1 Alphaproteobacteria bacterium
ACGAGACCCAGGTGGTCTGCACCACCTTGAGCCATGACATGGAGAACGATCCCGACATCGTCGCCATGGTCGGCGCCTCCGCCGCGCTGACGCTGTCGGGCATTCCCTTCATGGGCCCGATCGGCGCCGCCCGCGTCGGCTACATCAACGGCCAGTATGTGCTCAACCCGAAGCTCAGCGAGCTGCCGGAATCGAAGCTCGAGCTGGTGGTCGCCGGCACGTCGGAAGGCGTGCTGATGGTCGAATCCGAAGCCCAGGAGCTTTCGGAAGAGGTGATGCTGGGTGCCGTGGTTTTCGGCCATCAGCAGATGCAGGCTGCCATCCAGGCTATTATCCGCCTGGCGGAAAAGGCCGCCAAGGACCCCCGCCCGGTGCCGGAAAACACCACCGCCGCCGTCTATGAGCGCCTTAAGGTGGCGGCGTCACCGGCGCTGGCCAACGCCTTCCAGATTGCCCAGAAGCATGAGCGCCGCGATGCCATTTCGGCCGTGCGCAAAAGCCTGGCCGAACAGTTTGTCGGCGAAGGTGAAGGCAAGGTGGCCGCCAATGTCTATTCCGGCCTGATGCATGACGTGGAGGCCCATGTCATGCGCAATGCCGTGCTGGACACCAAGAAGCGCGTGGACGGCCGCGACCTCACCACGGTGCGCCCCATCGTGGCGGAAGTGGGCGTTCTGCCCCGCACCCATGGCTCGGCGCTTTTCACCCGCGGCGAGACCCAGGCGATCTGTGTGGCGACTTTGGGCACGGCCGAAGACGAGCAGTTTATTGACAGCCTGACCGGCACGGCCAAGGAAACCTTCATGCTGCATTACAATTTTCCACCCTATTCGGTGGGCGAGACCGGCCGCATGGGCTCACCGGGGCGCCGTGAAATCGGCCATGGCAAGCTGGCCTGGCGCGCCATTCATCCCATGCTGCCGCCCAAGGACAGCTTCCCCTACACCATTCGCGTGGTGTCGGAGATCACCGAGTCCAACGGCTCGTCCTCGATGGCCACGGTCTGCGGCACCTCGCTGGCGCTGATGGATGCGGGCGTTCCCATCGCCAAGCCCACCGCCGGCATCGCCATGGGCCTGATCCTGGAAGGCGACCGCTATGTCGTGCTGTCGGATATTCTGGGCGACGAAGATCATCTGGGCGACATGGACTTCAAGGTCGCCGGCACCGAAGACGGCGTCACTTCGCTCCAGATGGACATCAAGATTTCCGGCATCACCAAGGACATCATGAAGGTGGCGCTCGATCAGGCCAAGGGTGGGCGACTGCACATTCTGGGCGAAATGAACAAGGCCATCACCGGCGCCCGTGCGGAGCTGGGCGAACATGCCCCCCGCATCGAGCAGATGAAGATCCCGGTGGACAAGATCCGCGATGTCATCGGCACCGGCGGCAAGGTGATCCGGGAGATCGTGGAAAAGACCGGCGCCAAGATCAATGTCGAGGATGACGGCACCATCAAGATCGCCTCCGCCGACGGCGAGTCCATCAAGGCCGCCATCAAGTGGATCAAGTCGCTGACGGCCGAGCCGGAAGTGGGCGAAATCTATGACGGCAAGATCGTCAAGGTGATGGACTTCGGCGCCTTCGTGAACTTCTTCGGCCCCAAGGACGGGCTGGTGCATGTCTCCGAACTGGCACCCAAGCGAGTGGAAAAGCCCTCTGACGTGGTCAAGGAAGGTCAGCAGGTGAAGGTCAAGCTGCTGGGCTTTGACGACCGCGGCAAGGTGCGCCTCTCTATGAAGCAGGTGGATCAGACCACCGGTGAAGACCTCACCAAGAAGCCCAAAGAAGCTCCGGCCGGCGAGACGCCTGCGCAATAGAGCAAAATCACCATGGGCGGGCCATGCCCTCGGACTTGATCCCGGGGGTTGACCCGCCCATCCAACTTTCTCTTGAATTGCCCGTGAAGAAATTCGCGGGCAATTTTTCTTCTCGGGGAATGACTATGCCAAAGATTGATCTCGCCAAGGTGCCGGTGCACACCGGCAGCCGCTATCCCGCGCCATACGATGTGCCTTGTCGCGACCGCCATCGTTTGCGGTTGGGCGACGGCGGCGGCCTGACCCAGTTTGGCGTCAATCTCCTGACCTTGAAGCCCGGCGTCTGGTCCAGCCAGCGTCACTGGCACCATCTGGAGGACGAGTTTGTCTATATACTCTCCGGTGAAGTGGTGCTGATCACCGACGCGGGCGAAGAAGTGATGAAGGCCGGGGACTGTGCCGGCTTTCCTGCCGGCGAACGCAACGGCCATCATCTGGTGAACCGTTCGAATGCCGATGCGACGCTCTTGGAAGTCGGCAGCCGCATACGCGGTGAATTCGGCGTCTATCCCGACATTGACATGCTGTTTGACGCACGGGGCTTCACCCGCAAAGACAGAACGCCGTATTAGAGCATTTGCCTCTTGCTTCGATCGCCGCCCTCATGCTTCGACAGGCTCAGCATGAGGATTTGTTTTTATTTTCCTCACCCTGAGCTTGTCGAAGGGTGAGGCCAGTTGCGCCCATCTGCGATTTAACTGCTCTAACCCATCGCCGCGAAACTTGTCCGCTCCGACGCCGCACGATAGTTTTGCGGCCATGGCCGTCCTGCTGCGCCTCATCAGTCTTGTCCTGATCGTCATCGCCCTGATGTTGCTGGGTGCCGACGCCGTAACCTCGCTGGAAAAAGGCGGCGAGGTCACGGTGCGCTCACTGGGCATGGTCTGGGCGGCGATCCATCAGGCTTCGCTCGACGGCGCCAAGGCCTGGGTGCAGAATCATGCCGCCTTTGCGGCGCACTTTGTCTATTCCTTTCTCGCTCTGCCGGGTTGGAGCGTTACTGGCGTCGCCGGCGTGCTCCTGGCCTTCATATTCGGCAGAAAGCTGGGACCGGAATAATCCTGCGGCGCGTTCTTTTGGCCGCCGGGTTCGTCGCGCGTGCTCACGTATGCTGGATACGCTCCGCGCGCGCTCCTGCCCGGACGGCCAAAATCGACGCGCCTAAATCTTTACAAAGCCAAGCAGTATCACTGTTGCAGCAGAAATCCCCACCAGCGCGCATACTATTTGGCAAATTATCCAACTCCAAAAGAGGTTCGGGTGATGGGAATGTTCAAGCCAAAAGACAATATTTCTGACGCCAACGCTGTCGCGCCCGGTTCCAATTGCCCTGTATGAATTCCAAATCAGAAAGGCGCCACAGATCAGCACGATAAGAGCAATGAGTGTGCTCATTGCCGATTGTCTCCAGGAATCCACAGCACATCGCCTGCGCCGCCGTCATTGGCCAGGCGCGCCATCATGAAAAGATGGTCGGACAGCCGGTTGATATAGCGCAGTGCTTCCGCATTGACGCTTTCCCGCGCCGCCAGCGCCACCATCTCCCGCTCGGCCCGCCGTGCAACCGCCCGCGCCAGGTGCAAATGCGCCGCCAGTTTTGAACCGCCTGGCAACACGAAGGAGGTGAGGGGCTTGAGGCGCTCGTTCATGGCGTCAATCTCCCGCTCCAGCCGCGTTACCTGCGCCGCCGCGATCCGCAGCGCGCCTTCCGCCTTGCGGCCATCTTCCGGCGTGGAAAGATCGGCGCCCAGATCGAACAAATCATTCTGGATGCGCGCCAGCATGCTGTCCGGATCGCCGGCCGCTTCCAGCCGTGCCATGCCGATGGCGCTATTGGCTTCATCCACCGCCCCGATGGCGGCAAAGCGCAGATCGGCTTTGGATCGGCGGCTGCCATCCGTCAGCCCGCTCTCCCCCAAATCCCCGCCTCGCGTATAGATTTTGTCCAGTTTGACCACGGAAATCCTGCCTTGCCCGGCAAATCTTAACT
>JAFAVT010000339.1 GCA_019242275.1 Alphaproteobacteria bacterium
GAATTTGGGGGTTACCAGATCGGTCTCGCCCAGCCAGAGCGGGATCAGGCCCTCCACCCCCCGGCCCAGGTCGAAGATGCGGGCCAGGCCTGCCGGTTCCAGGGCGGCGATGTCAGGGCGGATCGGAGAAACCATCACCGGTTCCTAAGCCCCTGTTCGGCCTCACGCAATCCGTTCTGCCCGCGCCCCCGGCTATCGCCGGTTAGACTTGCTTTTCTGGCTTTTTTACGTATAAGCCGCGCCATCTCGCACGCGCGGGTGGGTTTCGGTGGGTATTCCATCGTCCCCGTCCGGTGGTTCCGAAAGGGATTAACCCGCACGTCTGGCCAACCGGTAAAGGAGACTGAAGTTCATGGCTCTGCCTGATTTTTCCATGCGCCAACTGCTTGAAAGCGGCGCCCATTTCGGTCATCGCCAGCAGCGCTGGAACCCGAAAATGGCGCCCTATATCTATGGCGCCCGCAACGACATCCACATTCTCGACCTGACCCAGACCGTGCCACTGCTGCACCAGGCGTTGGTCGCTCTGCGCGAGACCGCTGCATCCGGCGGGCGCATCCTCTTCGTCGGCACCAAGCGCCAGGCGCAAGAGCCGATCGCCGCCGCCGCCAAGCGCTGCGCGCAATATTACATGAACCAGCGCTGGCTGGGCGGCACGCTCACCAACTGGTCCACTATCAGTCAGTCTATCAAGCGCCTGCGCACCATCGAGGAGACCCTCTCCAGCGCCCAGGAATCGGGTCTGACCAAGAAGGAATTGCTCGGCATGCTGCGCGAGCAGGACAAGCTGGAAAAGTCGCTGGGCGGTATCAAGGAGATGGGCGGCCTGCCGAACATGCTGTTTGTCATTGATACCAACAAGGAGGCCATCGCCATTTCCGAAGCCCGCAAGCTGGGCATTCCGGTGACGGCGATCCTGGATTCCAATTCCGATCCCGACGGCATCGCCTTCCCGATCCCCGGCAATGACGATGCCGCCCGCGCCATCGCGCTTTATTGCGACCTGGCCGCGCGCGCCATCATTGATGGTCTGGGCCAGGGCCAGGTCGAAGCCGGCGTTGATGTCGGTGCCGCAGCCGAGATCGAGGATACCTCGAGCCATGTCGAAGCGGCGCCGGCCGAAGCCGTTCCCGCTTAAGTCACGTGTTTGACAAGGCGGCGCTGCCACCCTTGCGCCGCCGCATACGTTCGGAGAAGACCGATGGAGATCACCGCCTCGATGGTGAAGGACCTGCGCGACAAGACCGGCGCCGGGATGATGGATTGCAAGAAGGCTCTCAACGAGACCAAAGGCGACATGGAAGCGGCCATTGACTGGCTGCGCAAGTCCGGCGCCATGAAGGCCGCCAAGAAGGCCAGCCGTGCCGCCGCCGACGGCCTGGTGGGTGTTTCGGTCGCCGGCAATACCGGCGTGCTGGTGGAAGTGAATGCCGAAACCGACTTCGTCGCCCGCAATGATGAATTCAAGGCTTTTGTGAAGTCGGCCGCCGATATCGCCCTCAGGGAAGGCGGCGATCTTTCCAAGCTGCTGGCTGCGCCGCACGCCGGCTCCACGGTGCAGCAGGTGCTGACCGAATTGGTGGCCAAGATCGGCGAGAACATGTCGGTGCGCCGCACGGTCGCGCTGTCGGTCAATCCCGGCGTGGTCGCGTCCTACATCCACAACGCCTCCGGTCCCGAACTGGGCAATATCGGCGTGCTGGTGGCGCTGAAATCCACTGCCGATGCCGCCAAGCTGATGCCATTGGCCAAGCAGATTGCCATGCACGTGGCGGCCAAGGCGCCGCTGGCCCTCAGCGTTGAGCAGCTCGACAAGGCGGTGATCGAGCGCGAATACGCCGTCCAGAAGGACATCGCTCTTCAGTCCGGCAAGCCGGAAGCGGTGGTCGAGAAGATGATGGAAGGCCGCATGCGCAAATATTACGAGGATGTGGTGCTGTTGCAGCAGGCCTTCATCATGGATGAGAGCCTTTCCATTGCCAAACTGGTTGAAAAAGCCGGCAAGGATTTTGGTGCTCCGGTTGAGATCGAGGGCTTTGTCCGCTTCAAGGTAGGCGAGGGCATTGAGAAGGGCGGCGACGACTTCGCCGACGAAGTCGCCAAGATGGCTGGAACCAAGGGCTGATCCTGATGTCCACGACGCCGAAATACGCCCGAGTCCTCGTCAAGGTCTCGGGCGAGGCGTTGATGGGCGATGGCCAGTTCGGCATTGACGTTGCCACGGTGGACCGCATCGCCCGGGACGTGGCCGAGGCTGCGGCCACCGGCATCCA
>JAFAVT010000196.1 GCA_019242275.1 Alphaproteobacteria bacterium
CGGCGCGCATGGTGTCGATGCGGATATCCTCGGGACGGATATCGAGGTCGATGTCCTCGACCTCCGGCAGCACCGCCACGGTGGCGGCGGAGGTGTGGATGCGCCCTTGCGCCTCGGTAGCGGGAACCCGCTGAACGCGATGGACGCCGGATTCGAACTTCAGTTTCGCGAAGGCGCCACGGCCATTCACTTCCAGGGTGGCGTCCTTGATGCCGCCCAGGTCGCTTTCGGTGCGGTCCATCACCTCGGTCTTCCAGCCCTGCAAACCGCAATAGCGCTGGTACATTTCCAGGAGATCGGCGGCGAACAGGGCAGCTTCATCGCCGCCGGTGCCGGCGCGGATTTCGACAATGGCGGAGGAATCATCGGCGGCGTCGCGCGGTAGTAGCGCCAGACGAAGATCATGATCAAGTTTTTCCAACTCGACCTTTAACTCGGCCCGTTCTTCCTCCGCCATGGAACGAATTTCACTTTCAACCGAAGCGTCAGCGATCAGCGTCTCGGCATCGCCCAGTCGGGCCTGGGCCTGACGGTAAGCCCTTGCCGTCTCGATTACCGGCGCCAGCTCAGCATGCTCGCGGGAAAGCTTGACGAACGCTTCGCCGCTCGCACCAGAAGCCATTTCGGCCTCGATGGCTTCAAAGCGGTTCAGAAGACGGTCAAGTTTGGCGGCTGGAATCATTTGTTCTGGATTATAGCTTGAACCGGACTGCCCCTCGCTCAAGCTGGGAGCATTCGTCGCTCGAATTGATCCACTTGGCCAATTCGTTCGCTAGCGCGAACCGCTCCTCGCCTACTGCGCCGCTTCCAGCGGCTGGCTAACGCCGTTGCGCTGCGCCTCAATTTCGGCCGCCTTGTCCTCGCACAGTTTGACGATGTGCTCGACGAGATCGCCATTGTCTATGCGGTAACTCGGTTCGCCATTGAGATATATCTGCCCATGGCCCTTGCCGGCCCCGCCGCCCGTGAAGCCGATATCGGTTTCGCGCGCCTCACCGGGGCCATTGACGACACAGCCAATGATGGAAAGCGACATCGGCGTGGCGATGTGCTTCAGTCGTTCTTCCAGCACCTTGACCGTATCAATGACATTGAAGCCCTGCCGCGCGCAGGAGGGGCAGCTCACAATATTGACGCCGCGATGGCGCAAATTCAGCGACTTGAGGATGTCGAAACCGACCCGCACCTCTTCTACCGGATCGGCGGAGAGGGAAACCCGGATGGTATCGCCGATGCCGCTCCACAGCAGCATGCCCATGCCGATGGAGGATTTTACCGTGCCCGAAATCATGCCGCCGGCCTCGGTGATGCCAACATGCAGGGGGCAATCAATCGCTTCGGCCAGGGCCTGGTAGGCAGCCACGGCCAGGAACGGGTCCGACGCCTTCACGGAAATCTTGTATTCACGGAAATCCAGATCGTCTAAAATCTTGGCGTGGTTAAGCGCGCTTTCGACCATCGCTTCCGGGCACGGCTCGCCATATTTCTCCAGCAGATCAGATTCCAGCGAGCCCGCATTGACGCCGATGCGCATGGAACAGCCATGGTCCTTGGCCGCCTGCACCACCTCGCGCACCCGCTGGGGCGAACCGATATTACCAGGATTGATGCGCAGGCACGCCGCACCATTCACCGCCGCCTCGATGGCACGCTTGTAGTGGAAATGGATGTCGGCCACGACCGGAATGTGTGCGGCGGTGGTAATCGCCTTCATCGCCCTGGTGGCATCTTCATCCGGGCAGGAAACGCGCACAATGTCGGCACCGGCGTCCTCGATGGCGCGAATTTGATCAATAGTGGCGCGGGCGTCACCGGTGATGGTGTTGGTCATGGTCTGGACCGTGATCGGCGCGTCACCGCCGACCGGCACATTGCCGACCATGATCTGGCGCGACTTGCGCCGGTGGATGTCGCGATAGGCGCGAATGCTCATGATGTCCTTCTTTAACTCAACGGCCGTTGAAGCGGTCGGTCAGCGATTGCGGATCGAGTGAAACCCGGCCCAGCACCTGGTTTTCCTGTCCGACCCGGCCCAGTGGCTTGCCGTCCAAATCGGCCTCCACCGCACCGGCGTTGGCCACTGCCAGCGAAAGACCAGGGAGATTCGGTACGTAATACACTTCCCCGGGGGCCAGGTCGCGATTGATCCAGAGCTTGCCGTCAGGGCCTTTAACGGTGATACGTGTGCCGCCACGGGCGCGCAACACCACCCTGGAACTTCCCGGGTTCTGCTGACCAAAGACTTTGTTTGACGACACAGATTGCGCCCCTGGAACCGCCGGCACCGCGCCGGCCTGTGCAGAGGGTGCCGGCGGAGCCGCGTTCGGTTTGTTCGCCGTTGGTACGGCAGCCGCCGGCGCAGCAGCGGGAGCCGCGGGCAATGGCGTGGTGACTGATGGACCGGCTGTATCGGCGGGAGGCGGGACCGCTCTGATCTCGGTGCGCGCTATGGTCGGCGTCAGTGACGGCGGCGCTGGCACCGGTGGGGCGGTATCACGCGCAGAGAAAAAGATATGCCAGATGCCCCACAGCAGAGCGATGCCGACCACGCCGGCCAGGATACGCCATCCATGCGGCAGCTTGCGGCCGTCATCGTCATGCAAGGCAGCCGCTTGCAAAGATTGCTCTTCACCGCGACCGGAAATCTCGGCCTTGAAACGGTCCACCAACGCATTGGCATCCAGGCCAAGATGACGAGCGTAGGAGCGCACGAAACCTATAGCGTAAGTCTTGCCCGGCAGATCGTCCAGGCGGTCACCCTCCAGAGCATCAAGATGATCCTTGCGGATTTTCAGGGCGCGGGACACGGCCGCCAAGTCATCGCCACGGCGAATCCGAGCGGCACGCAGATCCTGACCCACGGTTTGCAAAGGGTTGTCGCTGTCGCCAGAAATCTCGCGCAGATGAATGCGGCGTCGGCTACTGCCATCATCCTCATTGGCTGCCATCTGGGTAAACTTGGTCATCCTGCCGCCGCAAGCCGCAAAAACCGGCGCTAAATCCTTGTCCAAACTAGTGTAATCGAAAACGGGGGGGCGGAACAACCCGGAAACTCGCAATCGCAAAAACTGCGCTATTTCAACACTATGCCCCGTTCGGCGGCGAAGGCGGCCAGACGCGTGCGTAAGGAATGGTCCGTGCGATTGCACAACCGGTCCACGAAGGCAGAAACCTGCCCCAAATGCAGGGAGCGAATCATCATTTTGATGGGGCCGATCTGCCCCGGCGACATGGAAAGTGTGCGCAGCCCCAGTCCCAGCAAGGCCATGGCGTCCAGGGGGCGGCCCGCCATCTCGCCGCACAGCGACAACTCGCCGGAGTTTTCCGCCGAGCTCTGCACAATCAGCCGGATCAGGGTGAGCGATGCCGGATTGAGATTGTCATAACGGCGGGCAACGCGCGGATTGGTGCGATCCACAGCAAAGGCCAGGCTGAGCAGATCGTTGGAGCCGATGGAGACAAAATCGGCGGAGCGCATCAACTGTGGCAACATGAAGGCCAATGCAGGCACTTCCAGCATTGCACCCACCAGCACCTGGGTAGGGCGCCCTTGGCCCATCAGCCGCGCCCGCTCCAATTCGCGGTCAATCAGAGCACGGCCGCGGTTGAATTCGTCCACATCCGAGACCATCGGCAAAAGGATGCGCAGTGTCTTTCCGACCGAGGCCGCAATCAGTGCGCGCACCTGGTAGCGCAGCAGTGCCGGCCGATCGAGGGCAATACGGATGGCGCGCCAGCCCAAAGCCGGATTTTCCTCTCGCTCCCAGCGGGCATAGGGCAGCACCTTGTCCCCCCCCAGGTCGAGCGTGCGAAAGACCACCGGCTTGTCGCCGGCGGCATCAATGATCTTCTTGTAGAAGTTCATCTGATCGGCTAGGCGCGGCATGGTCTCGCCGATCATGAATTGCAGTTCGGTGCGAAACAGACCAATGCCATCGGCACCGGATTTGGCGAGCTGCGGCATGTCAAACTCAAGGCCCGCATTCATCATCAACTTGATAGCGACGCCATCGCGAGTGACGGCGGGCAGATCGCGCACGGCAGCAAAGCGGGCGGCGACTTGCGCCCGCATGGCGCGCTTTTCTCCAAAGGCCTTGATGATCTCGACGGCGGGGCGCAGATGCACCTCGCCCGTCTCACCATCCACCGCAATCAAATTGCCAGGACGCGTGGCGTCAGCGATACCCTCCAGCGACGCGACCAGCGGCAGGCCCATGGAGCGCGCCACAATAGCGACATGGGAGGTGACGGCCGCCTCTTCCAGCACTAGGGCGGAAAGTACGTCGCGGCCATAGTCCAGCAATTCAGCCGGTCCCATGGCGCGCGCCACCAGTACCGCGCCCTGGGGCAAATTCTGTTCAGCGCCATCGCCGGAAAGATGGCGCAGCAAGCGGCGGGCCAAATCATCCAAGTCATGGGCCCGTTCACGCAGGATGGGATCGCCCAGGCGTTGGACCCGCAGCCGCGTTTCGTCCTGCACCCGCTCTACCGCCGCCTCGGCGGTGAGACCGGTGCGCACGGCATCGCGCATGCGCTGGCGCCAGCCCTGATCATAGGCGAACAGGCGATAGGCCTCGATCACTTCGCGGCCCTCGCCCGTGAG
>JAFAVT010000262.1 GCA_019242275.1 Alphaproteobacteria bacterium
TCGCATGGTGGACAAGATCAGCATGATGCAGGCTTTAAACCAGTCGCACACCCGGTCAGCCGTAAGGGATCATGGGGGCGAGGTTTATCACTTCTTGCGTGCCTGGCTGGGTCACGAAAGCCACGTAAGCGGCGCAGTTACGCAGGAAGCTGCCGGGCTCGTCGTTACCATCCGAATTGATGGCAGAAACGTCGCCTCGTATGCCGGTTCGGAAGGCGAGCTGGACGCGCTCGTTCTGAAGGCAGCCCAGCACGTGGTGGATGTTGCCCAGAACCACAAGCCGGTTCCGGTCTAAGAGCTGCCACTCCGGGCGCGAAGCAGACATTGGCTCATGACCGCTTCTGGCGCAAAGCGGACGAAAGGCAAATCCTGCCTTCCGCCGCAAATCAAAGTGTCGCCAGATCAACTTTGCTGATATCGCTTTCCCAGTTGCCTGTCGCCGCTTCTTCGGCATGGCGCGCTTCCGCCGCGCGGCCCAGCCTGTCTTGCGCACGGGACAGCACCAGCAGCGCCAGGGGATCGCCCGGCCAGGCCTTGAGGCTGGCCTCGGCCGCGTCGCGGGCCGGCGCGAAATCACCATTCAGCAACAGCGCGGCCCCCTGGCTGCGGCGGATGGGATACCACCAGCGCGGCGGGTCCATGCCCGATTGCAGCCGCGTCTCCTGCCGCCCGGCGGCGTCCGCAAAGGCCCGTGCCGCGTCGGCATAGCGGCCTTGCAGCATGGCAAGCCGGCCGGTCAGCACCGCGCGTGCCACCGTGAACACTTGACCATTCGCGCTCAGCAGCGGGATTTCCCGCGCCAGACCCGCCGCATCATGCTGCATCGCCAAGGCCTCACCGCGCGCGTAATGCCAGAAGGCGCGGGTTCGTGGACTGTCGGCTGAGGGTTCGGGCAGCGCCAGCATCCGGGCCGGGTCATAGCGCGCATAGGCGACAAAACGCTGGCCTTCCACATCGTCCAGCCCATCCTTGGCATTGTCCCAGTGGGGATAGGCCCTGTGCAGATGATCGGCATATTTCAGCGCCAGAGCGCGGTCGCCCGACATCAGGACGCCAGCCACGCCGACGCCCCAATTGTGCTTATAATAGTCGGCCTCTGCCGGCAGGCCGGGCGTCGCCGTGTCGGTGAAATGGTCAGCATCCACCCGCAAGGCAGAGGCGTTGATGGCGGCGGCGTCTTCATAGCGGCCGATATGGAAATAGGTGTGGGCCGCCATGTGCACCAGATGGCTGGCCTTGGGCGCCAGCCCCGCCAGCTTCTCGGCATAGGAAAGGGCCAGGATGGGTTTGCCGACGAACTCGGTGGCATGAATATAATAGTGAATGGCGGCCGTGTTCTGCGGCTGCGTCTTGAGAATGGGTTCGATCAGCGCCAACGCATCTTGCGCTGCCGCGTGATCGTCGCGGCGCCAGGCGGTCATCAGCACTTCGGCCGCCAGCAGTTTAAGGTCGGGCGTGGGCGGCCCGGCGGCTTCGGCCTTCAGCAGAGCGGCGGCAAAGTCGCGCTCGGCGGCGGCGTCCTGGGCGCGGGAATAGCGCGTCACCATCGCTTCGCTGAGCAGCTTCTCGCGGGGGCTGTGCGCTGCGGCTTGCGCCTTGCGAGCAATTTCAAGACCCGCTTTCAGGTCCCAGTCCTCAACATCGAAATTCATCGTCGGCCCGCGCGACAGCGCCTGAGCCCACAGACACATCGCGCATTTGGGATCCGCCGCCACCGCCTTGTCAAAGGCTGCCTTGGCATCGTCATGGTAGAAGGCGTGATAGAGCTTGATGCCGTAATTGAACCATTGCTGCGCGGGGCGGCTGGTGGTGGCGACGGCAAAGCCGCCGTCACCCATGCCGCTTTCAATGGTGAGGTGTTGTCGGCCCGGTGCGGGCTCAACATGCTGTTCAACGCGGCAGATATTGAAGATGGCGAAGTCGGTTTTGTCGGCGACCTTGTCAATGGCGATGGCGGGAAAGGCCAGCAGCCAGACCAGGCTTGCGGCGCCGGCGGCAGAGAGCGTGTCTGGTTTCATCTGGGCCCCGAACCGCGAAACAGCGCAGCAGGGTAACAGACGTGTTCCCCGGCTGCACGCGCGCCCGTCCGCGACCGCCTGTGCAATCCGAAAGGAAATTGAGCGAAGCTTTCGTTTTTTTCATGCAACGCAGCGGAACAGGGGGCGCGGGATGCCGTTTTTCGGAAAAGAAAACCCGCGCTGAAGCGGCGCCGTCTCTGGGCCGTCGCCGAAGCCCAAGATGATGGAGGCTTGCCCGTGAAAAAATCTCTGCTGCTCGCTGCTTTTGTCTTGGCCGCTTCCAGCCTGTCGGCCGCGGCCGCACCGGCCGCCCATGGCTGGCTGAGTTGCGCCGATTTCCAGCGCAATGCCGACGGCTCCTGGACCACGCGGCATGCGGCGCCGGTGGAATTGCCCGGCGGCAACGCCACCATCGCCTCGGGCGCACTATTGCCTGCGACCGGGACCTATATGGGGGTGCAGTTCGGCTTTCTGCTGGATCAGCAATGCGGGCATGCGGCGCGGCGCTAGCGGTCAGCGAAGGCGTCGCCCGGAGCCAATAGCGAAGCATGAGAGCGGCGAGGGGCGAGGAGAACTCGCCCCCCTCCTGTCAGATGCGCTGACGTAGCTTGGGCCGCAGCTCAGCCTTGATCGGCCGGACGCCAAGAAAATTTTTTCCGCCGGCCCTTGAAGCCTCTCAGTCCGCGCCTAACTCGATCCTTCGCAGGGCGCCCCGGGCGCCGTATTGACGTGATGGAAAGGAGGAACCATGAACCAATACGAAATTCGCATTCTTCGGCATAACAACCAGCCGCTGGTGATCAGCAGCCGGTTCCTGGGCGATTTCCACGCCATCCGCCGCGGCCAGGCGATGGCGGAAGAGGATGAAGGGGTGGAGATCTGGCGGGGGATGAAATGCCTCTACCGCCGCGACCCGCTGCCCAGGCAACAGACCTCAGCAATTGGCTGGGCGCCGCTGCAGCAACCAGCCGGGGCGTGATGACCATCGGTCGCGCGTGTGCCTATGGGTCCCGGGTCACGGCGCGTCACTTCGTGCCGCACCGCGCCCGGGATGACAACTGAGTTGCCTCACGCAATAACCGCCCAGCTATCGGGATAATAGCCGTTGAAGGCCGAGCGTGAGGAAACGGTATAGGCGCCCATGGCGCCGAACAGCACATAGTCGCCGTCCTTCACGCTGTCGGGCAGCAGCACCGGCCGCGGCAGGACGTCGGCGGAATCGCAGGTGGGGCCATAGGCGCGGAAGGGGCGGTTTTCGCCGCTCAATTCCTTCAGCCGGCCGCGGGCATCCAACGTAAAGCCGGTGGGCGGATAATCCTCGTCAAAGCCGGCAAAGCGCTGCTCGTCAAAGCTGCCATAAATGCCGTCATTGAGATAAAGCTTGTCGCCGCGGCGCATCAACACTTGCGTCACCAGCGAAATACCCTGGCCGCAGAGCGCCCGCCCCGGCTCGCACATCACGTTTAGGTTGGGCAGGGCCAGATTGTCCAGCGCGGTGCGGATCATGTCGAAGAACCAGTGATAGGGCGGCGGCTCCTGTCCCGAATAGGCGGTGGGAAAGCCGCCGCCGATATCCAGCGCCGCGATGGTGACGCCCGACTGGCGCAGGGCCTGCTGCGCGATCTCGATCGCCTGGGCATAGGAAAAAGGCGACAGGCACTGGCTGCCGACATGAAAGGTGAGGCAGGGTTGCGCGCCGGCCGCCTTGACCCGCTTGAGCAGCTTGGCGGCTTCCTCGGGGCGGCAGCCATATTTGCTGGACATTTCCAGGAGCGCCCCACCCAGCGAGGCCACCAGGCGGACAAAGATGCGCAGGCGCTTGGGCTCGCCGGTTTCGGCCAGGAGTTTTTCCAGTTCGCCGGCACTGTCTATCACATAGTCGGTGACGCCATGCCGGCTGAAGGCCGCCTTCGCCTGTCCGGCCAGGCGCACCGGCGCCATGAAATGGCAGATGGCCTCAGGCAGCAGCGCCTTCACTGTTTCGATCTCGCCCAGCGAGGCGCTGTCGAAATGACGGATGCCGCCTTCCCAGAGAAGCTGCAGCGCGTAAGGGTGCGGGTTGGCCTTGACCGCGTAAAGCACATCGCCGGGAAAACCTTCGAGGAAGGTCTTGGCGGCAGCGGCGAATTTTTCCGGATGCAGCAGATAAAGCGGCGTTTGCGGCTTCAGCGCTTCAATCGCCTTGGGCGTCGAGGCAAAGCGCGGCAGCGCGGCCAAAGGCGTTAGTGTCGTGGCGGGCACGGTCATGGCGCCTTGTGCGGCAAGGGGGGCGGGGGTGCAAGAAAAAACGGGGCTGGAAGATGGCCCACATATTGTCATCCCGGGCGCACCGCAGCACGAAGTGATGCGGTGCTGATCCGGGACCCATTGTGGCGCGTCCAGCCGCTCGCCCAAGCTCGCGGCGTTCCTCACTCAAAACGGTCCACGGGACCGTTTTGTTTGCTGCCGCAAACCGTTCCTCACGGTCCCGTGTCTGCGGCGCATCATTGCATGCTGCGCCGCGCACGGGATGACAGTTGTTATTGCGGCGGCGGGTTGCCGGGCGGCGGGGCCAGTTGCTGGCGGCCCATGGCGCGCGGGCCCATCAGCGGGCGGCCAGAACCCTCCGGTCCGCTCATGCCAGCGGGACCGCCGCGCATGCCGCCACGGCGCATCATCATGCCACCGCGCGGACCAAAGCCGCGCCCGCCAAAGCCGCCGCGACCCAAACCGCCGCGACCGATGCCGCCGCGGCCGATGCCGCCGCGTCCGGCTTCACGCTGAAAAATTTGGCGCTGATCGGCATTGAGGCCGGACCAAAGCGCATCCAGCGCCGGACGTTCGGCCTGGATGTCGGCAAGGCGGCGTTGCAGCATGGTTTCCTGGCGGGCCAGCCGTTCCACCGGGCTGGGCGGCGCGGCGGCGGCATTGGCACCGCGGCCGCGGGCTGCCTGCGGCGCTGCTTGCGGCGGCAGCGGGCGGGCGGTGCAATCGGCGGCGCGGCTCTTGGCGGCAGCCAGGCGCTGATCGCGCCAGCGATTAAAGGCGCCGCTTTGCGCAGTGGTGAGGTTGAGCCGATTTTCCAGATAGGCGAGGCGGCCGGCGGCGCGGGCGGAAATTTCCTGGCAGATGTCGTTGCGGCGGGCCGTGCGATCCGCGGCCGTGGGGGCGGGCCGTGGTAAGGTGTTGTTGGGCCCGCGCGCGTTGGGCCCACGCGCGGCGGGGCCGCGGCCGGGCGGAGCGGCGGGCGGGACTTGCGCCAACTGCACGGGATTGTTGGGGTTGGGCGCCTGGGCCGAGGCATCGGTGGCGAGGATGGCGACGATGGCGGCACTGCCCAGGCTCAAAACGGCAAGGGCGGCGATCAGCTTGTTGCGCATGGGAATAGCTCCTCTCAAAAATCGGGGAGAGTTTAGTGGCAGAGCTTATCGCGGATTTATCCGATTTGTCGCGGTGTTATGAAATTTCGGCCATTCATGTGGGGTTCAGGAAGGCTTCGGTCGGTGCGAAGCGCACGCCCATCTCTCCCTGTCATCCCGGGCGCACCGCAGCACGAAGTGATGCGGTGCAGACCCGGGACCCATG
>JAFAVT010000273.1 GCA_019242275.1 Alphaproteobacteria bacterium
CGATCCGCTGCAAGGCTGGGGCGAGGCGTTGATGGCGAAAAACCAGTCGCATCTGGCGCTGGCGAAATTCGCGGCGGCGGAGAAATACGCCCCCAACTGGGGCCGGCTGCACCTGAAATGGGGCGAGGCCCTCACCTACGCCGGCAAGCGCGAGGAAGCGAAAACACAATTCACCCGCGCCGCCACCCTTGACCTGACGCCGTCCGAAAAAGCCGAACTCTCCCGGGTGAGCCATGGCTGAACACGAAACCGACCCGCACGAAGGCGGCGCCGAACGGCCGGAGGAAAATCCCATCGCCGTTTCGCTGGCCATGACCGGCGCCGGCCGCGCGGAGGCCGACAGATTTCTCCAGCATCAGCGCCATCTCAGCGACGAGCAGAATCTTTATCTGCGCCAAAGCATCCGCCCCACCGTCTGGGGCCAGTGGCTCAGCGTTTTCCTGCGCGCCGCCACCGCCCTGGTGGGGGTGGCCTTTGCCGGCGCCGTCGCCTTGATGGTGTGGGATGCCGCTCACAGCCAGGGGCTTTTGATCGAACCCTTCAGCGTCCCCACTGAACTGGCGGCCCGCGGACTGAACGGCCAGGCCTTTTCCAGCATGCTGCTGGACAAGCTCACCACCTTGCAAACCCAGACCCAGTCCAACCGGCCGGCCAAGTCCTATGCCAACAATTGGGGCGAGGATCTGAAGGTGGAGATTCCCGAAACCGGTGTCTCGCTGGGCGAGCTGCGCCGCTTTCTGCGCGACTGGCTGGGCCATGACACCCATATCAGCGGCGAGGTCTGGCAGGGCAATGGCGGCCTCACCATCACCGCAAGGGCCAGCGGCGGCACCGGCGAAGCGGTCAGCGGCCCGGAAAGCGACCTTGACGGCTTGATGCAGAAAGTGGCGCTGAACATTTATCGCGTCACCCAGCCCTATCGTTATGCCAATTATCTTGACCGCGACGATTTCCACCCCGGCGTCACCGACATTGACGGGGCGGAAAAAATCTATCGCCGCCTGATCAGCGATGCCAATCCGGTCGAACGCGCCTATGCCTGGAATGGCCTCGCCAACCTGGCCTGGACGGCGCGCGGCGATGACCGGCGGGCGCTGGATTATTATCGCCAGGCCAGCGCCGAAGACCCCAATTATGCCGGCGCCTATTTCGGCTTTGCCTATCTTGCTTTGGTCCATTTCAGCCATCCCGAAGAGGCACTGAAAGCGGCGCAGGCCTATGCCCGGCTTCCTAACGTTGCCAACAGGACCTTCTGGCTTGACCGTGTCTTGGGCGATAATGCCGATCTTGTTCGGAGCACCGACAGCAATCGCCGCAGGGGCATCATCAATCGTGCCAGCCCGGGCGACGGCATGGCGGTCCATGGCGCCTTGCATGACGGCCAGGGATTTCTGACCGCCTGGCGCGAACTTCCGCCCCAGCCGCCGCATCAAAACGCGGTCCCGGCCCAATATATGCGCTTTGTCGGCGAAGTCTCTCTGCACCACTGGCCGGCGGTCATCGCTTCCGAGCCGGCGTTGGAGAAGATGTTTCAGACGGTTTATCCCGGCTGGGATCACAAGGTGATTTTCACCCGTGGCCTGCATCCGCAATTGGCGCTGGCCCGGGCCATGACCGGCGACATTGCGGGTGCGGAAAGTCTGATCGCCCCCGCGCCGGCCGACTGTTATGACTGTTTGCGCATTCGCGGCCAGATCGCCTCAGAAGCAAAACAATGGGGCCGCGCCGATTACTGGTTCGCCCGCGCTGTGGCCGAGGCGCCTTCCATTCCCTTCGCCCATGAAGACTGGGGCCGTTCGCTGCTGGCCCGCGGCAAGCCCGATGATGCGATTGTGCAGTTCACCACCGCCAACAAACGCAGCCCCCACTTTGCCGATCCGCTGGAAGGCTGGGGCGAAGCGCTGATGGCGAAGAACCAGTCGCACCTGGCGCTGGCGAAATTCGCGGCAGCGGAGAAATACGCCCCCAACTGGGGCCGGCTGCATCTGAAATGGGGCGAGGCCCTGACTTACGCCGGCAAGCGCGAGGAAGCGAAAGCCCACTTCACCCGCGCCGCCGCCCTTGACCTGACGCCGGCCGAAAAAGCTGAACTGACGCGTCTGGCGGCTGCGAACCCATGAACGATTTTTCGAAAAAGGATTCCACCATGCATGTAATCGGCGCCGGCGTCGGCCGCACGGGCACCTATTCCCTCAAGCTGGCGCTCAATCGCCTCGGCCTTGGTCCCTGCCATCACATGGAGGCGGTGATCCACGACATGCCGGGCCAGGTGCCGCTGTGGCAGGCGGCGCTGGACGGGGCGCCTGACTGGCCCGCCATTTACCGGAATTTCGCCAGCGCGGTGGATTGGCCCACCGCCGCCTTCTTCCGCGAACTCAATGCCGCCTACCCCAGGGCCAAATTCATTCTCAGCCACCGCGATCCGGAAAGCTGGGCCGACAGTTTCAGCGAGACCATCTATACCGCGATGGCCCGGGCCGGCGGGGCGCCGCCGCACATGCAGGCCTGGCTGAAAATGGCCGCCGGGGTTGTCGCCCGCTCGGGCTTTCCCAGGGGGCTTGGCCGCGAGGCGCTGATCGCCGCTTTCAACGCCCATAACCAGGCGGTGATCGCCACCATCCCGAAAGAGCGGCTGCTGCTGTTCGAGGCGAAACAGGGCTGGGAGCCGCTTTGCGCCTTTCTGGGCCTGCCGGTGCCGCCGGAAGACTACCCCCGCAGCAACAGCCGGGTGGAGTTCTGGGAGCACCTCTCAGGCCAATGAGCGATCTGCCTTCATCACCTCTGCCGCCCGAAGAGTCTGTGCGCAGCACGGACGCCAAGCGGCCCCGCGCGACAGCGTCTTACGGGGCCGCGCGGCAGGACACGGACTCCACCGCTGCTGAGAAATCCAAAATGGAAATCCACAAACCCAAGCCGTTTCACAATTGGCGCGAGTTTCTCAAGGAATACGCCATTATCGTTTTGGGGGTTCTCACCGCCCTGGCAGCGGATCAGGCGGTGGACGCTTTTCATCATCGCGCCCAGGTCGCGGACATGACGCAAAAGCTGCAAGAGGAAAGCCGCAGCAATCTGCAAGTCCTGGATTACGACATCGGCAATGCCCAAACCGCGGTCGCCGGTTTGGAACGAACGCTCACCGCGCTTGCCACGCCTGCCGCGGCGGCCTCTGCGCAACTGCCGCCTTCGCCCAACCTGCTGGCCCCGGGCGATTCCGCCTGGCTGGCCATCCAGGACAGTGCCCTGCTTCCCATTATGCCCAAATTGCTGATTGCGAATTACTGGAAGATCGAACGCTCGACCGAGTTTTTCAACGCCCGGGTTTCGGATTTCCATGGCGATTATCGCAAGGCGCAAGCGGCGCTGGATGTTTTTCAGGCAAGCCAAACCTCACCAACCCTGCGCGAGACTCTGTTGTTGCGCCTTTCCGAAGCCCAGCAATCCGGCCGCTCCTATATCGGCCTGGCACAACGCCTGCGCGCCCAAAACCAGTGGGCGCTGGATGGCAAGGAAATTGACCTTTCCCTGGCGCGGCAACTGAGCGACCTCAACGGCAACCATGACTGACAGCGCCGAATTCCTCCCTCAGCCCCCGGACCCGCCCATGGAAATCCACAAACCCAAGCCCGTCCATTCCTGGCGCGAGTTTCTTTCCGAAATTGGCGTGGTGGTGATCGGCGTTTGCATTGCCCTGGCCGCCGAGCAGAGCGTTGAATGGCTGCACTGGCACGTGCAGGTAGGCGAAGCGCGTGAAGTCATCGCCACCGAACTGACGGAAAATCTTGCCGGCGCCATCAACCGGGTCCGCCAGGCTGATTGCGTCGAGCGGGGCCTCGATCAATTGGCGATTATCCTCGATGGCGCGGCCAAAAGCGGCAGTCTGCCGCCGGTGGGCAATATCGGCATTCCCTGGCGCCAGACCTATCCCAGCGGCGCCTGGGAAAGCGTGATTGCCTCCCAGACCGCGACCCATTTTCCTCGCCAGCAACTGGCCGACATCGCCTCCCTTTATAAGGTCATCCAGCGCCTGGCTGAGTTCAACAGCCAGGAGCTGGAGCCTTGGAACAGTCTCTTTACCATGGTGGGGCCGGGACGCCGGCTTGATCCCGCCTCGGAAGCCAAACTGCGTGACGCCCTCAGCCAGGCCCGCAGCGACAGCAGAGGCGCCGCCTATCTGGCCGATCAGGTGATCGAACGCGCCAAGGCGGAGCATATCGCCTTTTCAGGGGACAACCTTCAGCGCATTGCAGCGCTGCAACATGATCCCGCCACCCTGGACGAAGGGGTCTGCGCGCCGCTCGGGACCCCGCCGCAAACCTATGGCCAAGGCTATGTCTGGACCCCGCGCGAAAAGCTTATGCGCGCCCGCCTGGCCAACCCGCCCGATTTTTCGGAAAAGTAGCGGAGCCGGGCCCCCATGGAAATTCACAAGCCCAAGCCATTTCACAACTGGCGCGAGTTTCTCAAGGAATATGCCATCATTGTGCTGGGCGTCGTCACCGCCCTTGCGGCCGAGCAGATCGTGGAAGGGCTGCATTGGCGCGAACAAGTCCGCGAGGCCCGGCATGCCATCGCCACCGAACTGGCCGGCGACGTCGCCGGCGCCATCACGCGCCTGCGCATCGAAAACTGTGCCGAGCGCAGGCTGGACAGCCTGGCCGCGATTTTGGATGGCGCCGCCAAAGGCGGCAATTTGCCGCCGGTGGGCGACACCGGCGTGCCGCCCCGGCGGCTGTTCACCCGCGGCGCCTGGGACAGCGTGGTCGCCTCCCAGACCGCGGCGCATTTTCCGGCGGGCCAGCTTGCCGAGCTTTCCTTGACCTACAACACCGTCGAAAGAATTGCCTTATTTGCCGGCCAGGAGACCGCGGCCTGGGACGACCTGTATGCCATGGTGGGGCCCGGACGCCGGCTTGACCCGGCATCGGAAGCGGCCCTGCGCCAGGCGCTAAGCCATGCCCGGGCCAGCAACCGGTATATGGCCAGCCTTAGTGCCACGCTGGTGGCGCGCGTCAAAAACCACGCCCTGGCCTTTTCCCCCACCGACCTGGCCATGATCAGCGCCGCGGCCCATGAATCCCTGACCGGCCCCAATTCCGCCGGCCGGGATGTCAATCCACCCAGCATCATTTGCGGGCCGCTGGGCGCCGTCCCGGCCTCTTACGGCCAGGCCCAGGAAAGTGCGATCCCTGCCCGGGTTGAGGAGATTGTGAAGGCATTGCCCCAATTTGGCCCCTGAGGCGAAACATCGGATTTCCTGTCCTTCACCCGGCCCACCCAAAAAACCGCGGAAGCGGGCTTTCCGGCGGGCCTAAAAAATCGTAAGACTGCTTCGCTTCTGCAACCAAAGTCCCGTCCGGGCGTTTGGGAAGCAAGCACCGAAGGGATCACGACGCCATGAACGCTTTTCGTCACGCCATCGCCGCTGTCTTGATTTGCGCGACCTGTTCCAATGCCCTGGCGGCGGAACCTGCCGCCCCCCTGCCGGCGGGCAAGCCGGCCGGCACCCATGAAGCCACTTTATCCGGGAACGGCTTGCTGATTGGGTTAGGAATCGCAGCTTCAATTGCATGGCTGGCCATCATTGTGGCGCAGAGCGACAAGAACAAGCCCACCACGCCCACCACCACCGGAACCGGCAGCCTGCCGTAAGCGGGCTGCCCGGCGCGGCAATCCTCACAGCAGGCGCGCCTGCTCCGGCGGATAGGTCAGGCTTGTCCCGTCCACGCGCGCAAACGGCGTCAGCGTGTGAAGACGCGCGGCCGTCTGCGACATGATCTCCACCACCGGCACGCCCTGCACGTTCAGGGCGTCGGCCACCAATGAGCGATGGCAGCGCCAGGGCACCGCCTCGGCGCACATGATTGCTGTGCGCTTGCCGCGGCGAAGCGCCATCAGCGCTTCCAGCGCCGCCCGGAACGCCGGCGTCTGCATATAGTCGGCATAGCCGCGAAAGCTTTCATTGCGCCAGCCCGTGTTGGGACTGTCCTTGGCGGGACGCCTGAGTCCGCCCAGCGCCGGCATCGGCACATAGACAATGCCGGCCTTGGCCAGCGAGGCTGCTAGAGTGTCCGCGTTGAATTGCGGGTTATGCCGCGACCTGGGCACGGTGCGGACATCGGCCAGCGCTTCGATGTTATAGGCCTGCAACCGGCTGATGAATTGTTCAATCGGCAAGGTGGAATGGCCGACGGTGAACACGGCGCCGTCCGGCCATTCTTTCTTTTTTCCGTCGGGCGCGACCATATCCGATGTTAGCGCAGCTGTGGTTTTGCCGGAATCTCTCTTACACACCATGGGCGGGCTTGACCCGCCCATCCAGAGCAACAAACACCGGCGCTTGCGGCTCTGGGTGGCCGGCTCGGGGCCGGCCATGGTGAGGTGGGAGGATCAAATCCAAAACTGCTCTAGCTCGGCGTCGACTTCGGATAACATTTTCAAAACAAAACGGCGCCCCGAAGAAATGAGGGCGCCGCCTTGCATGGAAATAAACTTAGCGGTTCTGGCTGCCTGAACCTTGCTGGCCGCCCTGGCTTCCACCCGGCTGCCGGTCCTGTTGCCCGCCCTGGCTTCCACCCTGCTGGCCGCCCTGGCGCTGCTGCTGGCCGGACTGCTGGCCCTGTTTCTGCTGATCCTGGCTGCCCGCATTGTTCTGCTGGCCACCCTGATTGTTCTGGGTCGTCGTCATGAAGTTGTCCTTGCTGAGAGAGGCCCCCTCAAGGACAACAATCAATCCGTGCGCGCCGCGTTCCATCGCTGGCAGCCGGCGCGCGAAATTATTGTCGCGCGCGCATCAAAAGTGAATCGGGACCGCGTCATTACCGAAACGCCGAATGTGCCGCGATGTGCGGGCCGGTCTTGTAGATGCATTCGGCATCACGCCAGATTTCCAGCCCGTCATCGGCTTCGGCCAGCATGCGGGCCGAGCGCAGCGCCGCATAATCGCTGACATAGTGCGACATGTGCACGATCGGTCCGCCCGGACGAACAACACGGATTTCATAATTCTGCATGGCCGGCTCCTCACCTTGCGTTTTTCTTCCGCGGATGTTTCACCCGCAGGCCCGGGGCC
>JAFAVT010000132.1 GCA_019242275.1 Alphaproteobacteria bacterium
CGAAGCCTCCGGGCCCAAAGAATTTCGCGCTAGGGCCAGCGGCCTACCCCCAGCATCAGGGCGTCAACGACTGAAAGTAGCCGGCGCCTAAAGCCAAATGCCGTAGGTTTTGCGTAGATAGTTCACCGTGAGAATCTCGGCGTCGCCCTGCGTAGCGCCGTCAACAATGCTGGTGTGCAGAGCGGCGGCAAGATGACTTTTGGTCTCTTGCGGTTCCATGACTTGGGCAATTACCCAGATCGGAATGTTCTTTCGCGCCAGCATCCCGGACAACCACACGTCATCAACCGTCCACATAACCGGCGGGATTTCCGCATCGGACCGCTCAAAAAAATTAGGCTTTACCAACACTCCGCCGAACCCTTCGAATAGGTCAACATATCCTGGACACTTAAATACTTTGCGCGGGGGTTCCGGGAATTCTTTTCTGGCTCGACCCGCCCATAAATCCTGCATCAAATAACGAACCTGGAATCCCAAGTCCGTACTGCGCCACCGCCGGACAGGCCGCGGTTCAATTGACCTGACCTTGCTGCCGGGGGAAATGCAATAAGCGTCTTTGCCGGCCGAGGCGATGCAACAGTCAGGATGCTGCTTCTGGGCTGCGAGAAAGTGCGCTAGCAAATCCCTTTGATAGAGCCTGTCGTCATCACAAAAAAAGAGCGAGCAATCGTGATCGCCCAACTCAAAAGCAGCCGGCAGAACTTTCGTCGTCGGGCCCAGATCATCACATCTCTTGATTTCGACTCCAGCCGGCACCAAGGGCAAATTTCCATTCCAGCCGGGAAAGCGCCGATATTGTCGGGGTATATAAAGCAAAATGCGATCTGGCTTCGCCGTTTGCGCAATAAGGCTCTCCAGCGTTGGGCCCAATGTAGAAAAACGCGGCGGGATCGACGAAAGCGTAACGATCAGCATTGGGCAGCCTTATCATCCCGACTACTTCATGTGAATGATCGCCGCCACAGCAGCGGGTTTTCGACCACGCAAATGTAGGTTCGCCCCTCCATCGTCAAATCCCATACCGCAGTCAGGTTGCCAATAGAAATGTGCCCGGTATGCTTGGGCCAATGCCAAACGCCTTGAACGTAGAAAACATCGCGATAGATGGCGGAGCCTTCCAACTCCATCTGGTCTGCTATGCCGCCGGCGAGCCTGTTCATTTCCTCAATAGGAAGGCGTTGGTTGGCTCGGCAAAAACACATGGCGTGGATCATATCCATGCCTTTGGCGCTGAGGATATTGATCTGGCTTTTCGGGAGGCAATGGCCGGCATACTCGATCAGAACCGGGGGGCAGGGTACTGGCTTTGGAAACCCTACTTCATTCTGAAGGTTCTTGAGCAGGCGCGAGAGGGAGACTGGGTCGTCTATATTGACTCAGGGGCCAGGTTGCGATCTTCGCCGCGACAACTGTATGAGAAGGTGGGCTGTGCCGAAGTAATACTGTTCCAAAACGACTATGCCAACGGCGCATGGTGCAAGCGCGACGCTTTTGCTCTTATGGACGTGGATGATCCTGAGGCCCATGACCAGCAGCAGTTGGATGCCAGTATTGTCCTTGTCAGGAACAGCGCAATTTCAAGGCAATTCGTAGGGACATGGTTGAAATATTGTCAGGATGCCCGTCTGCTGACCGATATTCCCAATAGCTGTGGAAAACCGAACCTGCCAGAATTTGTCGATCATCGGCACGATCAGTCCATCCTCAGCCTTCTTTTCTGGCGTGAGCGGAATATTCTACCCCATATGCTTTTACCTAGGGCATGCAAATATCACTTGGTCTCGCATCATCGCCGTCGTTCGGATCGTATCCCTATCTGGCTTTGGCACCTCTCGCACGATTTCTTCGAGAGCATGTACAGACGGATAAGAGCAAATGCAGATTTGCACCAAACTGACCAATGACGGGTTTTTCACCAATTTCATATCTGCCCTGGATTGGCTGGCCGTCGGGGACGAGTACGGCATAGACACGAGTGTTGATTGGAGCCTGGCTCAAGAGCAGGCCAACTGGGATTTCAGCTATGGCGATGTTGGAGCCGGCAATTTATGGAACCTATTCTTCGAGCCGGTTGGACTCTTATCGAAGGAGGTTTTGATCGTTCGTCAGCCTTGGACAGACAATCTTCGCGGTTTTCGCGCCTTCGGATTATACAATGATCTTGAAGGCGGCAGTTTTCAACGGCAGCGTCTGCGATTGAATCATGCGCTGTGTCGCCACGTTCGACTTCTGCCTGATATTGCTGCCCGTATAAATTCTTTCGCAAAATCCGGTGCGGAGGGAGGGGTCAGCATTGGCGTCCATTTGCGCAACCCGGTGGCGTCGCAAAAGCTTTATTGCCGGCCACCGGCGCTTTCCCGCTACATCGCGCGCGTTGAGCAGCTCGTGGACAGACTTCCGGCCAAAACTCCTTGGGGAATTTTTGCCGCCGGCGACCGGCAAGACTTCATTGATGAGCTGGCTGACCGTTTTCCCGGGAAAGTGCGAAGTCAGTTAGGTGTCTCCCGCGCACTGCCGGGAGGGGGGGAGATACACCGCCGCGGCGAACGGGCCCGTTCCCTGGGCGTCGAGGTCATAACCGATTGCTGGTTACTTTCCCGCTGCGATTTTCTTCTGGGGGTTCAAAGCAGTGTTTGCCTTGCGGCCTGTGTGATCAACCCGGCGATACAGTTTGTTAATGTCCAGACCTGGCCGGTTCGCACGGCCGGGCGGCTGGAATACGAATTGAAGCGGCTATATTGCGCGATTTTCGAAGCTTCGTCTCCGGAGCATAAGGCGACCGAGGACATAGTGCGGATGGCGCAAGGAGCGGGGAAGTGAAATTTCTTTCCGATCCCAGGCTCTATCATAATGTTGGGTATTGCCTCGAATATGCAAAGAATATAGCGGCCGATGTGAGCGAACCATGCGTGCGTCTGATTTTTCATTTCTACTGGCACGGCCCTTTTGGCAGGAAGCAGGCTTTTGCTCTCAAATCGTTTCTGGTCTCGCAAAATTTGGATATGTGCGAGATCTGGCTATGGTTGGACGTCGCCTGCAAGCATGCCTCGTCAAGTCCATATCTCGAAGACTTGTCGCGTTGGATCACCATTCGAAATTATGATCCGGCGATAGAAGCAAAGGGGACACCGCTGGATGGCACGCCTAACCTGACAGAGCTTGAAGAGCCAGTGTCCCGGTCGGATGCATTTCGCCTAATTGCGCTCTTCCGCCATGGCGGCGTCTATATGGACATTGATACCTTGTTTCTTCGGGATTTCATGCCGCTGATGTCTTCATATGACCATGCGCCATTTGTCTATCGCTGGTCGGCGCACTGTCCTTATTTTTCCAATGCCCTTATTTATAATCCGGCAGGCCATCCTCTTGCCGGCCAGCTTATGGCGCATTGCCGGCGCGTAGGGTCCTGCCATTCGCGCATTGCCTTTCGTCACGAGGACCACGCCGACAAGGATTTGCTGGAACTGCCCTGTGGGTTCTTCGATCCGCTGTGGCCGCAGGTTGACCGCAAGGACCATTTCAGCGGGGCGCCTTTCCAAAAATTCCAGGATTTCTTTCGCCCATTTGGTCCGTTTTACCGGCAAAGGCCGGACATAAGGAGAATAGAGGATTTCTTTCCCGGCGCCTTTGCCTACCAATGGCATGGATGTTGGCGCGCGCCTGAAGCCGAAAATTCCTATTTTGGTCTGTTCGAGCGCCAAATCGAAGAAAAATTCCGGCAAAAACTGCCAACTATCAGATAGCCGCAGCAATCAGACGCGAAATCTGTATTCTCGCCCCGGTATGCGTTCCACATCGGGTGGAAAGTTTAGCCGCTTGTCATGAAAATATTTCGCGCGGTGGTCGCCATCCGCCAAACAGTTATAGGTCAGATAAAGAATCCGCCGCTGATGATCGGAGCGATTGAGGTCCGAAGCATGAGCGACGAAGGAGTCAAAAAATATCACATCGCCAGGTTCGGTTGGAATCGTTAGCAATGGCCCGCTCAGTGCGGAGGCTCTCAGCGGCTTCCATTCCTCGCCCAAAAGGGCGTGGGGACGGGGCATGTCGGCGACCTGCAAGCAGCCGCTCTCGACCGTAGCGCGGTCAATTGAAATCAGCGCCGTGAGGAATAGCGGCGCATAGGTGGACCAGCCGGCCTGCTGGTCCTGGTGAAGTTCAAAGCCGGCGCCGCCCGGAAACTTGAAATTGATCTTGTCCTTGTAGAGCACCGACGGCGCTTCCAGCAGGGTTTCGACCGCCGCCATCAAGCGGCCGGAGCGCACCACCCCATCCATGCCCGCATGATAGGGACAGAAGTTTTCGATCCGCTGCACCAGGCGTCGTTCGGGGTCGAGTTTGGATGTTTCCCAATAGACCATGTGGCGGCCCGGCACTTCGGGCAAAGCGCTTATTTCGTCGGTCCATTGCGCCAGTTGGGCCGCTTTTTGCGCGGAAAAGAAGCCTTTTGCCACCACCCAGCCCTTTTGGTGGAAATGGGACTTATCCCCATTTGTCAGGATGGTCATGCATGAATTCTTGGCAAAATCTCTTCTCTGGCCCGCGCCAAATCCTCAGGGAAGTCTATCTCAGTCCAGGGCAGATCGCCAATGTCGCAAGCGTGGAACGCGGCCGGGTCTTTCAGGATGAGATCGCGGATTGCTTCCTCATATTCGGTCAAGGATTCGCCGTTTTGAACCCGGGCCTCACAGCAATCGGCCAAGGACGCCGCCATGGCGGCCGAGAATTTGAAAAAGCCGACGGACTCGCCATGCCAATCATGTGGCTGTTCGGGCATTTTGCGAAAATCAACAATGGTGTCCCCTCGGAAGCAGACTTTCACCGGCTCATCGCCCGGCTCAAGCACGCGGTCCACCAGCAGCACCGCTTCGCCCGGCGCCTTGATAAGTCTGGCCAGCAAGCGCCGGTCGTACAAGACGTCGCCGTCCATCACCAACACCGGGCGGCCGGCGCGCAAGGTCTGGCGATGGCACCAAAGCGAGAGCAGGCTTCCTTCGCGATAGCGCGCATTTTCCACCAAGCGCACCTGGCGCGAAAATCCCGCCTCCTCAACCGCGCGATCAATTGCCTCCCCCTGATAGCCAACGGTGATGACAATCTCGCTGATGCCTTCCGCGGTCAGGTTGCGCAGGTGGCGCGTCAGCAAGGTCTGATCACCCACCCGTGCCAATATCTTTGGTCCGTCCTGCCCAAGGCGACGGCCCACACCCGCTGCCAAAAGGATCGCGGTGGTGCAGGCTTCCGACATTTTAGTGGCACCCGATCCCAAGCTGGCGTAGCGTTTGACGCTAACTGAAAAGCGGTCAAGTGAACAAGGATGCTGGGGACGTTGGACATTGCTGCGGCCAACCAAGGGCCTGCGGATAGGCCACAGACGCGCTTTGCGGCGCTTCGCAGCCTGATCACGTCGCCGCAACTTTCGTTCCTAATGGAGGCGCATAATGGCTTGTCGGCCAAGATCGCCCAGGAAGCGGGATTTGCCGGCATCTGGGGCTCGGGCCTGACGCTTTCGGCCTCGATGGGCCTGCGCGACTCCAACGAAGCGTCCTGGACTCAGGTTTTGGAAACGCTGGAGCTGATGGCCGATGCCACCAGCCTGCCCATTTTGCTTGATGGCGACACCGGCTATGGCAATTTCAACAATGTGCGCCGCCTGGTGAAGAAGCTTTGCGACCGCAAGGTCGCGGGCGTCTGTATCGAGGACAAGCTTTTTCCCAAGACCAATTCCTTCATCGGCGAAGCCCAGCCCATGGCGGAGATTGATGAGTTCTGCGGCCGCATCAAGGCCGGCAAGGACAGCCAGACCGATGACGACTTTGTGCTGGTCGCCCGCGTTGAGGCGCTGATCTGCGGCCATGACATGGGCGAGGCACTGCGCCGCGCCGCGGCCTATCACGCCGCCGGCGCCGATGCGATCCTGATTCATTCCAAGCAATCCAGCGCCGCTGAAATTTTGAAATTCGCGCAAGTGTGGGAAAACCGTGCGCCGCTGGTGATCGTGCCCACCAAATATTACGCCACGCCCACCGAGCAGTTTCGCCAGGCCCGCATCTCGACCGTGATCTGGGCCAACCATCTGCTGCGAGGCGCCATTTCGGCCATGCGCGAAGTGGCGCGGACGCTGAAGCGGGAGGAAAGCCTTGTCGAAATCGAGCATCGCATTGCGCCGGTGGACGATATCTTCCGCCTGGTCGGCAATGACGAACTGGAAGAGGCAGAGAGTCGCTATATTCCCCGCAAGTCCCTCGCGCGCGGCATTATCCTTGCCGCCTCGCAAGGGGCGCTGGGCGCTCTGACCGTTGCCAAGCCCAAATGCATGGTGGATGTGCGCGGCCAGCCCTTGCTGCAACGGCTGGTTTCGACCCTGGCGGCCAGCGGTGTGCGCAACATCACGGTGGTGCGCGGTTATGGCAAGGAAACGGTAAAGCTGGTCGGCGTGCAAACGGTGGACAATGACCGCCATGCCGAAACGGGCGAGCTTTATTCCCTCAATTGCGCCGCAGCCGCCATCGAAGGCCCCACCGTCATCGCCTATGGCGACATTCTGTTCCGCAAATATATTCTCGACAATCTGCTGGAATGCGGCGCCGACATCGCCCTGGCGGTGGATGTTTCGCCGCTCAAGGGTGAGGCCCGCCGCGACCTGGTGATCGCCGACCGCCCCTATACCGGCGACATACTGGACGACAGCCCGGTGCTGTTGAAGCAGGCCGGAACCGATATCAACCCCGGCGAAGCGCATGGCGAATGGATGGGGCTTGCCGCCTTCAGCGCCAGGGGAGCGGGGTGGCTGCGAGACGAGATCGCACGCGCCCGAGCAGAAGGCGTGCTGGAGAGTTGCGATCTTCCCCGCTTGTTCACGCGGCTGGCGGCCCGCCATCCGGTCCAGATCCTCTATTTCACCGGCCACTGGATGGACGTGGACACGCTGGTTGATCTGGCCGCCGCCCGCACTTTTAGCGGCGCATGATCGCGGCAGGTGAATTTTTGGCCGCCGCCGCCGCCCGCGGCTTTAATTTCTATTCCGGCGTGCCGTGCAGTTTTCTCACGCCCTTGATCAACGAGGTGATTTCTGACCCGCGCCTCACTTACGTCGGCGCGGCCAGTGAAGGCGAAGCGGTGGCCATTGCCGCCGGCGCCTGGCTGGCCGGCAAAAAGCCGGTGGTGATGTTCCAGAATTCCGGCCTGGGCAACGCGGTCAATCCCCTCACTTCGCTGAATTTTCCCTTTCGCATTCCCGCGCTTTTGATCGCCACCTGGCGGGGCCAGCCCGGCCGCCCCGACGAGCCGCAGCATGAATTGATGGGTGAGATCACCCACGATCTTCTGGCGCTGATGCGGATCGGCCATGCCGCCCTGCCCGACCAAAGCGAAAAGATCGCAGCGGCGTTCGATGCGGCGGATAAGGCGCTGGCAGAGGATCACTGCTTTGCTTTTGTCATGGCCGATGGCAGCATGGCGGAAGAAAAGCTTTCCGTCCCGCCGCCGCGTACACCATCCAGAAGCCTGCTTCTTTCTCCCCACGGGGAAGGGCCATTGCCGACACGGGCGGCGGTCCTGGAAAAATTCCTTGCCCTTGCCGGCGAAGAGCGGGCCGTCATTGCCACCACCGGCAAGACCGGGCGCGAACTCTTTATGTTGAATGACCGCAAGCAGCATTTTTACCTGGTGGGCTCCATGGGCGGGGCGGCGGGCGTCGGACTGGGGGTGGCGCTGAACAGCCACCGCCCGGTGGCCGTGCTGGACGGAGATGGCGCGGCGCTGATGAAGCTGGGAACGCTGGCCACCATCGGCGCCTACGCACCCAGGAATCTTCTGCACATTCTTCTGGATAATGGCGTGCATGATTCCACCGGCGGCCAGCCCACGGTTTCGAGCACAGCGGATTTCGCCGCCATTGCCGCGGCTTGCGGCTATGCGCAGGCGGCAAGCTGCAACAGCCTGTCCGCTTTTGAAGAGGTGTTTCATCGCCTTGCCGCCGGCCCCGGACCCAGCCTGCTGCATGTGAAAATCCTGCCAGGTTCGCTGCCCAAATTGATCCGGCCCACGGTCAAGCCGCCAGAAGTGGCGCGGCGCTTCCAAGCCTTTCTGGGGGCGGCATGATCCTTTTCACGCCAGGGCCTCTGACCACCGACCGGCGCACCCGCGAGGCCATGCTGGACGATTGGGGTTCGCGCGATCCGGCCTTTATCGCCCTGACCGCGCAGTTGCGCCAAAGCTTGCTGGCGCTGGCCGGCGGCGAAGCTTCGCATATCTGCGTGCCCATCCAGGGCAGCGGTACCTATGTGGTTGAGGCCGCAGTGGGAACGCTGGTTGGCCCTAAGGACAAGCTGCTGGTGCTGGAAAACGGCGTCTATGGCGCACGGATGGGCACCATCGCGGCACGGCTGGGCCGGGCGGTGGAGTTTTTGCGCTGGCCGCAGGACCGGCCGGTTGATGCCGCGCAAGTGCAAGCCAGGCTGAAAGCTGATCCGGCGATCAGCCATGTCGGCCTGGTGCATTGCGAAACCACCACCGGCATTCTCAACCCGCTGGAGGAGGTTGCCCGCGTCACGGCGGAAGCGGGGCGGGCGCTGATCGTGGATGCGATGAGCAGTTTTGGCGCCTTGGCCCTTGATTTGCGAAAAACCAAAGTCACGGCGGTGCTGGCCAGCGTCAACAAGTGCCTGGAAGGAACGCCGGGGATCGGCTTTGCGCTGGTGGAACGCACGGCACTGGAAAAGGCCGGCCCCGCCGCTTCGCTGAGCCTGGACCTGAAAGCGCAATGGCAGGGCTTTGAGAGTAACGGGCAGTGGCGCTTTACCCCGCCGGTGCAAGTGGTGGCGGCCGCGGTGAAGGCGCTGGCGCTGCTGGAAGCGGAAGGGGGCCCCACGGCGCGGCTGGCACGTTATCGCGAAAATTTTGCCACCCTGTTGGCGGGGATGAAACGGCTGGGCTTCAGTCTTTACCTGGATGAAGCGGTGCAGGCGCCGATCATTGCCACCTTCCGCATGCCGGCGGGATTTCCCCTGAGCTTTGCCGCTTTCTATGCTGCACTGGCTCAAAAGGGCTATCTTATTTATCCTGGAAAGCTGACCGGTGAGAGCACTTTGCGCATCGGATGCATTGGCGCCGTCAGGCCCGAGGATTTTGAAGGCTTGCTGACGGCGATCGCCGCGATTTTAAAGGAAGAACAGTGACGGCTGCACCGGCAATAGCCATACCGGAACCAGCAATATCGAGCCTTAGATGGACTTCCCATCCCTGAGACCAAATAAAGTGATCGGGCCCTTTGCCCGCAACATGCTGGTGCGCGAGCTGCTCATTGCGCTGCTGTTTCTTGCAATCGGGATTGCCTTCATTCTTCGCCCCCTGGCTTTCGGCAACAAGCTTCCCGGCGATCTGGTTGATGGCCGGATCAACCTTGCTCTGCTGGAATATCTATGGCGCTGCGTGGAAAATGTTCTGCACGGCCGAAGCGCGGATTTTCTCAATCTCCCGATTTTTTATCCCTGGCCTCGGGCAACCAACTTCACCGACACCTATTGGGGCCAGGGCGCATTCTATTTGCTGGCGCGGGGTGCAGGGGCCAACCCTTATCAGGCACTGCAATTCTGGTTCAACATGGGTTTCGTCCTGGTCTATGCGAGCAGTTTCTGGTGCCTGCGCCGCTTTGGACTAAGCCCGCTCGGCGCGGCCACAGGCGCATTCCTTTTCACCTTCGCGCTTCCCGTCACGGTTCAGACCATGCATCCGAACCTGCTTTACCGGCTTTGGGTGCCCCCCGCCATGCTGACGGCGCACCGCTTCCTGATGCGGGGCCGTTTGACCGATGCCGCGGCTTGCATGCTTTTTCTTTCGCTGCAGCTTGCGGTGAACATCTATCTCGGGTTGCTGCTTTTTCTGCTGCTGGCGTGCCTGGTCATCGCCATCATTCTTGCGCGGCGCGCTGGGTTTGTGTCCCCGATCCTTTCCGGTCTTCGCGCCTTGACATTTCGCGAAGCTACCGGAGCTGCGGTTCTTTTTGCCCTCGCGGCTGCCCTCCTGCTCGTAGTTGCCATTCCCTATATCGAGGTGGAACGGCTTTATGGCTTTCGGCGCAGTTGGCAAACAGTTTCCAGCGGATTGCCGCGCCCGCAATCCTATCTGCTGACCAGCCGTTCCGAGATCTGGCCATATCTTTATACCATCATTCCGGCTCCCAATCTGGCGGAACAGAATCTGTTTCCGGGTTTGCCGGCCTTGATCTCTGTGGGCTGGTTTGCCTGCTCGGCAGCCGCGCGGTGTCGCCGGCCTCTGGCAGGACAAATGCTCCTGTGTCTGGTGCTCCTCACCGGACTGACCGTCTGTCTTGGGGGCTTGACGCTTTTCTATCCGCTTTATTTCGTGCCCGGTTTCGAAGCGCTGCGTGCCGCCTCGCGGGTCATTCTGCTCAGCCTGTTTCCGCTGGGGGCGCTGCTTGGTCTCATGCTGGATGATTTCATGGCCGCAGAGGCCAACCGCCTGCTGATGCGAGCGGCGGCGGCGGTTACTGTCGCCTTTCTGGTGGTGGAGGCATGCGCCATCAAATCGGACGCCTCTGATATCGCCGCCTGGCAAGCGCGCGAAGCGGTGTTCGCTGCGGCCTTGCCCAGAGCATTGCCGCCGAATGCGATCCTGGTCGCGGCGGCGCCGCCGGCTGAGCGCGCCGGCATCTACACCTGGGAAGCGGCGCAGATGGACGCCGAATGGCTGGCTGTCAAACTGGGCATCCGCACCTTGAATGGCTATTCGGGCAATTTTCCGCCGACCTGGGCGGGACCTGCGCAATGCCGGGATATCGCCCCGGTATTTCGCGCCGGCGCGCGATTTCTGGCGGAACATAACCTTAAAGCGGCGCCCGTACGGCCCGGACAGCTTGTGCTGACGGGATTTGGGGATTGTCCCCGTGATCAGGTTTTGCACCTTCCCGTGTTGCAGTTGGGCGCGCGCTACGATTTCGGCAGGGACGGCAACGGCAATGCCATGGCCGGCGGCGGCTTTTCGCCGCCGGAGGAAGGCAGCCGCTGGACTGACGGTAACGACGCCTATCTGGATTTTTCGGTTTCCGATGTGCCGGCTGGTGAAATCATCATTGCGG
>JAFAVT010000047.1 GCA_019242275.1 Alphaproteobacteria bacterium
CGCCTATCGCCAGATGTCGCTGCTCCTGCGCCGTCCGCCAGGCCGCGAAGCCTATCCGGGCGACGTTTTCTATCTCCACAGCCGCCTTCTGGAACGCGCCGCCAAGCTGAACGAAGACAATGGTTCGGGCTCGCTGACCGCCCTGCCCGTCATCGAAACCCAGGCCAACGACGTGTCGGCCTATATTCCCACCAACGTGATCTCCATCACCGACGGCCAGATATTCCTGGAGACCGACCTGTTTTACCAGGGCATTCGTCCGGCGGTGAATGTCGGTATTTCGGTTTCGCGCGTGGGTTCGTCGGCCCAGATCAAGGCGATGAAGACCGTTGCCGGCCCCATCAAGGGCGAGTTGGCCCAGTATCGCGAGATGGCGGCCTTCGCCAAGTTCGGTTCTGACCTCGACGCCGCCACCCAGAAGATGCTGGCGCGGGGCGAGCGTCTGACTGAGCTCTTGAAGCAGCCGCAATACAAGCCCTTTGCCGTGGAGGAGCAGGTCGCCGTCATTTATGCCGGCACGCGCGGCTATCTCGACCCCTTCCCCACCGCCCGCGTCCAGGCATTCCAGGATGCGCTGCTGTCGAAGTTGAAGGCTTCCTATCCGCAGTTCCTGGAAGGCATCCGCAAGGAGAAGGCTCTGACGCCCGATCTTGAAGCCTTGCTGAAGAAGGCGCTGGACGAAGTCTCCAAGTCGTTCTCTTAGCCTTTTGGAAGTCCTTTAAGTCAGGAATATTGGCACGCCATGGCGTCCGTCAAGGAAATGAGAACCAGGATCGGAAGCGTGAAATCCACGCAGAAGATCACCAAAGCGCTACAGATGGTGGCAGCAGCCAAGCTGCGCCGCGCCCAGCATGCGGCCGAGGCGGCCCGTCCCTATGCGCGGGGGATGCAGAATGTCATCGCGAATCTGGCGGCGGGCGTTGCCGGTCCTTCAGCGCCGCTGCTGTTGGCCGGCACGGGCTCGGACCGGCGCCATCTTGTGATCGTCGCTACGTCAGACCGCGGATTGGCCGGTGGGTTCAATTCCTCGATAATCCGCGCTGCGCGGGAAAAGATCACTGCTCTGCTTGCAGAGGGCAAGGATGTGAAAATCCTCCCCATCGGCCGCAAGGCCCGCGACGGCCTGCGCCGGGCGTGGAGCAATCGCTTTCTCGAAAGCTATGAGGTTGGCCTGAAGGCGCCTAACCTGGCGCTGGTGAAACCTATCGCTCAGCGTGTGCTGGACGCCTATATGGCGGGCGAGTTTGATGTCGTGACGCTGGTCCACTCCGCATTCAAATCGGTGGTGACGCAAACGCCGCGCCTGGTGCAGTTGATCCCCGCCCAAGTTGAAGCCGGCGGCGGCCCTGCTCCGTTCTACGAATATGAGCCCGATGAGGACACCATCCTGACCGCGCTGCTCCCGCAGAATATCCGCGTCCAGATCCTCGCCGCGATGCTGGAAAACCAGGCCGGTTTCTTCGCCAGCCAGATGACGGCGATGGACAATGCCACCCGCAATGCCGGGGACCTGATCAAGGCCCTCACCATCCAGATGAACCGTACCCGTCAGGCGCAGATCACCAAGGAGTTGATTGAAATCATCTCCGGCGCCGCTGCTGTTTAGAAAGGTAAAGTCATGAGCAACGCAAAAGGCCGTCTCGCCCAGGTCATCGGCGCCGTCGTGGACGTGGAGTTCTCCGAAGGCGAACTCCCGGCCATCCTGAACGCGCTGGAGACCAAGAACATTGACGCCAAGACCGGCAAGGAAGTCCGTCTGGTGTTCGAAGTGGCGCAGCATTTGGGTGAGAACGCCGTGCGCGCCATCGCCATGGACACGACCGAAGGCCTCACCCGCGGTCAGGAAGTGGTTGATACCGGCGGTCCCATCCGCGTACCGGTCGGGCCGGCCTGCCTTGGCCGCATCATGAACGTGATTGGCGAGCCGATTGACGAAGCCGGCCCGATCTCCAGCGAGCATATGGCAGGGATCCACCGCGAGGCACCGACTTTCTCGGAACAGGCGGGCACCGCCGAAGTTCTGGTCACCGGCATCAAAGTGATAGACCTGCTCTGCCCGTACACCAAGGGCGGCAAGATCGGGTTGTTCGGCGGCGCCGGCGTCGGCAAGACCGTCACCATGCAGGAACTGATCAACAACATCGCCAAAGCCTATGGCGGTTATTCCGTGCTGGCCGGCGTCGGTGAACGCACCCGCGAAGGCAACGATCTTTATCACGAAATGATCGAGTCGAACGTCAATGTGGATCCCAAAAAGGCCGGCTCGACCGCGGGTTCGAAGTGCGCTCTTGTCTATGGCCAGATGAACGAGCCGCCGGGCGCGCGCGCCCGTGTCGCTCTCACCGGTCTGGCCCAGGCGGAATATTTCCGCGATGTTGAAGGCAAGGATTGTTTGCTCTTCATTGATAACATCTTCCGGTTCACTCAAGCCGGTTCGGAAGTGTCGGCGCTTTTGGGCCGCATTCCCAGCGCCGTTGGCTACCAGCCTACCTTAGCGACCGAGATGGGCAACTTGCAGGAGCGCATTACGTCCACCACCAAGGGCTCGATCACCTCGGTACAGGCGATCTATGTGCCCGCTGACGACTTGACCGACCCGGCCCCCGCAACGTCATTCGCTCATCTGGATGCCACCACCGTGCTTTCGCGCGATATCGCCGCCCAAGGCATCTTCCCCGCGGTGGACCCGTTGGATTCGACCTCTCGCATTCTTGATCCGCAAGTGATTGGCGAGGAGCATTACCAGGTGGCCCGTCGCGTCCAGGAAGTGCTGCAGCAATACAAAGCCCTGAAGGACATCATCGCCATTCTGGGTATGGACGAGCTGTCGGAAGACGACAAGCTGGTGGTAGCGCGCGCCCGCAAGATCGGCCGCTTCCTGTCGCAACCCTTCTTTGTCGCCGAGCAGTTCACCAACTCGCCCGGCAAGTTCGTCGAGTTGGCCGACACCATCCGATCCTTCAAGGCGATCGTGGATGGCGAATGCGACCAGTACCCGGAACAGGCCTTCTACATGGTCGGCGCCATTGAGGAAGTCGTGGCGAAGGCCCAGAAGATGGCGGCCGAAACGGCCAAGGCGGCCTAATGGCGAACACGAAAATTGCCTTCGACCTGGTCTCGCCAGAGAAGCTGCTGCTCTCGGCCAGCGCCGACATGGTCACGGTGCCGGGCACCGAGGGCTATATGGGCGTGATGGCAGGCCATTCGCCCGTGGTGACCACCCTGCGCGCCGGCATGATTGACGTGAACACCGACGGCAAGGATGAGCGGTATTTCATCCGCGGCGGCTTTGCCGAAATCGGCCCCGCCAAAATCACGGTGCTGGCCGAAGAAGCCATCCCCATGACTGAACTGGATATTGCCGTGCTCGACCAGCGCATCAAGGACGCGCAGGAGGATGAGCTGGCTGCCGAAACCGATACTGACAGATTGCGGGCCGCACAGCTTGTGGATGACCTCAAGCTGGTGCGGGCGGCCTTTTGACCGACCCTGACATCCTGCGCTGAACCGTCAAATGACCGTAATTTCATTGTCGCCGCCGGCCAACGGTGGCAGAGGGCTATTGTGACGGTTTCACCAAACCCGCGAATTTTGTTATAAGGCGTTGAAAAGGTTGGGACCACGTATGACGGGCGCCACCGTCTATAAGCAGGGCTGGACCCTGGACGAAGTGCATTGGGACTGGTTCGACCCCTCGCGGGTTGACGCCGGCCTGCTGGCCGCCGTCAAGAGCGCTGCCCTGGTCGAGTACAACGCCCCCGACTATGTCGCCTATCTCAAGCGCGTCTTCCATGACGCGGGACCAGAGACTTTGGCCGCTATTGAGCAATGGGGCATCGAGGAAAGCCAGCATGGCAACGCCCTGGGCCGCTATGCCGAGATGGCTGATCCGGGCTTTTCCATGGCGGAAGCCTTTGCTCGCTTTCGCAAAGGCTATACACCGGCGCACTTCACGGAAAGAACAGGCTCGGTGCGTGGCTCACGTCGGGGCGAGATGATAGCCCGCTGTGTGGTCGAGAGCGGCA
>JAFAVT010000013.1 GCA_019242275.1 Alphaproteobacteria bacterium
GTTCAAGGCGAAGTATGACGATCAGGCCGTGAAGGTCGGTCTGCGGTGGTCGTTCGCGGCCCCGCCGCCTCCGCCGCCGCCGCCGCCGCCCCCGCCGCCGCCACCTCCCCCGCCGCCGCCGCCTCCCCCGCCGCCGCCGCCGCCGCCGCCGCCTCCCCCGCCGCCGCCGCCGCCGCCCCCCCCTCCGCCACCTCCGCCGGCGAAGACCTACATCGTGTTCTTCGACTTTGATAAGTCGAACCTCACGGCGGAAGCACAGAGCACCGTCACGGAGGCCGTTGCGGCCGCCAAGACTCTGGGCTCAGTGCGGATCATGGTCACCGGTCACACCGACACGGTGGGTTCGGACAAGTACAACCAAGCCCTGTCCATCCGCCGGGCCAATGCCGTGAAGGACGAAATGGTCCGTCAGGGCATCTCAGCCGGCGGCATTGCCATCGAGGGCAAGAGCTTCCACGACCCGCTGGTTCCGACCGGGCCGGGCGTGCGCGAGCCCAAGAACCGCCGTGCTGTGATCGACCTGGGCGGTTGATCTAGCTCAGACTGGAATGCGAAAGGGCGGGTCTTGCGACCCGCCCTTTTCGTTTGTGCTCGCTGCCAATGACGGGATTTTTAGTGATCCCCTCCGTGCGGCCTTCGCGCTGCGCGCTCGGCGTTCGGGCCGCTTGGCTGCGGCGCTCGCGCGAAAGCCCACTGCGGAGATTTCGAAAATCCAGAAATCGCAAGACGCGCATTCCGCGGCGCTGCCTTATCGCGGAAACAGACCGCTATCGTCTGCCGGATCGCTCGCAAGCCGCGGACGTGGCGTCGGCGCTATCGCAGCCCCCGCCTGCACGCCTTGCAATGTCAACGTTACATTGATCTCGCAGGCGTCCACCGGGTTCTGCTCAAACACCGGCACGCCGGAAACGAAATCTTCCAGCACCGGTTTGTCAGGCGCCAGCGCGGCTTCAAAGACAATCTGCGCGGCGGCGCAGAAACTGTCATGCGCGCCGGGTTTGGTGCGGCGCTGCTCGGCATGGGCAATGGCGCGAGTTTTGTAGGCGTCATAGGCGGCATTGCCCGCCGATACGCCGTTCAGGCGTTTGAACATGGCCAGCAGCAGCGCGTCGGAGCGGCGGAGCTCTTTCTGAAACACAGTCTGGAAGCGGTTGAAGTTCGCCACGGCGCCGGGGCCGCAGGCCAGCGCCGCATCGGTCAGCTCCTGCTGCACGGCAGAAACCTGGATGGCCGAGACTTCGGCCGCATTGGCGCAGCGGGTGGGCGCCGCCTCGGCCGCGCTTGCGGCAAGGGCGGTCAAGGCCGCGAAGGCACCGGCGCGGCGCAGAAGATGGGGCATGAGAGGCAATCCGATTCCAACAGCGGCGGCGAGCTTATGCCGGTGGCGGCGGCGGCGCCAAGGCTTGCTGCTCCGGAATCTTTACCAAATGTTGCAACAAAGCGGTGCGGCCGCGCGTTTTCTTGCTGACGCGCAAGGTTCCGCAGGATGTCCGGGAAAGGCCGCTTCGCAATATGCTTTGCCCTTCTGGCCTTCAGCACGGCCGCGCTGGCGGAGCAGCGCACCCCCGGCAGCGGCGGCATCACCTTCAAGCCCTTGGTCCAACCGCAGTCCGTGATGGCGCAACCGGCAGCACCGTCCCCCTATCCCATGACTTATTCAGAGCAGGCGGCGCACAGTTTGGGTCTGCGTGATGGCGGCGTAGACTTGGCCCGGCCGTCAGACCGTTTCGCCCCCAGCCTTAATTTCAACGGCAGCATGCTGCGGCTGCAGTGGCGCCATTGACGGCCTTTCCCTGACCGCACCGCTTTAGTATTGCTCTGCCCCGATAACAGGGGTGGAAATGGCATACAAAGTTGCGGTTGTCGGCGCCACCGGCAATGTCGGACGCGAAATGTTGCAGGTGCTGGTGGAGCGGCAGTTTCCTGCCAGCGAAGTGGTGGCCCTGGCCTCAACCCGCTCCGTCGGCACCGAGGTCTCGTTCGGCGACGCCACCCTCAAAGTCAAGGCGCTGGACTATTACGACTTCAAAGGCACCGATCTTTGCCTGATGAGCGCCGGCGGCAGCATCGCCAAGGAGTGGGCGCCAAAGATCGCCGCCACCGGCTGCATTGTGATTGACAATTCCAGCGCCTGGCGCATGGACCGGGCGGTGCCGCTGGTGGTGCCGGAAGTCAATGCGTCGGCGCTGGACGGGATCAAGAAAGGCATCATCGCCAATCCCAACTGCTCCACGGCCCAGCTGGTGGTGGCGCTGAAACCGTTGCATGACCTGGCCACCATCAAGCGGGTGGTGGTGTCCACCTATCAATCGGTCTCCGGTGCCGGCAAGGAAGCGATGGACGAGTTGTTCCGCCAGACCCGCGCCGTCTTTGTCGCCGATCCGGTGGAAGTGGGGACCTTCACCAAACAGATCGCCTTCAACGTCATTCCGCATATTGACGTTTTTCTGGATTCCGGCCTGACCAAGGAGGAATGGAAGATGGCGGTGGAGACGCAGAAGATTCTCGATCCCGATATCCAGGTAACGGCCACCTGCGTCAGGGTGCCCGTCTTCATCGGCCATAGCGAAGCGGTGAACATCGAATTCGAAAAGCCGATCACCGCCGAACAGGCCCGCAATGCGCTGCGTGCCGCCCCCGGCGTGCTGGTGGTGGACAAGCGGGAAGATGGCGGTTACGCGACGCCGCTGGAATGCGCCGGCGAGGACGCCACGTATGTCAGCCGTATCCGCAAGGATCCGACGGTGGAGAACGGGCTGTCGCTGTGGGTGGTGGCCGATAATTTGCGCAAGGGCGCCGCCACCAATGCGGTGCAAATCGCCGAAGCGCTCATCAACCGCAAACTTCTCAGGAGTTCATGATGCCAAAATGTTATTGGATCGCCCGCGTGGATGTCCGCGACCCCGAAGCCTACAAGAAATATGTCGAAACCGGGCGGCCCGCCTATCAACGCTATGGCGCCAAGTTTCTGGCGCGCGGCGGCAAGACCGAAGTCCTGGAAGGGGCGTCGCGCGCTCGCAATGTCGTTATCGAGTTCGCCTCCATGGAGGATGCACTGGCCTGCTACAATTCGCCGGAATACACCGAAGCGCGCAAAATCCGCCAGTCGGTGAGCGACGGCGAATTCGTGCTGGTGGAAGGCGTCGAATAAGTCCGTCCCGGATCAGAACTGCGCTCTTCGTTCCGGGAAGCAATCTCCGGGCGCTGGAGAAGGCGCGCATTCTGCCCGTGGATGCTGTGGTCCTCGACCTTGAAGACGCGGTTGGGCCGAAAGAGAAGGAGAGTGCGCGCGACGCGGTGCGGGGCTGGCTGGCAGAAAAGCCGCCGGGCCGGATGGCCGTGGTGCGGATCAACCCCCTCACCGGCGACCATGGCGTCGCCGACCTGAAAGTGGCTGCCGGCGCCGATGCCCTTCTGCTGCCGAAGGTAGAAGGCGCCGCCGATCTGACAGCGGCCCGGCTGCTGGCGGGCAGTAAGCCGCTATGGGCGATGATCGAGACCCCGGCGGCGGTGCTGCATGTGGCGGAAATTGCCGCAGGCGCAGCGGCCCTGATGATGGGGGCAAACGACCTGCTGAAGGACATGGGCGGGCGGCAGCGGCCGGACCGCACCAATCTGCATTACGCCATGGCAGCACTGGTGACGGCGGCCCGGGCCCATGATTGCCTGGCGTTGGATGCGACCTGGAACGACATTTCCGATGCGGCCGGCTTTGCTGCCGACTGCGCCCTGGGGCGCGACTTCGGCTTTGACGGCAAAACCCTGATTCATCCTTCGCAGATTGAACCAGCGCGCGCCGCTTTCGCGCCCTCGGCGGAAGACATCGCGGAAGCGCAGGCGCTGTTGGACGAATTCGACAAGCCGGAAAACCGGAACAAGGGCGTGATCGCCTTCCGGGGCCGCATGGTTGAGCGGCTGCATGCCGAGCTGGCGCGGCGCCTGCTGGACGAAGGGGCATGACCGCTTCGGCCTATATCACCGCCCTGGCCCAGGGCGAACTGAAGCCCGACGCGGCCCAGGCGGCAGCCGCAGCCAAATTGCAGAAGCTGGCGAATGCGTTGAAGCCCAAACGCTTTCTCTGGTTCGGCAAGCGGAGCGCGCCGAAGGGTCTTTATATCTGGGGCGATGTCGGGCGCGGCAAGACCATGCTGATGGACCTGTTCTTCGAGGATGCCCCGGAAGCAAAGAAGCAGCGGCGGCATTTCAATGCCTTCATGACCGACATTCATGCCCGCATCCATGCCATGCGGCTTAAAGGTGTGGACGATCCTATTGTGCCCGTTGCCCGGGCCATCGCCAGGGAGGTGCGTCTGCTGTGCTTTGACGAATTCCAGGTGACCGATGTCGCCGATGCCATGATCCTGGGGCGGCTATTCGAGCAGTTCTTCGCCGCCGGGATGGTGATCGTGGCGACCAGTAACACGGCGCCGGAGCACTTGTATGAAGGCGGGCTCAACCGGCAGCTTTTTTTACCTTTCATTGATGCGATCAAAGCCCGGATGGAGGTGGTATCGCTGAAGGGTCCCACCGATTACCGGCTGCAGGGGTTGAGAGATGTTGCAGTATATCTGATGCCATTGTCGCAAGAAGCTGATGCGGCGATGGATGCCGCCTGGGGGCAACTGGCGGGCGGCGCTGGGAAGCCGGCCTCGCTGGCGGTGCTGGGGCGCACGCTCGCTGTGCCCCGGGCCGGCCGGGGCGCGGCACGTTTCAATTTTGACGAACTCTGTGCCAGGCCCCTGGGCGTGGCGGACTATCTCGCCGTTGCCCAGAACTTTCATACGGTCTTTATTGACCATATCCCGGTTATGGACGAGACCAGGCGCAACGAGGCGCGGCGCTTCATCCTGTTGATTGACACGCTCTATGACGAAGGCGTGAAGCTGGTCTGTTCGGCGGCGGCGGCGCCCGATGGGCTTTATCCGGCCGGCAGCGGTTCGGACGCCTTCCGCCGCACGGCGTCCCGCCTTGCGGAAATGCAGTCGGAGGGCTATCTGGCCAAGGGGCACGGCGTTCATGCCCCTCATGCTTCGTCCCTCGACGGGCTCGGGATGAAGGGCTCAGCATGAGGATTCTTTTTATAATCCTCACCCTGAGCTTGTCGAAGGGTGAGCAGACTGCGCGGAAGGGGCAGGCATGACCGACGTGTACGCGATGGCCGCGCTGATCCTGGCGGGGCTGCTGTTCTACCGCTATGGCCTGCCGCGGCTGCGCCGCTTTGACGAAGAAAATGTCCAGCGCATCATCCAGCAGGCGCAGGACAAAAAAGACCCCACTGCCCATATCCGTCATGCGCTCGATGTGGCGGCCCAGCAAGTGGAAGAGGTGCAGGAGGTCAAGGTCGGCAGCGTCACCCATTACCTTTTTGAGGCCGA
>JAFAVT010000172.1 GCA_019242275.1 Alphaproteobacteria bacterium
GATCACCGATAAATTTACGCTGGGCGGCAAAGTCTGCTGGAACTGGGGCAAGACCGCCTTGATGGCGTCTATGGTCTTGTTGGTGTTGGAGCCGGGCTGCCGGGAAATATAGAGAATGATGGCCGGTTTGCCCTTGTACCAACTGCCGGCATAAGGATTGCTCACGCTATCTTGCACATCGGCGACATCGCCCACCCGCACGGGAGCGCCGCCGCGATAGGTTATTATCTGGCGGCGAAATTCCCCTGCATTGTTGAGCTGGCCATTGGCGTGAATAATTGCCGACTTGGTGCCGCCATTAAGTGCGCCGGTGGCCTGGTTGACATTGGCGCCGGAGATGGCATTGACCAAAGCATCAAAGCCGATATTGCGCGCTGCCAGGGCAGAAGGGTCGGCTTGAACCCGTACGGCATACTGGGCCGAACCGGCCACTTGGACCTGGGCAACGCCGTCAATGGTGGAAATCTGCCGCGCCAGCAGGGTTTCTGCGTATTCATCCAGCTTAGACCGCTCCAGCGTATCCGAAGTCAGGGCAATGTAGAGGATGGGCAGGTCAGCCGGATTTTGCTTGCGGAAGGTAGGCGGCGAGGGCATCGCCCGCGGCAATTGCCGCGTCGCCGCGCTGATCGCCGTCTGAATGTCCTGGGCAGCGGCATCAATATTGCGGTCCAGGCTGAACTGGATGGTGATGTTCGTGCGGCCTTGGCTCGAGGATGACGTCATCGAGTCAATGCCGTTGATGGTGGAGAATTGATTTTCCAGCGGCGACGCGACGGCGGAGGCCATGGTTTCGGGATCGGCGCCCGGCAGGCCGGCCATCACGGATATGGTGGGAAAGTCAAAATTGGGCAGGTCGGAAACCGGCAACTGGAAGTAACCGAAGATGCCGAAGATGATCATTGCCGCCATAACCAGCGTGGTCATGACCGGCCGTTCGATGAACCCTTTTGAAATATTGGTCATCAGCCGTCGTTCCGCCCGCCGCCGCTGCGACCACCGCCGCGGCGCCCGCCACGTCCGCCGCGCCGGCCTTCGCTTGCGCCGCCTTCGCCGCGGCCACCTCTGCCCAGCGAAACCTTGCCGCCCGGCAGCACGCGCAACTGGCCTTGGGTGATGACGCGGTCGCCTTCATGGATGTCGCTGGAGATGGCGGCGAACGCGCCGTCATCGAACAAAAGCTTCACCGCATGCTCCTGTGCCGTCATGTCAGGCGTAACCACATAGACGAACTGGCCGTCCGGTCCGTTGTTCACTGCATCGCACGGCACCACCAGCGCATTGGGCAGGTTGGCAAGCTCGACGACGACATCCACCAGCTGACCGGGCACCAGGGCGGCGTCCTGATTGGCGAAGCTGGCGCGCAACTCGATGGTGCCGCTGTTGCCGGCGACTGCGTTGTTGACGAAATCCACCGGCGCGCTCATGTCGCTGCCGCCGGCATCATGCAGCTTGATCTGAGCGGTAAGACCTCCGGGCATATGAGCCCGTGCCTGAATGCGCGGCAGATCTGCCTGGGGCAGGGCGAACGACACCTTGATTGGCTGGATCTCGGTAATGTTGACCAAGGCCGAGGCACCCACGCTGGCTGAAGGGGTCACCAGATTGCCGGGCTGCACCAGGATCGCACCGGTCTTGCCGTTCACCGGCGAGGTGATGCGGGTATATTCCAGATTGAGCCTGGCCGTATCCACCGCAGCCTTGGCGATGAGATAGGCGGCCTGGGCATCGTCATAGGTCATCTGGGCGATGGCGTTCGAGCCTACCAGATTCTTGTAGCGATTCATCTTGGTTTCGGCTGAAGCCTGGTTGGCCAGGGCACTGTCCAGCGCCGCCTGATAGGGGCGCGGATCAATCTGGAACAGCAATTGGCCTTTTTTGACGAGCTGGCCTTCCTTGAAATAGGCGGCCTGAAGCTGGCCTTGCACCCGCGCCGTCACTTGAACGTTGGAGTTGGCTACCACCGTGCCGATGGTGCGCTCCACCACCGCCATGTCGCGACGCTCGACCCGGGCCACCCGCACCGGCGCGGCCGCATCGCGGCGCGGTCCGGTTACCCGGGGCGCACTTTCATGGGTAAAATACCAGTAGCCGCCCAGCAGCAAAGCAAGGGCGGCGCCGCCAAACGTCAGGCTGCGCCAAGAACGACGGGCCGGCTCAGGGGCGCGCGCCACCAGTTTGTCTTGCGGCCGGGGAGACTGAGAACTCATGGCGACCTGCGAAAGCCTTCTGCTGCTGTCGTTTGCACTGTGACGGACGGCGTGGTGGCAAGAAACCGCGCCGGGTACAAGGCCGGGTGCGGAAATGCCGCGTTTGTCTTCTGTCCCTGACGCAAAAAACCCAATGGGCAGCGGCTCTTAGTCCGCCCCTGGGGCAATCTTAGACAAAAAGTTTCTCACAATTGTCTCGGTTTTGCGGCCGGTGCGCGTTGGTTCCGTTTGCTCCCCGTCCTTCACCATGGCTATAAGCCCCCGCTTTTCCACCATTTCTTTGATTCCGAGAGTTCCCAACCGGTCATGGATATTCGCAACATCGCCATCATCGCCCATGTTGACCATGGCAAGACCACCTTGGTGGACCAGTTGCTGAAACAGTCCGGCTCGGTGCGCGAGAACCAGCAAATGGCGGAGCGCGCGATGGACTCCAACGATCAGGAGCGGGAGCGCGGCATCACCATCCTGGCCAAGTGCACCAGCGTGGAATGGAATGGGGTGCGCATCAACACGGTGGACACCCCCGGTCACGCCGATTTCGGCGGCGAGGTGGAGCGCATTCTCTCCATGGTGGATGGGGTGGTTCTGCTGGTGGACGCCGCCGAAAGTGTCATGCCGCAGACCAAGTTCGTGCTTTCCAAGGCGTTGAAGCTGGGCCTCAAACCCATCGTGGTGATCAACAAAATTGATCGCAGCGATGCCCAGCCCAAGGAAACGCTGGAATCCATCTTCGACCTTTTCCTGTCGCTGGAAGCCAATGACGATCAGCTCGACTTCCATCATCTCTATGCTTCGGGCCGCAACGGCTGGGCGGTTGACGAACTGGAGGACGAGCGCAAGGACCTGACGCCGCTGTTCCGCCGCATCGTGGAGGATGTGCCGCCGCCCAAGCCGCAGAAATTCGCCGGCGACGAGCATCCTTTCAAGATGTTGGTGACGACGCTGGAGGCGGACAATTTCCTGGGCCGCATCCTCACCGGCCGCATTGAATCCGGCGTTATCACCACCAATCGCAACATCAAGGTGCTGTCCCGCACCGGCGAAGTGATCGAAAAAGCGCGCGTCACCAAGCTGCTGGCCTTCCGGGGTTTACAGCGTGTGCCGGTGGAGCGGGCTGAAGCCGGCGACATCGTCGCCATCGCGGGGCTCGAAACGGCCACAGTTGCCGACACGCTTTGCGATCTGACGGTGGAAGAGGCAATTCCCGCTCATCCCATTGATCCGCCCACCCTGGCCATGACCCTGGCGGTCAATGACAGCCCCCTGGCGGGCCGCGAAGGAGACAAGGTGCAATCCCGCGTCATCCGAGACCGGCTGTTTCGTGAGGCCGAAGGAAATGTTGCGCTGAAGGTGCGCGAAACCGGCGACGGCGCTTTTGAAGTAGCGGGACGGGGCGAATTGCAGTTGGGCGTATTAATCGAATCCATGCGCCGCGAAGGCTTCGAACTTTCCATCAGCCGGCCGCGGGTTTTGTTCAAGACTGAGAATGGCGAAAAGCTGGAACCGATCGAGGAAGTGACGGTGGACGTGGACGATGCCTATACCGGCACCGTGATTGAGAAAATTTCCCAGCGCAAGGGCGAGATGACCGACATGCGCCCCACCGGCGCCGGCAAGACCCGCATCGTCTTTCATGCCCCGGCCCGCGGCCTGATCGGCTATCACGGCGAATTTCTTACCGATACCCGCGGCACCGGCGTGATGAACCGCATGTTCCTCACCTATGCGCCGCACAAGGGCGCGGTGGGCGGCCGCGTCAACGGCGTCTTGATCTCCACCGAGGACGGGGAGGCGGTGGCCTATGGCCTCTGGTACCTGGAAGAGCGCGGCAAGTTGTTTGTGACGCCCGGCACGCGCGTCTATCAGGGCATGATCATCGGCCAGAATGCCAAGGACAACGACCTGGATGTCAATCCCACCAAGGCCAAGCAGCTCACCAATATCCGCACGACTTCCAAGGACGAGGCGGTGCGCCTCACGCCCATTGTGCCGATGACGCTGGAACAGGCGATGGCCTATATCGAGGATGACGAACTTGTGGAGGTGACGCCGCAGAATATCCGCCTGCGCAAGCGCGAACTGCTGCCCCATTTGCGCAAGCGCGCCAAACAGGCGGCCGAGGTGTGAGGCTTCTGGCGACGCCATGAGCCCGAACCTTGTTTCTGCCCTGGGTGCCACCGCCGCACTCTGCACCACCGGCGCTTATCTGCCGCAATTGATCCGGGCCTGGCGCACGCGCTCCACCCGCGACATTTCCTTGCCGATGTTTTCCTTGATGGTGTTCGGCAACGGTCTCTGGCTGGTCTATGGGCTTTTGATCGGCGATGGACCGCTGATTGCCGCCAATGCCGTTAGTGTCTCTTTCACCGCCTCCATCCTTTATCTGAAGCTGCGTCACGGCTAGGGTCCGCCCATGACCGTGGATGACGCCACCATTGCCTTCGCCAACCGCCTGGCCGATGCCTCCGGCGCCGCGATCCGGCCCTATTTCCGTCAGCGCATCGAGGTAACTAGCAAAGAGCGCGAGGGTCACAAATTCGATCCTGTTACGGAGGCGGACAAGGGCGGTGAGCGAGTCATTCGCGCTATCCTCGGCGCCGAACGACCGGATGACGCCATCCTCGGTGAGGAATATGGCGAGAAGGCCGGCACTTCCGGCTGGCGCTGGGTGCTGGACCCAGTGGATGGCACCCGCTCTTTCATCACCGGCCGTCATGAGTGGGGCTCGCTGATTGCGCTGGAGAAAAATGACGTGCCGGTGCTGGGAATTCTCGACCAGCCGGTGCTGGGTGAACGCTTTATCGGTGTGAACGGCAAGGCCGAACTGCACCAGGCAGGCCGGCGCACGCCGCTCAGGGTGCGCGAATGTCCCGATATGGCCGAAGCCGTGCTCTGCTCTACCGATCCGTCCGCCTACATGAACCAATCGCAGCAGGCCGCCTTCTCGTTGGCGAAGAGCAGGGTTCGTCTGACCCGCTATCTCGGAGACTGTTACATCTTCGCCATGCTGGCGATGGGCTTCATTGATATTGTCGCGGAGGGGCCCCTCTCGCGCTGGGATATTGCTGCGCTGATTCCTCTGGTCGAAGGTGCGGGCGGCGTCATCAGCAACTGGAAGGGCGAGCCTTGGCGCGAGGGCGATGCCGTGCTGGCCTGCGGCGATCGGCGCATACATAAGCAAACGGTGAAGCTCCTCGCCGGCTGAGAAGGGCGGAGTTACCATCCGTCATTTTTCCATCGCGTTGCCACGATTGCGCCGCAAAGGACCACCAAAGCCCATAAAACCTGCCTTAATTTGCCTTTGTTTGCAGTCGGCGGAACCCGCCATGTGACCCTACGTTCAACTCCTGCAGCCTTTTCTGATTAAGCAGGAGAAACCATGAGCGATCTACGCGATTTCACGCCCTCGCAAAACGACGGCGCGCCGCGCTTTGTCGATTCCCCTTCCGTTATCAATGAACCGATCCGCGAAAATGTTATGATCGTTGATGATGGCGGCCTTGGTAATTACCACATCAACAACGAAGCCGAAGAACAGGGCACAGGCCGAAGCAAGCTGTTTGCCGGCCTGGCCGTGGCGGTGGTGGTCGGCATCGGTGCGGCTTACGGCATCAGTCAATACATGAAGGATCAGCCGGTGGTGGCCGACAAGAATTTGCCGGAGCCTTCGGCGCCGTCGAAGACAGCGGCAATGACACCTCCGGCGCCGGTTGCGGCGCAGGAGGTCGCCCCGTCGGCCACCACACCGGCCCCGACCGCCGCGGCGCCCATTGCGCCAGATGTGGTCAAACCGGCACCGGTGACCAAACAGGCCAGTATAAGCAATGCTCCGAAAGTGATGCCGGCGCCGAAGTCCGCCTCCACCACGGCGAGCAATATGCCGGCAATGACTCCGGCACCGGTTGAGCAGGCTGCGCCTCAGGCGCCCGCACCCGTCGAGAACCAAGCCTCGAACGTGCCCGAACCTGTAAGCCCGACACCGCCCGCTTCGGTTCAGGCCGGCAATCCGCCTCTGAACCAGCAATCGGCATCGCCGGATGAAGCTCTGCCGCCGCCGGCCGCTGCCCAGCCGGCCCCCGCTCCGTCCGTTCCGCCTGATCAGGCTCAGCCGCAATAAGGATTGCGGGCCTTCCAGGCTCGCAAGGCTGCCGTGCCCCGGCTTCTCTTTGAGAGGCCGGGGCATGGTATTTTGAACAGTGTCTTCAGGAATTCATGAAGGCATCAAACGCTGCCCACCATTGGGCACGGAAAGCATCCCGCTCCATCAGCATTTCGTGGCCGGCAGCGGCGATCTCGACATAGCGGGCGTTGGGCATGCGGGCAGCGAAGGCCCTGGTTTCCGGGGTCAGCACAATCCGGTCGGCGCCGGCGCCTATCACCAGCAATGGGGTAGTGATGCGGCAAGCCTCAGTCTTCAACCACGCCATAGAGCGCATCGCCGCCGCCAGCCAGGCCCAGGTCGCCCCGGCGAGCCTCAGGTTCGGATGGTCACGCAAAATCCTCTGGGTGCGCTCGAAGCGCACAGGGTCGGATGTCACCATCTGCTGCGCGAAGCTCATGCGGTGAGGATCGCGCCCTTCCATCCCCCAGACCCAGGCCGGCCCACGCCCGATCCTGTTCTGCAACGCTGTTACCAGCCGCACCAGCCAGACGGCATTGCCGCGGAATGATACCGCTACCATCGGGGCCGTCAGCACGGCTTTGGCGAAAGCACCGGGGTTCCTCGCCAAGGCGCGCAAAAGATTCTGGGCGCCCATGGAATGGGCGAGAGCAACGGGGCGTGCGTCGCCCATCGGGGCCACGACTTCTCGCATGAAAGCGGCCAGATCGGCATCATATTCGGCGAAGTCCTGGACATAGCTCTTGCGGCTGTCATCCGTGAGCAGCCGGTCCGAGCCGCCCTGGCCGCGCCAGTCCATGGTGGCGACAGCAAAGCCGCGGCGGCGCAGTTCATCAATCACCTCGAAATATTTCTCGATGAATTCGGTCTGGCCGTTCAGCAGCACGCAGAGGCCACGGAAGGAAACCGCCGGATCTGCTTCAAAACGGGCAGCCCGCAGCCGGGCGCCAGGAGCTTGGAAAAACAGGGGTTCGAAAGCTTGCTCTGCCGCCCGCATAAGCACCGGTTTTAGGGCGCATTTGCCCATTTTCAAGGGGTTGAACCTGGTTCCGGCGCGCCTATTTCCTGAAAACACCGGCCGCCCTCATGGGGTCGGTTCCAATTCAACGCTTTTTAGGAGGTTGACCCATGCGTTACGACTATTCCCCCTTTTTCCGTACCACTGTCGGCTTTGACCGATTGCTGAATCTGCTCGAGACCGCCGAAGGCACTCCGGGCTATCCCCCCTACAACATTGAGCGCAGCGACGAGAACCATTATCGCATCACCGTCGCCGTGGCCGGCTTTGCCGAGAAGGACCTCGGCGTGGAAGTGAAGGACAATGTCCTCACCGTCACCGGCAAGCGCGAGGAAAGCGACAAGCCCTCTTATCTCCATCAGGGCATTGCCGGCCGCGCCTTCGAGCGCCAGTTCCAGCTTGCCGAGCATGTGGTGGTCGGAAGCGCCCGCCTGGAAAACGGCCTGCTTCACATAGACCTGGAACGTATCGTGCCGGAAGAGAAGAAGGCCCGCCGCATCCAGATCAATGCGCCGGAACTGAAGACCATCGAAGGTCAGAAAGCGGCCTAAGCGCGCTGGCTTAACCAAAATCGGAAAGGCAGGGCGCCGAAAGGTGCCCTGCCTTTTTCTTGTGCTTCCTTCGCATTAAGCTTGATAGGCTTATTCGCAAGGAAAATTCTTGGCCTTCTGGCAATCGCAACCGCCCGGCAAAGGCGCTCTCACCGACATTGAATCGGTGCGTGACCGCTACGAGGCGTCGTTCGCCCGATTCGGCACCCCGTCGTCGGTGGCGGTGGTGCCCGGAAGTCTGGGGCCCATATCCGGAGAATGGCACAAGGCGCAGGACGAGTTTCGCGCCATGCTCTACTTCCATGGCGGCGGCTATGTCGCCGGCTCGCCCGAAAGCCATCGCGGCCTGGTAGCCAAGCTGGTGCAAGCCAGTGGCGTTGCTGCCTTTGTGCCGCGCTACCGCCTGGCCCCGGAAAATCCGTTTCCTGCGGCAGTGCGCGACGGTCTGGATGCCTATCGTGCCCTGATCGCCCATGGGGTGCCGTCCGGCTCCATCCTGCTGGCGGGTGACGAAGCCGGCGGCGGCCTTGCCTTCGCCGTGGCCTTGGCAGCCCGCAACGCCAATCTGGAACGGCCGGCCGGCGTGGCGGCGCTGTCGCCCTGGGCCGATTTGGCGCTCTCGGGCCAGGCCATTTTTTCCAACCGTGCCGCCGACATCCAGCTCAACTGGGATCAGCTTTTCCTGGCGGCGCGCAGCTACCTCAAGAAATCCAACCCCTGCGATATCTATGCTTCACCCGCTTTTGCCGGCCTTAAGGATTTTGCGCCCGTGATGGTTCATGCCGGGGCGCAGGAAATATTGCGCGATGACGCGTCCAAACTGGGCGACCGCGCCGCCGAGGCGGGCGTGCCGGTGAGCGTGGAAATCTATGACAGCATGGGCCATCTTTTTCAGGCGGATGCCAAATTGAACGAGGCGAAAGTCTCGCTGGCACGCCTGGGGCAGTTCATCCGCAGTAGAACGGCTGTGCTGGCTGCTTAGGCGGGAATTGCAGCCGCTTCTGCAAATCTCATCGGCAATTTGGCACCCGACGTATCGCAACCATCCATTTCGCAAGCCGACAGGTCGGCTTCCGACAAATTGGCATACGAAAGGTCGGCGCCCGACAGGCGCACGCGCTTGAGTTCAGCGCCGCGAAAATCGGCATAGCGGGCTTCCGCATTGTCCAGGCGGGAGGGCAGGAAGCGCCCGGCGGAAATCAGCAGCGGCCCCATCTTGGCGTCGCGCAAATCAGCGTGATTAAGCTTGGCGCCGGAAAGATTGATGCCGCGCAGGTCCGCCCCATGCAGCCTGGCTGAACGCAGATCTGCGCCCGACAGGTTGCTGCCCTGAAGCGAAGCACCTTCCAGATTGACACCATAAAGCTGCGCCTTGGGCGCAATCAGCGCCGTCAGCTTGCGATGCGACAGATTTTGCAACGACCTCAGATCGCGGCCGGACAGGTCGGCGGGGCTGCCTTCGCGGCCTTCGCTTTCAGCCCAGCGGCCATGGGCTTCAATCAGACGCTCGACTTCGGCGGCTTGGACGGCATCAACCGCGCTTTCCTCGCGCAGTGTCCTGGAAAGGTCGGCGCCATGGGTATTGGCAAGGTCCAGCTTGGCTCCCACCAGGATGGCCCCGCCCAAATCGGCGCCTGACAGGTTGCAACCCGACAAGTCGGCGTTTTCGAGATTGGCGCCGGTGAGGCGCGCCTGGCGCAGATTTGCCCGCGTCAGACGGCAGCCTTTCATCACCGCATCGGTGAAATCGGCCTGAACCGCGACGGCGCCCGTCAGCTTGGCCCGCTCCAGATTGGCGGAAGTAAGCAAGGCGGCCGGCAGTTCGGACGGTCCCAAGTCGTGCTGCAGCACCTTAAGATTTCCGTGGCGGTCTTTCTCCGCGATAGTGCCTTCGCGTAAATCCGCCTCGAACAGGTCGGCACCGATCAAATTGGCGCCGCGCAGACTGGCGCCGCGCAGGTCTACCCGCCGCAGTGAGGCGCCGGCGAGGTTTGAGCGCCTGAGGTCCGCGCCGAAGAAGCTGGCGGAATCCAGCTTGGCGCCTTCGAGATTGGCTTCCTCCAGCACGGCACCGGTGAAATCGGCATCGGCCAGATTGCGTCCCGACAGGTCCAGGCCCGACAGGTCACAGAAAATGAAAACCGCCCGCGCGCCCCCCAACCGGCCGGAATAGAGCAACTCATGACGTGCCACCGCGGCGCTCACATCCTCTTGGGAGAGGCGCTGAAAGCCGAGATGACGGGCCTGCGACATGACGGGGGAAGCGCCCTATTGAGCCATTTTCACCCCTTATTCTGGCAATGGGGCGCCTAACACCCGATTAAAGCGGGAAAAATTGCTATTGAACCGGCCCCGGTCCCCTGTAGAAAGAGGGTCTGGGCCGGTCCGGGGCGCCTTCGGGCGGTGCGGCGGCAGCTTTTATGAATGAAGGAAATGGGTTAGCGACCAACCGGCAGGCCCGCGGGAAGTGCCCGGGAGCCTGCTGGAAGCGTGGCCAGCGCCCCGTGGCGCCGCAAAAAGGCCGGATACCGAAGTTTAAGGTCGCCCGTCGGCGAGCAAAGAGGAACGGATTTGAGCAAGCAGCATTTGATGCTTTCCGCCGCCATGGCCGTGCTTTGCGCCTCGGCCGTGGCTGCGCTGGCAGATACGGAAATATCTACCGCCTCCAGCACGCCGCTCGCCACCACCACCGCCGGCAACATCACTATTGATTCCAGCGGTGGCATCCAAGTGAGTAATGGTGGTGCCGTCCTTACCCTCGACAGCAACAACTCCATCACCGACAATGGTGTGCTCGCCAACGGCAACAAGGATGGCTCCATCGCCATTCTGATTGATACCACCAATCAGGACATACTGGCGCAGGGCAAAGGCCTGATCAGCAGCAACAGCATCACTGTCACCGGCACAGGCGCGACCCATACCGGCTTGGAAGTGTTGGGCGGCAACCGCTATTTCGGCGGTATCACCATGAGCAATTTAACGGCGCAGGCCCTTTTGGGCGGCGGCACCACCATCACTGTGTCTGGTGAGAGTGATGTTGTGGTGTTTCGCACCCAATCGGGCAGCATCATTGATGGCGATGTTGCCTTTGGCGGCCCGCTTACAGCTCAAATGCCGGTCACCACAGCTTCCGGTGCCTTGCCGCCGGCCTTGGCGCTTCTCAGCGGCACGCTGAACGGCAATCTGGTTTTCGACAGCACCGTCGCCGGCAGCAGCGTCGGCGCCAATTCTCGCGGCATCGTCATTCTGGGCGGTCTGCATGCCTGTGCCAACGACGCGACGGCCGAAGCGGCAGCCGGTTTCACCTGTGGCACGGGCGGCGCCGGTCTGGGTGCTCTACTCATGGGCGGCAAGATTGTCACCGCCGGTCAGGTTTTGGTTGATCCGACCTCCAAGAATCCGGTGCTGGAAGGCGGCTCCGCTCTGGCGGTGGGCGCCAGCATTGACGGCGGCATCTTTGTCGCCGGTCCCTTTACTGCGAACAGCGCCATCTCCGCGGGCGTCCTTAGCGGCAATGGCGTTAGTACCGCGAATCTTCTTAATCCTGTAGTCCAGATTGATCCCAACCTGGCCGGCGCCAACGCCACCGCCCTTCATATCGGACCAATCAGCAGCCTCCTTGATCCCATTGATCCCGGCTATTCCTTCATAAACCGTGGCGGCATCGCTGCTGCCCCCGCCGTTGCCCAGCTCAGTACGGCGGCAATGTTCGTGGAAGGTGCCGCCCCCAGCATTTACACCTGTCTGGGAAACGGCGACCTCACCAGTTGCGGTAATGACGGCAAGGGCGGCTTGCTCAACACCGGATCCATCGCCGCCAAGGCAACCACCAACGCAACCGGCGTCGTTACCAGCAACGTTAACGCTTCCGCCTTGATTGTGGGGGCTTATGCCGTCATCCCGCGCCTTGATCTCAAGGCTGAGAATACGGGTCTGGGCACCACCACGTCCGGCAATATTGACGCTGAAGTGACCGGCACCAGCGGCGGTATCGCCAACGCCATCACCATTGCCCAGTTGGCCAGTCTGCCTGTCATTGATGTCGGTCAGGGCGCCTCTATCACGGCCGGCGTCTCCACCTCCACGCTCAATCCGACGCTCGAGATCGCGCCGGCCAACGCGCCATTCACGCTTTCGGCGACCGCGATCTCTGATGGCTCAAGCACCCTCAAGACCATCAACAATGCCGGCACCATCGCCGCCGCCATCACCACCGTGACGCCGGGGCTGGGCGCCAATGTCGTGACCACGGTGCGGGCGATTGATCTGACCAGTTCCACCGCCAACGGCATCACCATCAACAACAGCGGCCGTATTCTGGGCGACATTTACTACGGTGCCGGCGGCAAAGGTCATACTCTCAATGTCGGCAACACCGGGGCCGGCGATCCCAACTTTATCGCCGCCAATTCACCCAACAATTATGCCGTGGTGGCCTATTCCGTCATCAGCCAGGCTTCGGGTTCACCGCCCGTGACCATCTTCAACCAGATCAATTTCGGCGCCGGTGGCAGCGATGTCCTGCATGTCGGCGCCTTTGGTTATGTCAACAGCGTCATCACTTCCGCCGTGGGTGGACTGGCCGTGACGGTGGACCAAGGCGGCACGCTGTTTGTCGCCAACACCACCAACTCGCTTAACGCTTCCACCTTTGACATCAAAGGCGGCACGCTGGGCCTGACCATTTCGCAGAACACCACGGCCACCACGCCGGTGATCAAGGCCACCACCGAGGCGACCATCCTGGCCAATTCCAGCATGGCGCTGCAGTTCGGCAGCTTTGTTTCGTCCAGCACCAGCCACACTTTGTCGGATTACACCACGCCGGCCACTCAGCATCTGGTGTTGATTAGCGCTCCCACGGTCACCGACACCGGCCTGGACGCGCAGAACGCGATTCTTTCCCAAAATCTGCCCTTCGTGTTCCAGCCGAATAGTAAGCCCCTGACCATCGGCAGCGCCGCCGGCAACCAGACCTTGGAGTTAGCGCTAACCCCGCGTGTCCCGGGCCTGGGCAGCGGCAAGAGGGACGATTCCTCAGCGGCCGATATTGCCGGCCTTGGCCTGACCGGTGATGCGCTGGCCCAGTTTCCTTATGTTGCTTCGGCCCTGGCCACTGATCCCAGTCTGGGCTCGGCCATCGCCGGCAGCCTGACGGTTTATAAAACGCCCGGTGTTGCCACCAGCGGCATCAACATCGCCGCCTCGCAGCAGAAGGCGCAGCAGGCCTTCTCGCAATTTGGGCCCGACACTTCCGGCGGCGCCCGCCAAGTGGCGATTCTGATTACCGACCAGGCCAGTGGTCCGGTGGCGGCGCGCCAGCGGCTGTTGCGGTCCTATTCCAAGGCGCCTGGCGATCTCACCCTCTGGGGCACCGAATTTGCCGGCAACATCAACAACAAGGGCCGGGTTGATGCCGACGGGACGCTCACCGATTACAAGGATCACGGCTTCGGCTTTTCGCTTGGTCTGGATTCCGGCAGTCCCCGTGGCGGCTGGTTTGGCGGCGCCTTCACTTTCTATTCCGGTGATGTCACCCAAAGCCTGCCGCGCGACACCAAGACCCACACCCAATGGTACATGCTGAGCGGCTATACCAGTTGGAAGGGTGGCCATCTTTTCTTCGACAGCCAGCTTTCCGCGGCCTATGGCAGTTTCAACGGCACCCGCGATCTGACTGTCGGCAGCACCGTGCGCGAAGCCAGCGGCAAGCGCGCCGGTCTGATGGGCGCCGCCGGCGTCAATATGGGCGCAACATTCGCGGCCGGCCGGCTTGAGATTGATCCACACTTCAGTCTGGACGGCCTGACCCTGCGCGAAGAAGGCTATAGCGAAACCGGCGGCGGCAGCGGTCTCAACTTGCAAGTGGCACCCTATTACGCCAATTCGTTGCGCGCTGCACTCGGCATGGATTTCAGCGCCGCCCTCAATATCTTCGGCGTCACCATGAAACCCGAAGCGCGGCTGGGCTATCGCTATGACCTGGCCAACACACCGGTGAAGCTGAAAGCCGGCTTCCTCGGTACGGGCGGGCTTAGCACCACGGGCAACAGCATGACGTTTGTGGGTCCAGATCCCGATAGCGGCAATCTCTTGGGCGGCCTCAGCCTGTCAGCCGGCACCGACACCTGGCATTTGGGCGTGCATTACGACTATTTGCGCGGCAACAATGGCTCAGTGACCCAGGTGGGAACTATCTCTCTGTTGGGCCGCATCTGACACGACGCTGCGGAAGGAAATTATTTTCTCTCCCATTGCGCTGCGGCAAAGAGCCGTGGGTTTCGGAACCCGTCCTCTGCCATTGCCGCTGCATTGCTGCGCCGCATGAAGTTGACGTAAGCGCGAGCCTCCCGTGAACGAGATGTGCTTGTCAGCAAAGGGCTAAAGCGCTGAAGCGCGTTACCGCGGCGGTTGCTGCGCTTGCGAAACGGCGAGTACGAAGGTGTTTACGGTCCCCAAAGCGACGCTGCGCGTGAGAGGCGGGCAGCCATCGTGAGGTCTGACCCTCTTGCTAAGAACCGTCACCTTTGTCTAAAGAACGTTTGCGAGCACTGGATCAACCGGTGCCAGGTTGGGAATGGAAGCTCTCGATCATATTGGGTATGATACGCCCGGCGCACAGCGGCGCCGGGTTTGTTTTGTCTAGCGAGTGTAAGGCATGGAAAGACCAGAACACGCTGTTCACAATTTGGGCCAGGCTCCGGTCGGCGCGCGCCGTTTCAGCGGCGTCATCATTGTCGCGGCCATTCATGCGGTCATTGTTGCTCTGCTGATTTACGGCATGGTCACCAAGATGGAGATCAAGAAGGCCGATCTCCAGGCCACGGTCGAGCAGCAGAAGGTGCCGCCCAAGACGCCGCCGCCGCCGCCGCCCAAATTCGAAAAGCCGCCGCCGCCCTTCGTGCCGCCGCCGGATTTCAACATCAAGACAGAAGCGCCGCCGCCCCAGGCCATTCGCGTTGCGCCGACGCCGCCGCCGCCGCCGGCACCACCGCCGCCGCGCGCAGCACCGCCGGCCCCGCCGCCTGTGCCACCGGCGCCGCCCGAAGCGATTGCGTCAACGCACACCACGCCGCCCTATCCGCCGATTTCTCAGCGCCTGGGCGAACAGGGCGTCACTCTGCTTAACGTCCTGGTGGACGAGAATGGCCGCGCCATCGAAGCGACGGTGGCGACCTCCAGTGGCTCATCTCGTCTCGACACAGCCGCCATTGACTATGTCAAACAGCGTTATCGCTGGAAGCCCGCCACCCGTGACGGCAAGCCGGTGCAGGATCGCATCCAGCTTCGCGTCGTCTGGTCCCTCAAGAACGCCCAGTAATCAACCCGACAACCTAAAGCTTCAAGCACGGAGTAAACAAAATGAATTCCAAGCACCTGACGATCGCGGCTGCGGCCGTCACCGTCCTTGCCGTCTTCGCCGCCATCGAACCGGCTCTTGCGCAGGCGGCCGCTGCCGCTGCCGACGCGCCCAAGGAAAATCCCTACGGCATCGAGGACATTGTCCGCCGTCATAACCCCGTCCAGATGGGCATCCTCTTTGTGCTGGTCGTCATGTCCATCGGCACCTGGTACATTTCCTTCATGAAGTTCCTGGAGCAGAACCGCATTCTCGGTCAGTCCAAGACTCTGGAGAAAAAGTTCTGGTCGTCCGCCACCCTTTCCGAAGGCATTGACAAGCTGCCCAAGGACAGCGTGTTCCGTGCCGTCGCCGAAGCCGGCCTCAAGGCCAGCCAGGGCGGCAACAGCCTGGTCGGCCTCAACGACTGGATCGGCATGTCGCTGACCCGTCAGTTGGAAGACGCCAATGCCCGCATGCAGGGGGGCATCTCATTCCTCGCCTCGGTCGGTTCGACCGCACCATTCGTCGGCCTGATCGGAACGGTGTGGGGCATTCTGGAAGCCCTCATCGCCATCGGCGTTGCCGGTCAGATGTCCATTGACAAAGTCGCCGGCCCGGTTGGTGAATCGCTTATCATGACCGCGCTCGGCCTGTTCGCCGCGGTTCCGGCCGTGTTGCTCTATAACTACCTTGTCCGCCGCAACAAGATCATCACCGAGAAGCTGCGCGCCTTCGCCGGCGACCTGCAGACCTATCTCATCAGCAAGAGCAAGTAGGCCGGAGCCTTCGCGGCTTCTGGCGGAGACATGGCATGGCAATAGATGTCCAACATGCGTTGGCGGATGACGGCGCCGAGCTGAACACCACCATCAACACTACCCCCTTGGTGGACGTGATGCTGGTGCTGCTGGTGATCTTCCTGGTCACGATCCCCGTGATCGTGCAGGAAGTGCCGGTGCGGCTTCCCACCTACCGAAATGTGGTAACGGTCACCAAGCCCGAGAACATCGTGATTGCGGTGGACGCCAGCGAGAATGTCTATTTCGACAATCAGTTGATTGACATCTCCACCCTGCGCGACCGCCTGATCCGAAAGCAGGAACAGGCAGCGGCTACCACCCGCATCTATCCGGAAGTGCATATCCGCGCCGACCGGCAGGTGCGTTTCGAGGCGGTGGGTCGTGTCATCCTGGCCTGCCAGCAGGCGGCGATCCAGAAGGTGGGCTTCATCACCCTGCCGATCGCCGGCGGCGACTAGGCATCATGGCGGCGGGCCTGCCCGCCGCGGGTTCAGTCAAGCATAAAGGTATTCTGCCATGGCAATGAATGTAGGCGGCGGCGGCGAAGGCGAAGTGATGGTGGAAATGAACACCACGCCGCTGATTGACGTCATGCTGGTGCTTCTCACCCTTCTCATCATCACCATCCCGATCCAGAGCCACGCCGTGAAGCTGGATATGCCGCGGCCCAACCAGGCGCCGCCTCCCACACCGCCGGTGAGCGTGGAACTGGGCGTGGATTTTGATGGCACGATCACTTGGGACGGGAACACTGCCACCATCCAGCAGTTGGACGGCTATCTGCGCAATGCGGCGACTCAGAACCCGCAGCCGGAAATCCATGTCAATCCCAACCGCTTGGCCAAGTATGACTCGGTGGCCGAAGTTCTGGCTCATGCCCAGCGGCTCGGCGTGTTGCATATTGGTTTCACGGGCGTTGATCAGTATAATTAGCCCGTGAGGGACGTTTTTCGCGGCGGGGGTCGCGGGCACGTGCCCACGGCCCCCAACCGTTTATAGAAGCAAGGAAGAGGTCACACATGCGTAAGTTGCGCGCCGCCGCCCTGGCGGCCCTTCTCGGAACGTCCATCCTCGGCGCCGGTCAGGCCCTGGCCCAGGAGATCAGCGCCGCGGTCGGCAATCCCTTGACCCAGGCCAAGGCCCTGGCCAAGTCCGGCAACTATCGCGCGGCGATGCAGCAAGCAGATGCCGCTTCGGCAGCCGCCAAGACGGCGACCGAGCGCCAGATTGTTGACCAGACCAAGCAATATATCGCCATTGAGGCCGGCAAGGCGGGTGATACCTCCGTCGGCGGCGCTCAGGGCGCCAAGGCCAAGATTGCCGTGGACGCCGCTGCCGGCCGCTGGAAGGAAGTGATCGCCGACGGTGAAGCCCTGAGCAAGACCGGCGGCTTGGACGCGACCTACAGCTTGGTGGTGGCGCAGGCCTATTATCAGTTGCACGATCCCAAGAACTGCAAAAACTATATCCGCAGTCACGGGCTAGGTGGGGAAACCGCTCTGCAAACGCTGCAGCGCTGCGCCTATGACGACAATGACGATGCCACCCAGCGTCAGGCGCTGGAACAGTTGGTCGGCAGCACCGGCAAGGCCGAATACTGGAAGGACCTGCTGCACCTGTCAGAGCGCGCCAAGGGCATTAGCGACCACAGCACCCTGGACATCTATCGCCTCAAATCCATGACCGGCACCTTGGCCGGCGGTGATGACGTGATGACCTATGCTCTGCTGGCCATGCAGTTGAAAATGGCGGCCGAGGCCAAAACCGCGGTGGAAAAGGGCATGGCCGACAAGACCCTGCCGCCCGGCGACCGCACCACCCGCCTGCTCAAGCAGGCGACTGACCGCGCCAACGCCGCTGCGGCCAGCTTTGCCAAGGATATGGCGGATGCCCAGAAGCAACCCCAAGGCGATGCCTTGGTGGTGCTGGGTGAGGACCAGATTGGCCAGGGCAAGGCCAAGGAAGCCCTTGCAACCATCCAGGCCGGCATTGCCAAGGGCTGCAAGGATGCGGCGAATTGCCAGATTCGTCTGGGCACCGCCTATCTCGCCACCGGCGACAAGGCCAACGCCGGCAAGACCTTCAACGCCGTCAAGGGCGACGAAAAGCTGGTGATGGTGGCCCATCTCTATTCGCTCTATGCGCGTAGCGGCGCCGCGGCGGCCCCGGCAGAGGCCCCGGCGAAGGGGAAAAAAGGCGCCAAGGCGAAAAAATAGATAGGAAAGGGCGCCCCGCGGCGCCCTTTTCTTTTTATCTTGTTTTACCTCCTCACCCTGAGCTTGCCGAAGGGTGAGGCCAAGTGCTCCGTCCGAGATAATCGCCCTACCGCTCCTCACGCAGCAGTGACAGCAGATAGCCGCGCGTGTCGGCATCAGGCGGTGTCGCCACGCCGCCTTCGCCGCGTTGCAAATCCCGCAGCGAAAAATCCATCTCAGCATCATAAGTGCGCTCGATCTGGTTGCGCAGGCGCTGTTCGGCTTCATACCAGGCCTGTTTCACCGCGCCATCGCGACAGGAGGCGGCCTCGGCACCCAGGGCACCCCAACGATGCTCGACACAGGCATAAGGATCGAAAGACAGGCGGAACAGCCGTGCCCGCGCCTCCTCATAGCTGAAAGTAATCCGCGCTCCATCACTGCGGATATAGGAAACTCGGCAGCCGGCCGCCGCCCCGTCATAGGCCGTCAGCAACGCCGTCGCCAGATTGCCGCCGCGCCACAGAAGACGCGGATCGCCGCTCCTGGCCATGGTGATAAAACGCTCTGCCGTCTGGCGCAGATTGACAAAGGCGGTCTTCAGCCGCGCGTCCCGCGAGGGCGTGGAATAAGTCTCCCACTCGCCATCGCTGCCATAGATATTGAAGGGCAAACGTTCGGGCTGCGGCCGGTACTGAAGATGGGCTTCCAGGGCCGCCTCCACCGCCTCGGCGCGATAACCCAGATCGGCGCAGTTCGAGGCCACCATGTCGGTGATTTCGCGAATGGGCTCGAAGGTCAGGCGGCCACCGCTCAAGCTGGCGCGGATATAGTCGTAATAATCCATTCGGACGTCTCCCAAGCGGAACACCCCCGCCTTCCAGCGGTCCTCCCTTTGGCCGGTGCCGTAATATTGGGTCAGGGAAAAGCCCGGCAGGGTCTGGTTCGGCGCCAGCACGACGCTGCCGCCGAACAGAACCCCGTCCACGCGCCGGGCGCCCAAAAGCATCTGCGGCCGCCAGTTCTTGAAGCCTGCGCCCATGCCGGGGGCGGCGCGCACAAAGCGGCGGTCATAAAAGCCGCGGGTCAGGGAATTATCGGGATGGGCGTCAATATAGCGAATGCGGCCGTCCGGCTCGATGCGGAAAATCAGCGCCAGATGGCCATTGGGATCGTAAATCACCGTGCCGGCGCGGATAAAGCGGGGATCCAGCGCGGGAGAATAGAAGTCCTGCTGCAGCGGTGCTTCCCGCTCCGGGTCAATCCTGTAGCTGGCCGACGAAATATCGTCTTGCAGTCGCGCCAGCACCGCCAGGGCCTCAGCCCCGCTGGGAACGGTCCAGCGCCGCTCCACGGTGTTCCCGGCCTCGCTGTAGCGAATGTCGCGCGCGCGCCCCCGCGGCGCCACTTCGCTGACATAGGAAAAGGGCAGACCCCGTTTCCAAGCATAATAGAAGCGCAGCACATACGGAAGGTCGGCGCAGTCGGCACGGAATTCGGCGTCCGGTGAATCAGAGGCGCGGAAGGGGTTCGCTGCGCTTTTCAGGCAGGAATCGACGCCGTCGCAGCCGCTGTTGCCGATGGCGGCGATGAAGTCGCCAAAGCCGCGCTCATCGGCCTCGCTCCAGTGATCGGTGCGGACAAGAAAGCGCGAGGCGGCCTGTGCCGGCAATGTCGCGGCCGCCAGCAGCAGCAGGCTCAGAAGCATGCGTCGCAAGCCCATGCACGAACGCTAAAGCGCAATCCGAAAAGTGTGAAGCGGTTTTCGGAAAAATTGCGCGGCAAAATAAATAACTAGAGCATGATCGCGATTCAAAGAATTGCGATCAGGCTCTAGGCCGGTAATCTGGTTTTGCAAAGATGGTTCAAGGCGGCCGTTTATTCGATGGTCGCGCCGCCTAACGCAGATTGCGCTTCGCTCAACCTGCTGGGCCGTCGCTCCTGAATACCAGCAGGCGCGACAGGGTGAAATTGAACACCAACCCCGCCAGCACGCCGCAGGCTTGTGCCACATAAGGGTTGCCCAGCCAGCCCGAGCCGTAATGCACCAGGGCAAGCGCCACGCCATAATTGACGATCGCCCCCAAAAGGTTGGCGCCGACAAAGCGCAGCCATTCTTCCACAATGCCGCTCAGCCCATGGGCGCGGCGGCTGGCAAAGGTGAGATAGCGGTTGCCGGCCCAGGTAAAGCACATGGCCACAAAGATGGAGGAGGCGAGGGCGGCATCAACGCCCAGTCCCAGATACCGCGTAAAAACGGTCAGCGCGGCGGCATTGATCAGATAGCCCGCCCCACCCACGGCCGCGAAGCGGACAAAGGCTTGCCGCCAGGCCCAGGCCAGGACGGCTTTCACGGCGGCGTCAGATCGCAAGGCCCTGGGATCGAGAGATAGGCCATGCGCTTTTGTTCCCAGCGGCCGCGCGTCACCGTGTCCAGGATCAGGCCGCAGGTCAGCGACAAGAAGGCGACCAGCATCAGGCCGGTGGCCAGGATCGCCGATGGCAGGCGGGGGACCAGTCCGGTGGCAAGGTAGTCCTGCACCACCGGCAACGCCACCAGCCCCGACGCGGCCGCCAGAATGACAAAGCCGGTGGTGAAAAAGACCAGCGGCCGCTCTTCCCGCACCAGATGAACGATGGTGCGCAGGATGCGAAAGCCGTCGCGCCAGGTGTTGAGCTTGGAAACCGAGCCCGCCGGCCGCTCCTTGTAGCGCGTATCCATTTCGGCCAGCGGCATCATCAGCCGCACGGCATGGACCGTGAGTTCAGTCTCGATACCGAAGCCTTCGGCGGTGAAGGGAAAGCTCTTGACGAAGCGACGCGAGAAGACGCGATAGCCCGACAGCATGTCGCCAATTTTCACGTTGAACAGCCAGGCGGTCAGGCCGGTCAGCAACTTGTTGCCCAGCACATGGCCGGGACGATAGGCACCGGCCTCGGTGTGAACGCGGCGGGCCGTAAGCAGATCTGCGCCTTCGGCGACGGCCTTGCTGATCATATGCGCCGCCGCCGCGGCGTCATACGTGTCGTCGCCGTCCACCAGCACATAAATGTCGGCCTCGATGTCGGCAAACATGCGGCGCACCACATTGCCCTTGCCTTGGCGGCTTTCATTGCGGACCACGGCGCCGGCGGCGCGGGCCACCTCCGCGGTGCGGTCCTTGGAATTATTGTCATAGACATAGACCACCGCCCCCGGCAGAGCGGCGCGGAAATCGCGCACCACGGCGGCGATGGCCGCTTCTTCATTATAGCAGGGCACCAGCACGGCGATGCGCGGGGTCACGGGCTCTTCGCCTCTTCCGTTCGGGCGAGCGGGCACCATTGATAGGCTCCCACCAGATTGGTGTCGAATTGCTGGCACTCCGTCAGGCGGATGGCAAGACCGTAATCCGCCGTTGCCTTGCGTGCCCGCGCCATATCCGTGGCATCAGAGATCAAATAAAGCGCTCCCCCTGATGCCAGATGTGCCGCCACGCGCGCCTTCATCTGGCGGGTCAGAAGACTGCCGTCTCGGGGCTGGACCATCCAGCCGTCAATGCGCAGTACGGGAATGGCCGGCGGCAACTGGGTGGCGATGAAGCCCATGGGCGCATCGCCCGTCATCACCGCCATGGTATGAGCGGGGTCTGCAATTGGCGGCAGCGCAACCTGGATATAGGGATCGTCCAGCGGGGCATGTTCCAGAAAGTCGCTGCGGGCCGTAACCAGGATGGCAAAACACAGCACCCCCAGCGACAACAGGCGCGTCCGCCGTGTTCCCGGCAAGAGGCCAACCGCCACCACGATCAAGAGCGGCGCCAGCATCTCCAGCGCCACGATGTAGCGGTAGATGGCAAAGAGGCGAAACCAGACGAAATAACTGGCCGCGGCAAAGGCCAGCAACGGCAGTGCCGCCTCGGGATCGGCCAGCGGATCGCGATTGCGCCGGCGCGCCGCCCACACCAGGGCGGCGGCGATAATGGCGAAATAAGCGATAAGAACGCGAATGTCCTGAAAGCCCAGATCATCCGCCACATGCCAGTCAATCGAGAACAGCACGGGAAAGAAAAGCTGCTGCCACCATGGCCGCCAGATCGGCACAAAGCGCAGATCGCGATAGCTGGCGTTTAGCGCCAGCGGCGAATGCCAATAGTCATTCCAGTAAGGAAAAAGCGGATTGCCGGTAAGCTGATAGACATGCAGCATCCAGGGCGCCGCAAAGATCACCGCGCCGATGACGCCGCCGATGCCGCCGGCCAGCAGACGAACCGCAATTTGCTTGGCGCTGCCCCCCAGCGCCAGCAATGCCGCGGCGAAGCCGACGCAGAACGGCATCTCTGGCAGCTTCAGACCCATGGCGCAGCCGGTGATGAAGCCCGCCAACAGCGACAGCAACGCCGCCTTTCCCAAGGGACCATGGCCCAGGCTTTCGCGCCGGATCACCAGAATGGCGAGACCGGTAAAGACCAGCACGCTCATCACATTGTCGTAATAGGTGGTGCCGAACTCGGTGAGAGTGAGCGCGCCCGCCTGTCCCAAAATAGCCAGCGAACCGGCCCACAACCGGATGTCGGGCACCCGCAGACTATGCCGCGCCATCAGATAAAGCGGCACCACGTTGGCGCCCTGGATTGCGCCGAGGGACGCCAGCGCCACCCAGGAGGGCAAATGCGTCGCCAGCCAATAGAAGGGCACGTCGAGGTAAGGATTGTACCAACTGGCTTGATGCGCCACCGCCACGTCCATGGCCAGGCGGTGATTGAAGAGGGCATAGGGCCCGTACCAGTGATAATTGCGAAAGTCCCAACTGGTGTCCTTGCCCAGCACCACGACAAAGGCCGCCCAAAACAGCACGGTGCAGATCAGGAAGGCATATTCCCCCGCCGAAAGCGGCTCACGCGCTGGCTGAAACTCGGCCTGGGACATAAGAGGAGGGGAACTCGAAAGGACGGTTTCTTCTAGCCTGTCCTGTGATGGCCGATAAGCCCTTTCACGCGAATGGCTTAGGGCTGGTCCGGTTCGACGGCGATATTGTGAAGAAATTGCAGGGTGCAGGCCCGCCAGGAGCGGCTTTCGGCAAAAATGCTGGGCGTGAGGGCGCGCGGGTTCTGCTTCAGCGCCAGCGCTTCCATGCAGGCTGTTTTCAGATCTTCATGCAGCACCGCTACATCGGCACCACCCTCGACCTCCGGTCCCACCACGTCGCGAGGCCCTTCCACCGGATAAGCCGCCACGGTGAGGCCGCAGGCCAGGGCTTCGAGAATGACCAGGCCGAAAGTATCGGTCCGGCTGGGAAAGACGAAAACATCGCTGCCGGCATAGGCGCGGGTGAGCGCCTCGCCGGTCAGAGCGCCCAGGAATTTCACCGCAGGGTATTTGCCGGCAAGCGCCGCTTTGGCCGGGCCATCGCCCACCACCACCTTGGTGCCGGGCAGATCGAGAGCGAGAAAGGCTTCGATGTTTTTTTCGATGGCGACGCGGCCCACGAAAATCCAGATCGGGCTTTCGTATGGCAGGCGATGGCCGGCAATGGGATGGAATTTGATCACATCAACGCCGCGCGCCCACAGCTTCAGGCGGCGAAAACCATGCGCGGCCAGGTCCCGCTTCAGGGTATGGGTGGCCACCATCACTGCGGTAGCGGGCTGATGGAACCAGCGCAGCCAGCGCCATACCAGCTTTTCCGGCACGGCCTTGAAACGGGCATGGACATATTCGGCAAAGCGGGTGTGGAACGCGGTGCTAAAGGCAATGCCGTGACGGATGCAGATGCGCCGCGCCGCCAGACCCAGCGAACCTTCGGTGGCGATATGCACCGCGTCTGGTGCGAAGTCGCGAATTTCCCGCGTCAGGGCGGCGCGTTGAAAGAAGGCGAGGCGGATTTCGGGATAAGTGGGCAGGGGAAAGGTGCGCCGTCCCAAGGGCGTGACCATGCGTACGCTATGGCCCAGCATCGCCAGATCGTGACTGAGAATCTCCAATGTCCGCACCACGCCATTGACTTGCGGTGCCCAGGCGTCGGTGACGATGAGGATTTTCAAAGGCGCCGCCACGCCCGGAATGGGACCGGGTTTGAGGCGCGCTCTTCTACGCCGGTACCAACGTTCCCTGGATCGCAGTCCCACCAATGGCGGGCGGAAGGTCCAGGGTGCGTCCCGCAGAAGGAGCCCAACGCAGAATCTCCAGATATCCCCCGCCCATCTTCGACAAGGGCGCTGCTGCTTTCAACGACAAGGGCGTGATCTGATGCGCAGGTCGCTACGCAGCGCATTGCTGCATTGCACACAGCGCCGCAGGAACGCCAAGCGATTGCAGAATCAACAGAACGGCCAAATTTTTCTGGCATTTCCGCGCTCTAAACTTTCACAAAGTATGTTCTTTACGCTTGCGTACAGAGTGGCTTTACAGCATATTGTTGCAGCGCGGTATTGCGATCCCTCCCGATTGCGAAGCCGCCGCCCGTTCTGGGCGTTTCCTCCCTGAACTTGGCCGCCCTTGTGGCGGCCATTTTTTTCACCGGTCTTTGCGTGAACTTGAGAGCGGCCGGGCTTATTCCGCCGCAGCAGGCAGGTCGCTCGCCGGCAGCAATTCGCTGGGCGCGATTCGCACCAGCCGCGTCAGGGCGGCGGTAAGGCGCAGCTTTATGCGTTCGAAGCTTTGCTTGCGCACGATTTTATCTTCGTCGAGATAAAGCCCGCGATTGACCTCGATCTGCAGGGCATGACAACCGCGGGCTGGCCGTCCGTAAAGTATCGTGGTGTGACCACCGGCATAAGGCGCATTGCGCGCCACGCTGAAACCCTCGCGGGCAAATGCCTGCTCTGCCACCCGTGACAGCGCCGGCGCCGCCGAAGCGCCATAACGATCACCCAGCACGATGTCGGGCGCGCGGAGCGCCGAGGGCATGGAGTGGCAGTCCACCACCACCGCCACGCCGAAGCGGACGCAGGTTTCATGCACCAGGGCCGCCAGCTTCTGATGATAGGGCCGATAGAGCTTCTCCAGCCGCGTCCCCGCTTCTTCCATCTTCAGTTTGCCACGATAGATTTCGGCGCCGTCGCGCACAATGCGGGGAATGACACCAAGCCCGGCAGCGACCCGGGCGCTGGGCGGATCCATCGCCACCTGCAAGGGCCCGCTGAACATGGCGGCGTCAATCTCGCCGGCGCCGCGGTTCACATCCAGGAAAACGCGGGGGAATTCGGCCGTCAGCAACGGTGCGCCAAGCTCCACGACTCCGGCAAACAATTCCTCGACAAAGGCATCTTCGGACCGGCGCAGCATCAGCGAATCAAGCCGGCTGGCCCCGACCCATTGCGCCGGATAATGCCGCCCGGAATGGGGTGAGGCGAAAACAAAGGGAAGAATTTGCGCCCGCGGCATTGTCAGCCGGAATGGGCGGGCATAAAGGCCGGCCAGGTCTTCGGCATCAGGCGGGGGCATTTCAGCCATGTGGAAGGGAAACACCAACCGCCCGGCCGCGCAAGCCGAGCAAGGAGGTTTACGGATTCGCAGCTTTAGGCTCTATTGCAACGAACAGGGTGGTGCGCCGGAATAGCCGGACAAACGAAGACGACCAAGATGGCACATATTCTTCTGGCCGAAGACGATGAATCGCTGCGCCGCTTTCTCGCCACGGCGCTGGTCAAGGCCGGCCATGCCGTCACCGACTTCGGCGATGGCAGCGAAGCCCATGAATGTCTGAAGGGTTTTACCTTCGATCTGCTGCTCACCGATATTGTGATGCCGGGCATGGACGGCATCGAGCTGGCCAAGCGCGCGGCCGAAATGAACGCCACCCTCAAAATCATGTTTATCACCGGCTTTGCTGCGGTGGCACTGCATCCCGCATCCGGCGCGCCCAAACAGGCCAAGGTTTTGTCCAAGCCTTTCCATCTGCGCGACCTGGTGGCGGAAGTGGACCGCATGCTGGCGGCGGCGTGAGAAAAAGCAGGGTTTTGCGCCCCGGGCGTGCCGCCTTGCCCCCTGCCGACCCGAACGCTATAGAGCCCCTTCAAGTGGGCGGTTAGCTCAGCGGGAGAGCACTACCTTGACATGGTAGGGGCCATAGGTTCGATCCCTATACCGCCCACCATTAAATTCCCATTTTTTCGCCCAATCTCACGCCAGGCCGCAATTTTGGCGAAGCGCCCAAAGGCTCTCGCCTTGCGCATGCTGCGGCGCGGCGTCGGCGTGGATTGAGGTGCCCCGGTCCTCGCCCTGTTCTGGCCAGTGGAGGGCGCGGCAATTGACCTACTCGGGGCCTGCTGGCAACCTGCACTGGGGTTTGTCAAACGATTGCGGGGGTGACAATGCCGGATGATGGGAAGATTGCGGTCAAGGCGCCGGCCTTGCCTGCTGGAAAGACATCGCGCCGCCAGGCACTTGGAGCGATGGGAACAGGCGCCGCCGCCGGCGTGCTGGGCGCTATAACGCCTGCGCTGAGCCAGCCGGCAAAACCGGCGGCCCCAGCAGCGCTGCGCATCCCCAATCCGCCGCCGCTCCAGGTGCCGCGGGCCGATCTGGTGAATGTGCTGGAATATGAACCACAGGCCCGTTTGGTCCTGGGTCCTGCGAAGAGCGCGCTGATCACGGGCAGCGACCGCACCATCACTGACCGCATCACCCTGCGGCCCCGGATGAACATTCCCACCCGGGATCTCGATCTCACCTGCACCTTGTTCGGTGACCAGCACTTCACGCCCATCATTGTCGGTCCGATCGCCGATCAGAAGCGTTTTCATCCTGAGGGCGAAGTCGCCATGGCCCGCGGCGCTTCCGCCGCCAAGGCTGCGATGGTCATCAGCAGCGACGCCAGCCTGCCCTTAAGCGCCATCGCCCAGGCGGCCACCACGCCTTTGTATCTTCAGGTCTATGCGAACAGTCCCAAGCTCAAAAGCGTGCTTGCCGAGTCGGGCGCGGCTAAGGCCAGGGCAGTGTTCGTGACGGTGAATTCCGGTACCGGGTCGGTGGACTGGAAAGGCGTTGACGCCGTTGTTAAAGGCACGTCCCTGCCCGTGATTGTGAAGGGCCTCACCCGTCCCCAAGAGGCGAAGGAAGCGCTCGCGCACGGCGCCAAAGGCGTGGTGGTGTCGAACTACCATGGCGGGAACGCAGCGGCGCTTCCCGGCACGCTGCTTCTCATAGAACCGGTGGTGCAGGCTGTCGGCGGTCAGATTCCCGTGCTGGTGGACGGAAGTTTCCGCAGGGGGACAGACATCCTCAAAGCCCTCGCCTTTGGTGCAAAGGGCGTGTTGATCGGCCGGCCGGTGATGTGGGGTCTGGCGGCTTACGGCGCTGACGGCGTACAGGGCGCGGTTGAAATGCTGCAAACCGAATTGGCGCGCTATATGTGCATGTGTGGCCGGCCTTCGCTGGCGGCGGTCAATAACAGCCTGGTTCGGGTTCACGCAGCCCTTCCTGCGGGGAGAAACGACCATGGCTGATATCGAAAAAACCTGGCTCCTAAATCCATCCCGGCGCGCCGCCATGGCCCGCGTTGCCGGGCTAATGGCAGCTTCGCCTATCGCTACAGCAGTGGCCCAGATTGATCCAAGGACTCTCAGTGAGCATCACCGGGTGCTGAGTCTGCCGGAAGTGCAGACCGTGTTCGACTTTGAGCCCATTTTCTTCGGCAATGTCCCCATATCGGTCTATGACTATACGGCGCATGGCGACGGCTCGGAGTTCACGCTGCGGCGCAATCGCCAGGCCTTTGATTGGGTAGATATCCTGCCGGGCCGCAGCAACGTACCCGCATCGCAGGTGGATCTTTCCTCCGAGCTGCTGGGTGTGAAGATGAAATTTCCCATTATTGTGGCGCCCACCGCGACGATGGTGCCGCTCAATCCGGAAGGCGAAATCGGGATGTTCAAGGCGGCAAACGCAGCCTCGAACACGCTGATGATCCTTAGCATCAACACCAGCACGCCCTATGCCCAGGTGGCGCCCACCATTCCCAGCGCGCCATTGTGGGGGCAATATTATCCGCAGGAGGACCTGACCGCCACCCAGCGCTCGATGGACACCTACCAGAATGCCGGCTGCCCGGCGATCATCGTCACCGTTGATCAGCAGGCCTCTTATTATGAACGCACGCAACAGGACCGCAATTTCGGCGGCCGCGCCGGGGCCGCAGGCGGGCGCGGCGGTGGCGGCGGCCGTGGCGCGGTGGCGGCCGCATCTGCCGATCCGGAGGCAGGCGGCGGTGGACGTGCTGCTGGCGCTGGCGTTGGCGCCGGTGGCGGCCGTGGCGCGGGGCGCGGCGGCGGTGCCGCGGCGACAGGCGCGGCGCGTTACCGTATCAACGGACGCATCTGGTACACCTGGCAATATATTGATGCCGTGCGGAAAATGGTCAAAGGCAAGATGATCATCAAGGGCATCCTTGATCCGCAAGACGCCGTTCTGGCGGTTGAGCATGGCGCCGATTCCATTATCGTCTCCAACCATGGCGGGCGCTCGATGGATTATGGTCCTTCGTCTCTGGAAGTCCTGCCGGAGATTGTCGCTGCGGTGAATGGGCGAATTCCCATCATATTCGACAGCGGTATCCGTCGCGGCGCCGACATCTTCAAGGCACTGGCTCTGGGGGCCAACGCCATCATGATTGGGCGGGCGACACGCTGGGGCCTTGCGGCCTTTGGCAGCGCCGGCGCCCAGCGCGTGATCGAGATGCTTCAGCAGGAACTGGTCCAGACGGCCGCAGCCGCCGGATGCAGCCGGCTGGCGGATATCAACAAGGCGACGGTCAGGGCGCACTTCGTCTGATACGGAAGTTCGCACCTGATGTCCGCATGAATGGGGGCCGGCTTCAGAAGCGCAGCCGGGACCGCAGCACCACACTGCGCTCCACCATGTCACCGCTGCCGCTCACATACTCCAGGTGGCGGCCATGCAGCAGATTGAAGCCGGAAAGCTCAAAATCCAGCGTGTCGGTGGCGCGCCAGTTGAGTTGTGTGTTTAGCTCGGCATAGCCGGCGACATGCGGATTCGGCAATTCGCCCACCTCGCGCAGATCGGCGTTAAAGGTGAGGCCGTCCATCAGCCGCATGCTGGAACGCAAACTGGCATATTGGTGGGGGTCATCCCCGCTCTGCGCAATTCCCAGAAGCGTGCTGGCGCCGGCATCAAATTTCAGGTCGGCATGCTGCCAGGTGATGCCGCCGGTCAGCCGCCACCAGTCGGTCACCTGCAAACTGGCGGAAGCTTCCACCCCATGAATGTCGCCGCTGATCAAATTGCCCCAGGTAAGAGGCAGGAAAACCGTGGGCGCGGGCTCTATGCTGCGCAGATCGTCATAAACATCCTCGAACAGCGTCAGCGAAACGGAAAAATCGGATGACCAGTTGCCGCGATAGCCGGCCTCATAGGCTGTTATGCTGGTGGGCCGGAAAGCCGGATTGCCCTTGATGAAAAGCGTGCTGCCAAGCAGTTCCTGCACATCGGTATCGAAAGGCGTGGGCGAGCGCACCGAGCGAGATATCGCCCCCCATAACAGGTCGGTGCTGCTTATCTGCCAGGCCAACCGCCCGCTGGGCATGGCCGACATCCCGGAAAAAGGATCATTTTCCAACTTCAATCCCAGCGTCAGTTGCACCGTGTCGGTGACGGGAATGTGGTCTTCGGCGAAAAGATTGAAGAGGTTGAGGGTGCGGCCCGGAGGCGCAAACTGCAAGGTGGTCGGACCGCCAAGATGGGCGGTAATGCGGTATTGCGCAATGCGATCGCCAAGGCCCCAAACGATGTTGTTCCAGCCTCCCAGGCTGAAATTGTGCTGCGCGGAAAAATCATAGGTATTGAGAATAAAGGCGCCGCCGTCGTCCGAGGCGCGATGCGCCTGATCGTAATAGGCCGCAAGCGAAAGCGTATCGCCATCACCCAGCGGATGATCCCAGCGGGCCATCAGATTGCCGCCGGAAAAGCGCTGGTTGGCGGCACTCAGTTGTGCCGCCGTACCGCCGAAAATGTCGCCGGAAAAAACCACGCTGTCGGCACCCGGCGTCCAGTCAATGCGAAATCCGCCTTGGGGTTTACTCCAGCCGTCATGGCCGTCGGCGCCGCTTGGGCGGTCGAACGCGCGGTCATAGAAAGTGCTGGCATAAGCGCGGTAACGAACATCATCACCGACGGCGCCGCCATATTGCAGAGTAGCGCTGCTGTAATGGTCGCCGCCTGTCAGTTCCAGGAAGCCGCCTTGTGTGGCTGAAGCCTTGCGGGTGACGACATTGACCACACCATTGACGGCATTGGCGCCCCAAAGGGTCCCGCCCGGCCCGCTCACCACTTCAATGCGCTCAATGTTTTCCGGCAGCACTTGCTGCATGTCCCAATAGACACCGGTGAACAGAGGGGAATAGACACTGCGGCCATCAACAAGCACCAGCAGCGTGTTGGGAAAGCTCTGCGCCGCGTCATTGCCGTTAAGACCGCGAGAAGCCACGATCCAGTGACTGGGATTGGTCTGCATCACTTCGATGTTGGGGGCGAGCCGCAACATCTCAGCCAATTGGCTGGCGCCCGAGGCGATGATGTCGTCATGGCTGATGACGGTGACGGGCGCCGGCGCGCCGCTCAGGGGCTGCGCCATCTTCGAGACCGAAGTGATCTCCACATTGGCCAGTTGTTCGATGGACATCTGGCTGAGATCGGCTTGGGCCAGAAGCTGGGCGTGGGCGCTGAGCGTCGCCCCAATCCATGCCAAGACACTGATTATGAGTGTGTTTTTCCCCAAGCCCAGATTCCCCTGACCGCCCCTTGAGGCGAGGGAAAAACGCCTTCGCTGGGAAATGGTTCCGCAAAAGGTTGCGCTATTACGCGCTCCGGGACGCCAGCTTGCGCTCCAGATCCCGGGTCATGGCGGCGAAGACGCTGTCCCAGTCCTTGAAGCGTGGTTGGCGGTACAGCGTCATGGTCGGATACCAGGGGCTGTCCGTGCGGTCCGTGAACCAGCGCCATTCCGGCACGCTTTTCAGTGCCGTCCAGGTCGGTCGTCCCAAGGCGCCTGCCAAATGGGCGATGGAGGAATCCAGCGTGATCACCAGGTCGCAAGCTTGCATGACCGCGGCGCTGTCTATGAAGGCGTCAAAGCCCGCATCCAGATCATCGCCTGGTCGCTCCACCACCATGCCTTCAGGCAGGTGGTCCAGTTGCTCACTGCCTTCCCCTTTCTGCAGGGAGATCAACCGTACCCCCGCCAGCTTGGCCAAAGGCGCCAACGCGGCAACGGGAAAAGAGCGCTCGGCATCTGCCGTCCCCTTGGTCTTGCCCTGCCAGGCGATGGCGACGCGAACGCCATGACCGCCCAGCCTTTTGCGCCATTTCGTCACGCGGTCGGCTTCCGCAGCCAGATAAGGCACGGGCGCGGGAATGGTATCCTGCCTGGTGCCGAACAAAAGCGGCAGGCTGAGCAGCGACGCGTAATAATCGAGGGTCTTCGGCTTCGAATATTCGGGAATGAACGTCACAGGCACCGGCAGGCTTCGCAGTAGTCGCGCTATGCTGTCCCGCACAGCCAACACGACGCGCGCCCCCAGAGCGGACAACTGGATCAGGTAGCGGCTGAAAAGCATGACGTCGCCCATGCCCTGTTCCGCAAAAATCAGCACGGTCTTGCCGGCGACGCTTTGCGAGGGACCTTTCCAGGCCTGGTTGACGTCTAGGTCCAGTGGCGCCCCGGGGCGCAGGCGATTTTCGTAAAGCGGCAGGCCTTCTTCCAGGCGCCCCAACAGCAAAAGAAGAAAAGCCTTGTTGAGTTTTGTGGAGGCAGAATTGCCGTCAAGCGCCAAGGCGCGATCAAAGGCGGCTAGTGACACTTCGAAATCACCCAGCGCATGGAGCGCAACGGCGCGGTTGGAATGCAACATCGGCACGTCCGGCGCCAGCGCGATGGCCTTGTCAAAATCCGCCAGAGCCGCCTGCATCTCGCCCATGTTCTTCAACACCGAGCCGCGATTGTTGTAAGCCATGGCATTGTCGGGCTGTTCGGCGATCAGAGTGTTCACGTCGGTAAGGGCTTCTGCGCGCCGGCCCAGGCGCGCCAAAAGGGCAACACGGTTGGAAGCAGCCTCCGGCATGGTGGGATTCACGTGCAGGGCACGGTCATAACTGGCCAGTGCCTCTTCGGGACGATCCAGGCTTTCCAGCACCAGGCCGCGATTGACGAAGGCATCTGCATAGTCGGGCTGGCGCAGTATTGCTTCATCATAACTGGCCAGCGCGTCATCCGGTCGGCCCAGAGCCGTCAGTGCTACACCGCGGTTGAAGAAGCCAACCGGATGCTGCAATCCGGCCGCAATGGCCTTGTCGAAGGTGGCGAGGGCTTCCTTTGGCCGTTGCAATTGCAGCAGAATGGCGCCGCGATTGAGCATCAGCGCCGGATCGCTTTTTAGCGACAGCGCCTTGTCAATATCCTTCAGTGATTCACTGAAACGGACCAGTCGTTCCAGGATGCGGCTGCGATGGGCATAGCCCTCGGCGTGGCCGGGCGCCAACTTGACCAGGCGATCATAGGCCGCCAGCGCTTCTTCATCACGCCCCAGTTGCTCCAGACCCTTACCCAGATTTTCCTGTGCCGGGGCGAAATTGGGCAGGATCGTGAGCGACTGTCGCACCAGTTCCAGACCGGGTTCGATCTGCCCTGCTTGCATGACCAGCACACCTAACAGATGCAGCGCAGGCGCATTTTGCGGGTCTTCGGCCAGAACGGCGCGATAAATGTCCGCGGCCTCGCCCAGCCGGCCCTGCATCTGCAAGGCATGGCCCTGACGCAGGCGCTCCTGATGTAAGGGGGAAGGCGGCATGGGGCTTGATGTGACTCTGGCGGCGCGTCCGGCGTCAGGCGCCGTGGTCCTTGAAGGTTTCGTCTCTTATGCGCCGGGCGGGCGGCAAGGCGCAAGCGCAAGGTTAGGAAGAGCTTGCGAAACATAGTATTTTGCCGATTCGCGAGGTGTCGAATGCGGGGGTTGCCTGCTGCTTTTCTGGGCTTGAGCCTGCCGCTGCTGCTGGCGGCGGCGCCGGCTGACGCGCCGGCGGCCGATATCCCTCTCCGGCTCACGCCCACAAGCCCGAATGGGCTGGAAATTCCGTTGCATTTGCCATCCGCCGCCGCGCCCGCGACAGCAGAACCGCTTTCTTTCGGTCCGCAAAGAATTGCCTTTCCAGCGGGCGTCAATGCCAGCTTTGACATCGTCTATGGCAGCTTGAAGGGCTTTCGTCCGCTGACGCTGGACCTTTATCAGCCACCGGCGCAATCCGGTGGCAGGCCGCTGCTGGTCTTCGTTCATGGCGGCGGCTGGAACGGTGGCGATACCCGGCACGCGGCCAGCTATGCCGACTTTCCCCGCGCTTTGGCGGCCCTGGCAGCCAAAGGTTATGTTGTGGCCAGCGTCTCCTATCGGCTTTCCGGCGAAGCGCGCTTTCCCGGCGCCGTTCAGGATATCAAAGCCGCCATCCGCTGGCTGCGTGGCGCGGCGGACAAACTGAATATTGATGGGACGCGTGTAGCGGTGTGGGGCGATGGCGCCGGCGGGCTGTTGGCGGCGCTGGTGGGCGTCACCTGCGGTGTCGTCCCGTTCGAGCCCGACAGCGGCGACAATGGCGAACGTCCCTCCGATTGTGTCCAAGCCGTGATTGACTGGGGCGGCATCAGCGATCTGGAAAGCCTGGCGGCAAAAGGTGATGACGCCAAAACGACTAGCGGCTTCGCGCCGCCGCCGACTTCCGAAGCCGGCGATTTCCTGGGCTGTGAGCCGGCCCGCTGTCCGCCCATGCTGGCCCGTCTTGCCAGTCCATTGGCCTTCATTTCTGCCACCAACCCCGCCTTCCTGATCCAGCATGGCGAGGCGGATAATGAGGTTCCCGTCGCTCAAGCCCAGAAGCTCTATGATGCTCTTCACAAGGCGGGCGCTCAGGCCGAACTGGTGGTTTACCCAGGGGTGGGAAAAGGCTTTGCGCCCGGTGGAACGAAGGACTCGAGTGATCTCAAGGCAGCGCAGGATAAAATAGCCCAATTCCTGGCGCAGGTCTTTCCCGCCACGCCCATCGGTCCTAGGCTGGCCCAGCCGCGCGGCTCTCTTTATTGAGCGCGCCTGCCGGGGTCTGGTGGCCCGGCTTTTGAACCGTTCATTCCGAAAATGTCCCCTTTTGGGGCTGAAGGCGCCATGGAAGAACAGATTTTTTGCGACGGCATCGGCAGGATTGCCGTTATCGGCGGTGTTGTCCGGCTGGACCTCTTCACCTATTCGCCGTCCGAAACCGACGCCAACGGCAATCCCCGTCCCGTTTTGAGCCACCGGATCGTCATGGGGACAGAAGGCTTTCTGCATTCCTCCGAGAAAGTCATCGAGGCGGTGCAGGCGATCCAGCGCGCCCGCCAGACGCCATCGCGGCAGTCGCCGCCTCAGCCGGCGCAGTCGCGTGCGCAAGGTCAGCCGCTTGCAGCATCACCACCGGTGCAGCCGGTGCCACCTTCACCACAACCGACAGCCAAGCCGCCGCAATCGCCACCAACCAAACCGCCTTTCCCCTAGGGTTTCCCAAATGCCGTTCGGCAAGAACAAAGAGACGAAGCCCAAGGAAGAACCGAAGGCACAGCTTGAAAGCGGCGGTGCCGAAGGGGCTGCCGCCGGCCAGCAGAGTGGCCTGCGCGCACTGGCCTCGGTGGCACGGCACATGGGGCTGGACTGGAGTCTGACGCGGCTCATGCATTTGCATGCCCGAGATCATGAACCGGACGGCAAACAACTGGTGCGCATCGCCCGTGCCGAAGGCATGAAGGCGGCGCTGCACAGGGCCAACTGGAAGGAATTGGCGCGCTCCCAGAAGCTGGCACCGTTCCTGGTGCGGTTGAACACCGGCGCCTGGTTCGTGGCGGTGAAAGTGGGCGACGCGGCTCGCCAGGAAGGCGAACCCGAACAGGTGATGCTGTTCAACCCGCTGGTGCCGGAAGCTAATCTTTTTGCCGTGCCGAAGGACAAATTCCTCTCCTACTGGAGCGGTGACGTCATCCTGCTCAAGCGCACCTACAAGGCGGGCGAGAAGTCCAGCCGTTTTGGTCTCAACTGGTTCGGGCCGGAATTCTGGCGCCAGCGCACGCTACTGACCAACATTATTGGCGCCGCCCTTGCGATGCATGTGTTGGCGCTGGCGGTGCCGATCTTCTTTCAGATCGTGATTGACCGCGTGCTGGTCTATCTTTCCATTTCCACCCTGGTGGTAATCGGCGCCGGCGTGGTGGCCGCCATCCTGTTCAATTCGGCCTTCAACTGGCTCCGGGGCTATTTCATCCTGCGCGTCGCCAGCCGGATAGACATCCGCCTCGCCCAAACCACTTTCCGCCACCTGATGCGGCTGCCGATCAGCTTTTTCGACCAGGCCCGCGCCGGCGTCGTCACCAAACACATGCAGCAGGGCCAGCAAATCCGGGAATTTCTCACCGGCCGTCTGCTTTCAACCCTGCTCGACGCTCCCGCTCTCATCGTCTTCCTGCCATTGCTGCTGTGGTACAGCGCCCGCCTGACCCTGGTGGTGCTCGGCGTTACCGCGCTTCTGGGCCTGACTATCGCCGCCATGCTGGGGCCGTACCGCCGGCGCCTCAGGCATCTTTATCAGGCCGAAGCGCAGCGCCAGTCGCTCCTGGTGGAAAGCGTGCACGGCATGCGCACCATCAAGTCGCTGAATTTGGAGCCGCGCCGCGAAGAAGCCTGGGATAATGCCGCCGCGGATGCCATCAATACCTATGTTCAGGTCGGCAAGATCAGCCTGGCCGCCAACACCTTCTCCGATTTCATCGAAAAAGCTCTCACCATCGCCATTGTGGTTACCGGCACCTTCCTGGTGTTTGACGGCGCTCTCACTGTTGGCGGCCTGGTCGCATTCAACATGCTGTCCGGCCGCGTCATCAGTCCTGTTTTGCAAATGATTGGCCTGCTCAACAACTACCAGGAAGTATTGATGAGCGTGGAAATGCTGGGCGAGGTGATGAATCGTCCCACCGAAGACAGCGGCCAGCGCGGCCTTACCCCCCCGCTTGCCGGCGCCATTGAGTTCGAAAAAGTCACCTTCCGCTACCCCAATACCGAACGCCCCGCGCTGCGCGACATCAGCTTGAAGATTCCCGCCGGCGCCATGGTCGGCATTGTCGGGCGCAGCGGTTCGGGCAAAACCACTTTTTCCGCCTTGTTGCAGGGCCTGCACCAAACCTCCGAAGGCGCCATCCGCATTGACGGCCACAATATCAAGGACATTGATCTGGCCCATCTGCGCGCCCAGAACGGCGTGGTGCCGCAGGAGCCCTTCCTGTTCCGTGGCTCGGTCAAGGACAATATCCGCATGGGCGAGCCGACGGCCTCGTTCGAGGACGTGGTGCGTGCCGCGCGCATGGCCGGGGCCGACGAATTCATCCAGCAATTGCCGCAGCGCTATGATACCGAACTCGAGGAAGGCGCGGTCAATCTCTCCGGCGGACAGAAGCAGCGCCTTTCCATCGCCCGTGCGCTTTTGCGTCAGCCCCGCATCATCATTTTCGACGAAGCGACCAGTGCGCTCGATCCGGAAAGCGAGGCCGTGGTCGTGAAGAACCTCAAGGACATCGCCAAAGGCCGCACCACCATCGTGATCAGCCATCGGCTGTCCACCATTCGCGATTCCGACGCCATCATTGTCTTTGACAATGGCACCATAAATGACGTCGGCCGCCATGACGAACTGCTCGCGCGCAATTTCGTCTATCACCAGCTTTGGTCGCAACAGGCGAGAACGGCATGAGTGAATCCTTTGACCGCCTCGCCAACGGCTTCAAGTCCGACGCCACCGCCATCGAGGAAGCGCCGGTGCCGGTCTCGGCCCATGCCGCGCTTTATCTTTTTTTGACGTTGCTGGTTCTGGCCGTGCTGTGGTCCGTGATCGGCCAGGTGGACCGCATTGTGGTGGCGCAAGGCAAAATCGCCACCCGCGATCCCATGCTGGTGATGCAACCATTCACCACCTCGCGCATCGTCTCAATCAATGTCCAGGCCGGCGACCATGTCGCCAAGGGTCAGGTGCTGGCGCGCTTCGATCCGGTTTTTGCCGAGGCCGATGTCGCTTCTCTGGAACAGAAGGTGGCTTCGCTGCGCGCCGAAACTGACCGTATCGAGGCCCAGCTCGCCGGCCGGGTGTTCAATCTGCATCCCGGCGACAGCCCAGAGCGCGCCACCCAAGCCCAGATCTACACCCAGGAAATGAGCAACTACGAATCCGAGACCAACCAGCGCACCAGCCAGTTAGGCCAGATTGAAAGTCAGTTGCGGGCCAATCGCGATGTGCTGCCCGGCATTCGCAGCCAGGTCGGCGTTGCCAACCAAGTGATGGCGATGCAGGACCGGCTGCGCCAGCAGCAGGCGGCCGCCACTCTCGATGTGCTGCGGGCCCAGAGCAGTTTGATCGATTCCAACAACCGTCTGCGCAACACCCAAGGCGAGATTCAGCGCCTTTCCAACCAGCGTAGCGAAGTCGAACATGAGCGCGCCGCTTTCATTGAGAAATGGCGTGCCGACCACAATCAGCGCCTGGTGGAGGCCCGCCAGCAGTTGGCGGAGGCGACAGAAACCCTCAACAAGGCGCACCGCATGCGCGAATTCACGGAAATAACCGCTCCAGTGGACGGTACCGTACAAGAAGTGGCCGACCGCTCCATTGGCTCGGTACTAAAGGAAGCCGAAACCCTGGTGACATTGGTGCCGGACAAGGCGCCGCTCTTTGTCGAGGCCATGGTGGCCTCGCGCGATGTCTCTTATCTCAAGCTGGACGATCCGGTGCGGGTAAAGCTGGAAAGTTATCCTTTCCAACGTTTCGGTACGGTCAGCGGCGTTTTGACGGAAATAAGCCCCGATTCCATCAGCCAGAAGGAAGGCGAGGGCGACCGCGCCCGCCTGGTCTATCGCGTTCAGGTCAAGCTCACCGATCGCCCCGCCGACCTGGTGAAACGCGGGTTCCATCTCAAGCCCGGCCTGGTCGCCAGCGCTGAAATCAAGACCGGCCGCCGCACCATCGCCAGCTATATCCTCGATCCGGTCCTCAAGATTGCCGACGAAAGCCTGCGTGAACCCTGATCGGAATCGTCGAGAAGTTCCTCGAAACATGGTTAACTGGCTAACGCGCCGCTTTCCCTGAATTTTTTTATCACTATGGCGATCCTTCATCGCCAAAGCGGTGAAAAGACCTTGCTATCAAAACTGTTTCAGAATGAGACTTGCACCGGCGCGAGAAGGCCGGAATCCGCCCCGGCCGTCGCGAGAGCAGGGGATTTACATCATGGCCATCATCACGCTTATCAACCCCAAGGGCACCAACGGTACCAGCGGTCCTTCTCCCACGGCCGGCGCCAATGGCACGGATGCGATCTTCACCCAGAACGGCAAGATCAGCGCTGACTCCCTGACCGTGACTTATACCGGCGGCGATGGCGGCGATGGCGGCGCCGGCACCGGCGGCGCCAATGGTGCCAACGGTGGCAAGGGCGGCAATGCCAGCATCACGCTCAGCGGCAACATCTTCAACGGCACGCCCACCTCTGACTTGATCGTTGCCCTGACGGCGACAGGCGGCAATGGCGGCGCCGGCGGCGGCGCCGCGCTTCCTGGTACTCCCGGCCAGGACGGTATCGGCGGCAATGCCACCGTGGTGGCGAATGGCAATGTCCTGCAGCCTAACAAGGTGGTGACTACGATTGAGCTGGACGCCATCGCCATTGCCGGCACCGGCTCCAAGAAAGGCAATGCCAGCGCCACCGTAAACGGCAACATCCTGCAACCCAGCAAGGGCGCCACCAACGCAATTTTGAAGGCGCAGGCCTATGTCCGGCCGCCGCTCTACTCCCAGTTGCCTGACGCGCCCAGCCATGACGGCGATGCCAATTTCGGCACCAAGACCGCCACGGTGAACGGCAACATTATCCAGGGCAACATCACCAATATCATGATGCAGGCGGATGCCTATTATTCCAACGGCACCGCCACCCTCAACGGCAACATCATCCAGAGCAGCTCCACCACCACCGGCAACACGGTGGAGATGGAAGCCAGCGGCAATCACATCGCCATAACCGGCAACAAGGTGACGTTGAACAAGTAGGGCTTCATTCTTGCCGTCACCGAATATGGCACTTCCTATGATGCCGTCATCAAGGACAATGAATTCAAGGGCACCGGCACCAACGCCTTCACCTTCAGCGATACCCCTTCGCCGGGGCCGCACCACGACACCGTGGCCATCAATCTGGCCACCAACACTTTCACCTTCAACGGCAACAACAACACCATCACCGGCTTTAATTCCGTCACCATCCAGGGCAGCGGCGCCGACGCCACCCTGACCGGCGGTCCCGGCAACGACACCCTGATCGGCGGCGACGGAAATGACGTGCTGATCGGCGGCGGCGGCGACGACATCCTGCGCGGCAAGGGCGGCGACGACATTCTGGACGGCGGCGCCGGCAACGACCAACTGTTCGGCGGCGCCGGCGATGACATCCTCCTGGTCAGCAGCGGCACCGACACGCTGGACGGCGTGACCGACCCCTTGGGCGACACCGCCAGCTTCATCAATGCCGGCAGCTATGACAATGACGGCATCACCGGCGTCACCGCCACGGCCAATTCCACCAATGTGCCCGTGCAGGAGGACTTCACCCACAATTTCGGCGGCGTCACCAGCCTGACCACCTTTCTCAACATCCAGAATCTGACGGGCTCGAATTTCAACGACACGCTGATCGGCGACAGCGCCAACAACACGCTTTCGGGCGGCCTGGGCAACGACCGGCTGACCGGCGGCGCCGGCAACGACACCCTCAACGGCAACGGCGGCACGGATACCGCGGTTTACAGCGGCGCCTACCTCCCGGGGAATTACACCATCTCCGTTGATACCAGCGGCAACGGCACCGTCACTGACAACCGGCCCACTTCGCCGGACGGCACCGACACGCTGAGCAGCATCGAGTTCATCCAGTTCAGCAACGGCACTTTCAGGACCGACACTCAGACCTTTGTCCCCAATGGTCCCGCCGACATTCCCCCGGTGGTTACGACGTCCGGCGGCACGACGGCGGCCCTGGAGCAGGTTGCCATAGCGGTAGATGGAGGCCTCACCGTCAGCGATGCGGACAGCCCGAATCTGGCCAGCGCCACCGTCTCCATCACCGGCGGTTTCGCGGGCAGCGAGGATTTGCTGTCCTTCACCAATCAGAACGGCATCAGCGGCAGCTACAACAGCGCCACGGGTGTTCTGACCCTTTCGGGCAGTTCCAGCGTGGCGAACTACCAGGCCGCGTTGCGCTCGGTGACCTATACCGACCAGAGCGACACGCCCAACACCGCCAATCGCACCATCAGTTTCTCGGCCAATGACGGCACCCTGAGCAGCAACATCGGCACCAAGACGGTGAGCGTCACCGCTGTCAACGACGCGCCGGTGGAGGATTTGAACGGAGCTGGCCCCGGCACCAGCGCCACGTTGGGCTATACTGAGAATGATCCCGCCACCGCCATCGCACCGGCCGCGACGGTGACGGATGTGGATTCCGCCGACTTCAATGGCGGTTCACTGACCGTGGGCTTCACCGCCAATGGCGCGGCTGAAGACCAGCTTACCATCCAGAACCAGGGCACCGGCGCCGGCCAGATCGGTGTTTCCGGCGGCACGGTCAGCTATGGCGGCACCGCCATCGGCACCTTCACCGGCGGCACCAACGGCAGCAATCTGGTGGTCAGCTTCAACAGCGCTGCCGCCACGCCGGGGGCAGTGCAGGCACTGGAACGGGCAATCCAATATGCCAATTCCTCTGATGCGCCTTCGACCCTGGCCCGCACGCTCACTTTCACTTTGGTGGATGGCGATGGCACCGCCAATGGCGGCGCCGACACCGGAACGGCCACGGCCACCATCAATATCACCGCCGTGAACGACGCGCCGGTGGCGACGATCACGCCGGCCAGCTATTCGGCCACCGAACAGACGACGCTGGATCTCAAGAACAACGGTCTGGCGATCTCGGATGTGGATGCGGGGACCGGCAGCGTCACCGCCACGCTCT
>JAFAVT010000159.1 GCA_019242275.1 Alphaproteobacteria bacterium
GGCGGCGCGGTCGAGGGCATGTTCCGTGGGCCGGCCCTTGGCCCCCTTGGGTCTTAAGTCCACCAGCATCAGATGGGTATCAGTGCCACCGGTGGTGATGTCGAGGCCGCTGGCCTTCAATGCTTCCGCCAGTGCCTTGGCATTTTCCACCACATTGCGGGCATAGACCTTGAATTCCGGCTGCAAAGCTTCGCCAAAGGCTACGGCCTTGGCAGCGATGACATGCATGAGGGGGCCGCCCTGGAGGCCGGGAAAGACGGCGGAATTGATTTTTTTTCCAAGATCGGCGTCACGGGAAAGGATCATGCCGCCACGCGGGCCGCGCAGGGTCTTGTGTGTGGTGGTGGTGACGATATGGGCCTGCTCCAGGGGATTGGGATGGACGCCGCCTGCCACCAGGCCGGCGAAATGTGCCATGTCCACCATGAAGGTGGCACCTATGGAATCGGCGATTTTGCGGAAGGCTGCGAAGTCAATAATGCGGGGATAGGCGCTGCCGCCGGCAATGATCAGCTTCGGCTTGTGCTCCTGCGCCAATCGCGCGACCTGCTCCATGTCAATGCGCTGATCATCGCGGCGGACAGTATAAGGCACCGGCTTGAACCATTTGCCCGAAAAGTTGGCGGGATGGCCGTGGGTGAGATGGCCGCCTGCCGCCAGATCAAGACCCATGAAGGCATCACCCGGCTGCAGCAACGCATAAAACACTGCCTGGTTGGCATTGGCGCCGGAATGCGGCTGGACATTGGCGAAGGAGCAGTCGAACAATTTGCAAGCGCGCTCTATCGCAAGCTGTTCGGCGACATCAACATATTCGCAGCCGCCATAGTAGCGCTTGCCAGGATAACCTTCGGCATATTTGTTGGTCAGAACGCTGCCTTGTGCTTCCAGCACAGCCCTGGAAACGATGTTTTCGGAGGCGATGAGTTCGATTTTCTGGCGCTGGCGTCCCAGTTCGTCCTGGACGCTGGCAGCAACCGCCGGGTCAGATTCGGCCAAGCCTTTGGCAAAAAAGCCGGAATTTCTCACCGGGATGGCGGCAGCGGACATCGAAAATCCTTTCAAAGGAGTGCCCTCAATCTGGGGGCGCGCGCAAGGAAAGCGGATTTACCCCGTCCCCGCCCCTAAATCTAGCGGTATGGCCCGGTCGTACGAAAGCCATGGGCAAACCGAAGAAAAGCGGCGTTTCCGATGCTGGCGCTGGACAGTTTCCAGTAAAAACACGATCTTTGCTGCGCAAGGGGAACAGCGATAACGGCGCTCCAATATTGAAGCAATGTAGATGGCGGAATGGACAGTAATAGGCATCAGACCAACGGCAGCCAGGACCGTGACGAGGACCTCGTCCTCAGCCGCGTGACGGAAATCGTCACCGCCTATCTCAGCAAGAACAGCTTGCCCCCCGAAGATGTGCCGGCACTGATCAAAAGTGTTCATGCCACGCTGGGAGGCATTGCCGGCGAAGCACCGGCGGCGCGGGAAACACGTGAACCTGCGGTTTCCATCAAAAAGTCGGTCAAGCCTGATTATATTGTCTGCCTGGAAGACGGCAAAAAACTCAAAATGCTGAAGCGTTATCTGCGCGCACGCTACAATATGTCGCCGGATGAATATCGCGCCAGATGGGGCTTGCCGGCCGATTACCCGATGACGGCACCCAATTATGCGGCCAAGCGCAGCGAATTCGCCAAGAAATTCGGCTTGGGCAAGCCAGGCAAGAAAAACAAAAAATAGTCAGGATTTCTTTTTCGCCACATATTCCAGCTTGCGCCGCGCCTGTTCGGCAAGAAGGGATTGCGACGCGCCGACGGGACCGACGATGCTGGCTTCAAGGCCGGTCTGCGGGTCAATCGCCGTCGCCTTGACGAAATTTCCCTGCACGACAAATTCAATGAAAATTTCGCCGCGTGCGTTCACGCGGCGCGGACAATTTCGTGCGTGTCCCACACCAGGTTCAATGCTGTCACCAGGTCCTCCATCATCTTGTCGGTGTGGGCCGGGGACGGCGTAAAGCGCAGCCGCTCGGTGCCGCGCGGTACGGTGGGATAGTTGATCGGCTGCACATAGATACCATGATCATTCAGCAGCGCATCCGATACCGATTTGCAGAGCGCAGCATTGCCTACCAGCAGCGGTACGATATGGCTGGGGCTGTCCATCACCGGCAGATTGGCGTCGGCCATCATCTGCTTCAGCTTGGCGGCGCGCTCGGCGATCTGCTGCCGCTCCACATCGCTTTCCTTGAGGTGGCGGATCGAGGCGAGCGTACCGGCTGCGATAACCGGAGCAATGGACGTGGTGAAAATGAAGCCGGGAGCGAAGCTGCGGATGCAATCCACCAGCTGGGCGCTGCCGGCGATATAACCGCCCATGACGCCAAAGGCCTTGGCCAAGGTACCTTCGACGATATCTATGCGATGCATGGAGCCGTCGCGCGCAGCCACGCCGGCGCCTCGCGGGCCGTAAAGACCGACGCCATGAACTTCGTCAATGTAGGTAAGGGCGTTGTATTTCTCGGCCAGATCGCAAATGGCGCTTGTCGGCGAAAACTCGCCTTCCATGGAATAAACGCTCTCAAAGGCAATCAGCTTGGGCGCGGCGGGATTGGTTGCGGCCAGCAATTCCTCAAGATGCTTCGTGTCGTTGTGACGAAAGACATACTTGGCCACGCCGCCATGGCGAATGCCTTCAATCATCGAAGCATGGTTGAGTTCGTCGGAAAATACGATCAGTCCCGGCAGCAACTTGGCCAGTGTGGAGAGGGTGGCGTCGTTTGAAACAAAACCAGAGGTAAACAGCAGCGCCGCTTCCTTGCCATGCAGGTCGGCCAGCTCCCGCTCCAACTCGACATGATAATGGCTGGTGCCGGAAATGTTGCGGGTTCCGCCCGAACCGGCGCCAACCGCCTCTATTGCCTCATGCATGGCCGCCAGCACCTTGGGATGCTGGCCCATGTTGAGATAATCGTTGGAGCACCAGACCGTTATCGGCCGTCCCTTGTTATCGGTATAGCTAACGCCGCTCTCGAAAAGCCCGGCTTTGGGGTAGGCGCCCCGCTCACGGAGGATATCGGCAAAAACACGGTAGCGGCCTTCATGTTTGAGGGCGGCCAGCGCGTCCTGAAACTTGGAACTATAGGAAAACGCCATACCTGCTGCTCTATGCCGTCCGGCCGATCGGACCATACCGATACCAAACCTCTGATTCCACGCAATTGATTTCGTGCAATTTGTCACCCAAAGACGGCGCCTTTTGGGCTGTCACCAAAACTTTGCGACTCATTCTCATTTGGAAACTAGGCGCTCACCGCTGCCATGGCCACCCCGGCATTAACGGCCATGGCGATGAAAACCGTATTGAAGAAGAACGACAGAACGCCATGCCATAGCACGGTACGGCGCATGGTCGCGGTTTTAACCTGAACATCCGAAACCTGCGCCGTCATGCCGATGACAAAAGAGAAATAGAGGAAATCCCAAGGCCCCGGATCGCTTTCACCGGGAAACTTCAACCCAGACTTAGCGTCCGCAAAATAGTGCAGGTCGGCATAGTGGAACGCCATAACCGTATGCAACACCAGCCATCCCAGCGGCGCACCCATGCCGGCCAGCAGCACCGGCGTGAAGTCAAATCCATGTTTGCGGTTCAAGGCGACAAAGGCCGCCTCGCAGAAAAACGATATAGTCGCTAGCGTCACCAATATGACAACGCCAATCCCTTCGTCCTCCCGGCTGGCACGGCGCTTGAGATCGGCAGCGCCCTGAAAGAGCAACGGAACACAGAGGGCGAGAAAAACAAGATAGAAGCCATCGCCCGCGGCCAAGGCGGCGACATCCCAGCCGGCAAAATGGGCTGCGACAAAAGCAGCAAGGCCGCACAACAGCGCAGCGAAGAAGCGGACATGGCGCTGGAAGATGGCGGGCATGCCGCCAGACTAACAGAGTCGCTTACAAGCGGAAGCGCACCTGATCTATCCAGAAGCGCTCAAGGCGCTTCAGGGTCGTATTCAATCCGCGCAAATCCTCGCTGCCGACATTGCCCACAGCTTCGAGCGAAGCCAGATGGCGATCGAACAGGCCCCGCAACATGTCGCGCACCTGCTCGCCCTTGTTCGTCAGGCGTACAAGAACGGAACGGCGATCGGCCTCGGAGCGTTCGTGATGGATGTAACCGGACTCCACAAGCTTCTTGAGATTGTAGGAAACATTTGAGCCAAGATAATGTCCGCGCGTACGCAGTTCACCGGCTGTCAGTTCCTGGTCCCCCACATTGAAGAGCAAAAGTGCCTGGACCGAATTGATCTCGCGCTCATCGCGCCGGTCCAGTTCATCCTTGATTACATCGAGCAGTTGGCGATGCAGTCGTTCAACGAGATTGAGGGTCTCAAGATAGGACTTACGCAGGCCGGACGCGCTTTCAAGCGCTTCGGCGGCCTGCAATTTGGCCATTGCCGTCATCTTACCCACCATTTCCCGCCTTTTGCGGGACCCACTGTTATATTTGTCGTGAGACTAGGGCGGGATGTCTTAAAGCTGCGTAAAATGCGTGGCTTGGTGGGGCTTTTGCCGGTGACCGGTGCAATCAATAAGGAGCATGGCAAATAAAACGTAAAAAACTTTAAGCGAATGCCAACTGGGTTCCTGCGGGCGCTGCGAGCGCGGCGATCTCGGCATCCGGAACGGCGGCTAACACCGATGGTTGCCAGCAGGGCCTGCGATCTTTCTCTATGACGGCGGCCCGCACACCTTCCCTCAGGTCGGGGCGCAGAAAAAGCCTCGTCGCGGCGTCATATTCCTGCTGCAAGCATTGTGACAACGTCAATGTGGCCCCTCGTTGCAGCAGGCAATAGGCCAACTTCAGTGAGGTGGGCGCATTGGCGCGAATGGTTGCTGCAGTGGCTTGCGCGAAATCACTGCCGTCTCGATCCAACCGCTCCAGCACGCCTTCCACGGACGGGGCACCAAATGCCGCCGCAACGCGGGATTGTTGCGCGGCCAATGGCGCCGGCCCGGGTTTACACGACATGGCTTCCAGGGCGCGTGCCGGCGCTTCACCTCGCGCCAAGCAATCCAGCAAAGCATCAAAATCTGCCAGAGCAACGGCGCGATCGGCTAAGCCCGCTGCGATGGTGTCGCCCTGTCCGATGCGGGCTGCAGTCAGCGCCAGATAAAGACCTATGCCGGCAGGACAGCGTGGCAAAAAGTGGCTGCTGCCGATATCGGGGATAAATCCGATCCCGGTTTCCGGCATCGAGAAGACGAGACCTGGGTCGGCAATCCGATAGCGGGCATGAACGGAAAGTCCCGCTCCGCCACCCATTGTGATTCCGTGCATTAGCGCCACGAACGGCTTGGGGTAGGTGGCGATTTGATGATTGAGGCGATATTCCGCCCGCAGGAAAGCCAGAGCTGCATCCGGCCCGTGCGCGACCCAGGCGCGAATGTCTCCGCCGGCACAAAATGCGCGAGCGCCCTCGCCCCGGATCGCTACCACCTGCACGGTCGTATCGGCTGCCCAGGCGTCCAGTGCCGCCGTCAATGTCTGAACCATGTCCAGACTGAGCGCGTTCAGCGCTGCTGGCCGACGCAAGGTCAGGAGCCCCAGAACACCGTGCTTTTCGGCCGAAACACGCAGGTCGCCAATGCTCATCGGACCACACCCTTGCGTGGGGCAGCCTGAATTGGCAAGAACCGACTATGACAAATTATCCACAGGTCAGAATGCGGCGTCTCAGACGGCATGACTGGACTCGCAGACTGGTAGCGGAGAATGCGCTGGCGCCGTCTGACCTGATCTGGCCTATCTTCGTCATCGAAGGGGAAAAGACGCGTGAGCCGGTTTCCTCAATGCCGGGGGTGGAGCGGCTTTCCATTGATCTGATGGTGGCGGCCGCGCGCGAGGCCGCGGCGCTGAGCATCCCTGCCATTGCCCTTTTCCCGCGCATAGAGCCTGAAAAAAAAACCGATGACGGCCGCGAAGCCGTCAACCGTGATAATCTTGTCTGTCGCGCGGTCCGGGCTCTCAAGAAGGAAGTGCCAGAAATCGGCGTCCTCTGCGACGTGGCGCTGGACCCTTTCACCTCTCATGGCCATGACGGCGTGCTGATGGACGGCGATGTCCACAATGACCGCACCATCGCCACACTCGTCAAACAGGCGCTGGTGCAAGTTGAAGCCGGCTGCGACATCATTGCGCCATCGGACATGATGGACGGGCGGGTTGGCGCTATCCGCGCCGCGCTGGAAGATGCGGGATATCACAATGTGCTGATCATGGCCTATGCCGCCAAATATGCTTCGGCCTTTTATGGTCCATTCCGTGAAGCGCTGGGCTCAGCCAAGGTGCTTGTGGGAGACAAACGCAGCTATCAGATGGATCCGGCCAATGGTGAGGAAGCCCTGCGCGAAGTGGCGCTCGATCTCGCCGAAGGCGCTGACATGGTCATGGTAAAACCGGGCATGCCCTATCTCGATATTGTACGGCGGGTGAAAGAGCGTTTTGGCGTTCCGACCTTCGCCTACCAGGTCTCCGGCGAATACGCGATGCTGGTCGCAGCCATGGAAAAGGGCTGGCTGGACCGAGAGCGGGCGATGCTGGAAGCTCTTCTCGCGTTCAAGCGCGCCGGCGCCAGCGGTATCCTGACCTATTTCGCCGTCGAAGCGGCAAAGTTGATGCGTACCGAACCCGTGCGCGCGGCGGTTTCACGGATGACACGCACGCCCGGCAACGACCGCTAATCTTCACGCGGTGTGGTGAACAGACTGCGGAGCAGGATTTCGGCCCGCGACGGCAGTACCGACAAGCCCGACCGGCGCTGGCCCAGATCAATCACATTTTCCAGCACCAACATGGCCAGACCGTGCATCGCCGACCA
>JAFAVT010000008.1 GCA_019242275.1 Alphaproteobacteria bacterium
ACGGTCTGGATGCCGCCCGGATTGAAGTTGGTCAGGGGATCCAGGAACGGGCCGCTGTTGGAGACCTGGGGTGAATACAGGTCGTTCAGTGTTGGGGCACGAATATCAATCGAGGTGGTGCCGCGGAAACGCACGCTGTCATTGACATGCCAGTCCAGACCGACCTTCCAGGTCTCCACCGCGCCGGAGACGCTGTAGTCGGTGTAGCGGCCGGCGAGGTCGGCATCCAGGCTCTGGACGAAGGGCATGTCCTTGAGGATCGGAACGCCGATTTCGCCGGAGAACTCCCACACGCTTTCATCGGCCTGGACCGACGGCACCGTGTTGTTGTCCCACAGGGTCTGGGTGACATATTGCTGGTTGGTGGCATCAATGAAGCCGGCGCCGGGTTGCTGCGCCTTGTGGCCGTTGGTGGTGCCCAGCGCGCCGCACAGACGCAGGCCGTAGCAATTCACCACCGCGGTGGGCGAGGCGTTGGAGTCAATCACATAATCCAGCCAGCGCATTTCCGCCGACACCGCCGCCCGGATCGGACCGGCCGGCAGCTTGAACAGATCCCCGGAAATATCAGCCGAGAAATCGTCCATGGTGTTGGTTTCGTTGAAGTGGGTGTTGCGGCCCCAGTAATCAATCGCCGCCTGCGATGAGACATTGTTGCCGAAGGTGTTGATCGGCACGCAGCCGGGATAGAGATCGCCGAACTGCGCGATCGCCGCCGCCGTGTTGTTCCAGCAGACCAGTCGGCCGGTGCTGGGATCAATCACCGCATCCTGGGCGGCGTCATGGAACTGGTTGTTGCCGTTATGGATGCCGGTGGTGGAAAGGCGGGTTTCGCCATGGGTGTAATGCGTGTTCCAGGCAAAATCATTGAACACCACGCCGCTCAGACCGGTGGTAAAGATGATGTTGCGGGTGACGTTGTTGGTCTGACGAACGCGGTTCTGGGCGTCATACCATTCCGATACCGTGAAGGTGTTGGTGCCGTCGGTATGGCAGTTTACGTCAGTGGCGCAATTGTTGCCCAAGGCCGCTTGGGTGGCGGCGGGAAGGAAGGCATTGTCCTTGAAATAGGTGATGGTCTGACGGCTGGCTTCCTGCTGCATCGGGAAGAAGTAGTTGAAGACATTGGCCTGGGCGACAAAGCCTTGCGCAAAGAACACCGTGTCGCTGTCAATCTTGTAGCTGAAGCGGCCGAATGCCGTGGCGTTGCGGGTGTCGCCGAAGATCGAAGTGAAATCGGTATGGGCGCAGTCATAGCAGCCGGTGGCCACCGCGGTGTTGGCCGGGATGGCGGTCACGCCAGCGGGTTGCGCGGGCGGGGTGTTGTTGGGGATCACGCCATAGAAGATGGGCGAAGGAATCCCGGGCTGCACAAACTCATAGCCGTTCACCGTGCAAGGCAGGGACAGGCCGCTGGCGGCGGTGTTGCAGGTGATCTTGCCGCTGGCGGTGGAAACCGTCTGGCCGCCATTGATGATATTGGTCACCGGCGCGCGCGGATCGGAGCCGGTATTGTAGGAACTCAGGAACTTCGCACCGGATGGACGATAGGGCTTCAAAACGCCGTCGGAGTTTTCATAGCCGAGCGCGCCTTCGATATGGGCCCGGCCGCCCAGAATGTCGGTACCGGCCGCGACTTTGGCCTTATACTTGAAGCCGTCCTGGTACATCGAAATGCCGGAATTGATGTCGTATTTGATGCCGTCGAAATTCTTGTCGAGGATGAAGTTGACCACGCCGGTGACGGCGTCGGAGCCATAAACGGATGAGGCGCCGGCGGTGACCACGTCCACCCGGCTCATCAATTCCTGCGGCAGCACGCTAATGTCCACGCTGCCGTCCTGGTTGGCGGCCGGCAGGCGCATATTGTCGAGCAGCACCAGGGTGCGTTGCGGACCGAAATTGCGCAGATTGAGGAAGGAGCCGCCGGAATTGCCGCTGGCGCTGCCGGCGTTGCGGGCCGTCGAGCTGTTCTGGAACACCGGCAGCTTGTTGAGCGCGTCCGACAGGTTGCTGGGGGTGGTTTCCAGCAACTGGGCGGTGCTGACGATGGTCACCGGGGTGGGCGAATTGGCGACGTCCTGAATAACGCGCGAACCGGTGACGGTCACGGTTTCGGTGCTGTCCGCCGGCGCCGGCTGGGCCAGGGCCGCGGCCGAAAGGGCCAGCAGGCTGGCCGAGGCAAGCGAAAGCGAACGCAGATTGCGCGAGTTTTTCATGGAAATCCCCTGGCGTTGACGTCTTTTTGGCGAAGTACGGAAACGGTTTTTCGGACGGTTTACCTACCCGATGCCATGCCGGAGGGAAATTAACATTCCGTCATCTGCCTGTAATGCTCTCATTTTGCTGCCTAATTGGGCAAAGAGGTCACACCCGTCCTCTTTATCTCACCATGGCTCCCTTATTTTACCATGGCCGGGGTTAACCCGGCCATCCAACTTCGGACCCAGAAGAAGCTGGATTGGCGGAGTAGCTAGAGCATTGAAGGTGAGGCGGCCGCTTCTGCCTAAGACTGTAAGGCTCTAACGACAGCATACGACGCCCGCTGTGGCGGGTGCGTTAGCCCGGACACCTTATTGCCGCTGCAGCCGTGCCAGTCTTTCGGCCATATCGTGATAACCGCTGGCTATCAGTTCCCAGCTTTTGCGCACGTCAGGGTCCTTGGCGCGGACAGCCTCTTCCGCCGCCTCGAGGGCTCTGGCCCGGTATTCCAGGATTTTTCGGCTATGGGGACTTTCGGACGCAGTCATGGCGGATGGAAAACGCGTACACAAAGGGCGGGGTTTGGGCGCACCTCCGCTTTCGCCAATCCTGGACCCTTCGTGCCCTTCGCCAAGACTATGGTGGGTCATCCGCCCCGGCTTCAGCGTAACCGAATGGGGGAAGCCGGCAGCTAGTGCGCCGCACCTTTATAGGACGGCAGGCTGGCCATGATCCGCAGCCATACTGTGTCGTCCAGAAGCTGATCCTGCATCAGTTGGTCCACTTCGGCCCGGGCGCGCTCTTCCCGCTGGCGGGCCTGCGCCAGGAAGCGGTTCCGGGTCTTGTCCACCTGCTGCATCATACTTTCCATAACCGAAAAGCGGTGCCGTCAGTTTCTGCCCATTCTGCTTAAAGTTAAATGAGTGTGCCTTGCTGTCGCCCCATGTCGGGCATTGTCGTGGCAGCCATTTCCAATCCCTCAACACGGCGAATGTCTTAGATCGCGGCCGCGCCGGTTCCGCATGAAATTGCCGGATACCATCCCGCGGCAGGCGGGTTGCCTACCCATGGGAACCAGAAAGAACCGCTGTATCAAATGTGGGGCGCCGGCCATCGCCTATGTCGGCAATCTGCCGACACGCACCTATGTCTGCGGCAAGCACATGCTGGACGCGGACATCCTGGGCGGCAACGCCGAACCTCGCGCCGTCGCACCGCACAACGCCGACAAGCCGGAGGATACCGACCCTGCGAAATAAACGCATGGCCGCGGCCGAGGTGCCATTGCGTACGCACAAAATCGCCGCACGCCATCATGGGCTATCGCGCCGGGCAGCCAGCCTCAATTACAGTTTCTGAAATTTCGAACTGCGACATACCCATGCGCTGTTATTTCCTCCGCCAGGGCCGGATAGCCTTTGTTGAGCCGCTGGAAAACGTGGCAGAGGACAATTGCGTTCAGGCCTGCCGCGATCTGTTTGAAAGCAAGGGCAAGCCGCGCGGCGCCGAAGGCTTCGAGGTCTGGAATCGCGACCGCTTTATTTACCGCTATCCGGAAAAGTAACCGGCAAGGCGGTGTTCACGCCGCCAGGCTGCCCGCCGCCACCGCCAGCAGGGCAACCAGTCCCAGTTCCAGGGCAACGAAGCCCCACAGCACACGGCCGCTGGCATCATCCAGAAGCGGACGAGTGCTCATGACGACCGCTCCATCCTGACACCCTTGAACTTCTTGGCTCCGGCGGTCTGATCCATGAACTGCCCGGTCGCCTTGCTGCGCTTGGTGAAGCGGGTCTTGCCCATCACGGGCGTTTTCAGTTGCGAGCGCTTCTTCACCGCTCCGATGCGATGGCCGTCACCGGCCGGTTCATTGGATGCCATTAAAACCTCCGTCTTCGTCAAAGTAACGCGGCAGAACAAATGTTGTTTCCGGACGGTCGTGGCGGTGCGCCGGCACCGGCACGAAAAGATAAAGCCCGGCTGGGGCGAGCCGGGCTTTTCACTTTCGGAACAGCGCCAGGGGTGGAGCGCCTCTCACCAGAAGCTGTTGCAAGCGCCATGCCTGACAGACGCCGCGCCCGTTAAACAACAAAGGATTATGCCTGCGCCCCGCGCCATCAAATGTTGGTGCCGGTCTTGGCTGCGCCCGGCGCGCCGCCAAGCTGGATGGCCCAAACTGCTATTTGCCGATCGGCAGATAATAACGGGTGTGGCGCCGCTCCCCTTCGCGGGTAAGGGCTCCTTTCTCAACCAGGTCGTGAAGATCGCGGGTTGCCGTCGCCCGCGAGGTTTTGGCAATGGCGATATAATTTTCTGCTGACAGACCGCCTTTGAAACCGTCTGTTCCTTCCCTGAACATGCGGGCGATAACCCTGGCCTGGCGTTCGTTAAGCTGCCCCTCCATCCGCGCATAGAACTTCGCCTTGGCGACGTAGAAATCCACGCGTTTGAGCGTGTTGTCCTGAGCTGCGAGGATGGTACCGGCGAAGCTGCACAGCCAGTCGGTGATGTCCATATCCCGGTTATTGCGCTCCAGCGCGTCGTAATAGTCCTTGCGATGACGTTCAATCGTATAGGCAAGCGCGATCAGGCTGGGATGGCCGAGATTTTGCGCCAGGCTTTTCTCGGCCACGGCGCGGCCGATACGCCCGTTGCCGTCCTCGAAGGGATGGATACAGACAAAGTACAAATGCGCGATCCCTGCGCGCGTCAGGGCGGGAAGCGGGCGCGCGCCTTCGGGCGCGGTTTCATTGAACCACGAAATGAAGCGGTGCATTTCATACGTCACCGTTTCGGAAGGGGGCGCCTCGAAATGCACCATGCGCCTTCCGATCGGACCGGAGACAATCTGCATGGGATCATGATGACTGCGATAGCAGCCTATGGCTGTGATTGACGGGTTGGCCGCCATCAGCATCCGATGCCACGAACACAGTTTTGCATCGGTCAGTTTTGAAGCGAAGTCCTGGTAGAGCTCGCGCATCATTTTGGCGATGCCGCGCTCTGCGGCCGGGATGTTAGCTTTTTCCGGTCCAAGCCCGAACGCGTGACGCAATGATGATTGCACGCTGTCGCGATTGAGAATTTCACCCTCGATCTGCGAGGTTTTGACCGCCTCTTCGCTGATGAGCTCGATGCGCAGGGCTTGCTGGTCTTCACCATCCACATGGCGAAAGGCGCCGACAAACTCCCCTGCGCGGTGCAGGAAATCCCGCTCCAAGGCTTCCAAGGCATTGGAATCATAGGAGAAGTTTGGCCAGTCGGGATGCTGCCAGTTCCAGGTCATGCGTTATAGGATCGCTTTCTATAACTCATAATAAGCGACAAATATGAGTTATAGAAGCGAATTCTATCGCTCAAAGGTCGCCACGCTTTCCTTTCCAATCCGTCAACTCTGTGCCCCAATATCCGCGAGGGGCACGGGTTGGGGAGCCGGGGGTGTCAGAGGAAGCACAAGCAGCGGAAACCGCGGGCGAAGCCGGCGCCGCCACCGCCATTGCCCTGGTCGGCGCCAGCCGCGCCGAAGCCGACGCCTTTCTGCGCGACCAGCGGCATCACCTGAATGAACAATTGCGCCAGCTTGGCCCCAAGCTGTGGGAATTGCGGCTGGGCGTGCTGCTCCGCCTCGCCACCGCCTTTGTCGGCATCACCATCGCCGCCGCCCTGGCCTGGCTGGTGTGGAACGCGGCAAACAGCAATGACCTGGTGATAGACGCCTTCGCCGTGCCGCCTGATCTGGCGGCCCGCGGTCTTTCCGGTCCGGTGGTGGCGGCCAAGCTGTCCGACAGGATTGCGGCGATGCAGACGCAGACAACCTCGGCGCGCGCGCCCAAGAGTTATGCCAACGGCATTTCTGAAGGCCTGAAGCTGGAGATTCCCGAAACCGGCGTCTCGCTCTCCGAACTCGATCGCTTCCTGCGCCAGAAGCTGGGCCATGACCAGCATATCGGCGGCGAGATGGTGCAAACCGCTGCCGGCATTGCCCTCACCGCCCGCGTCGGTGCCGACGGCAGCGCCACCGTCACCGGCGCCGAAGCCGAGATGGACAATCTGCTGCAGCGCCTGGCCGAGCAGGTCTATCGCACCACCCAGCCTTATCGCTATGCCGTCTGGCTGCAGATTCAGGGCCGCAACGACGAAGCCGTCGCCGTCTTCAAGCCCTTGGCGGCCGGCGGTCCGGCTACCGAGCGCGCCTGGGCCTATAACGGCTGGGCGGTCAACACCATCCAGAAGCAGAGCGAGCGCGCCGGTCTGGCCTTACTGCAACGGGGCCGCGCCCTCGACCCTCAGCACTTTCTCATTCTCGGCAACATCGCAGGCATAGAGCGCCGGCTGGGGCGCGAGGAAGAGAGTGTGCGCGATGGCAACACGGCAGGGGCGTTGCTCCAGGCGCATGGTGCCTCCTACACCACGACGGACCGGATCGAGAGCGGGGCAAGATCCTACAAGACAACCTCGGCGAGGCATCATGGTGACTTGCTTGACGCTCTTGATGGAAATCGCCTCGCCCTGACGGCGGCGGCGGTTGCCGGCAATGCCTTCGGGGCGCTGGCCGTCCGCGCCGAACTTCTCGCGGCGCTTCACCAACCCAGGGCTGCCCGCGCCGTCTTGAGCGAACGGCCGCAATTGGCCCCCGGCGGCCAGATTCCCGTTAATCTCCCCGGCGTGGCGATTGCGTCGGAAGAACAGGACTGGCCGGCGGTGCTGGCGTCCAAGGAGTTTGATCTGACCGCCCAGGCCATGCCCGGTCTTGCCGAGGACCGGCTCACCATGGCCGAGCCTTTTATGACCGTGGCGCTGGCGCATCTGGGTCGTTTTGGCGAAGCCGAAGCCCGGCTAAGGCCCATGCCGGCGGACTGCTATCCCTGCCTGCGCGCGCGGGCTGAAGTTGCAGACCTTGAAGGCCAGTATGGCCGCGCCGATTATTGGTTTGCCCGCGCCGCTGCCGCCGCCCCCACCGCACCATTTGCGCAAACCGAATGGGGTCAGGCGCTGCTGGCGCGGGGCAAGCCCGACGACGCCATCGCCCAATTCAAGGCCGCCAACAAAATCGGCCCTCACTTCGCCGATCCGCTGGAAGGCTGGGGCGAGGCGCTGATGGCCAAGAACCAGTCCCATCTGGCGCTGGCGAAATTCGCCGAAGCTGAGAAATACGCCCCCAACTGGGGCCGGCTGCATCTGAAATGGGGCGAGGCCCTCACCTACGCCGGCAAACCCGCCGATGCCAAAGCCCACTTCGCCCGCGCCGCCGCCCTCGACCTGACGCCGGCGGAAAAAACTGAACTGGCGAGGGCGGCCCATGACTGAGGAAGAGTCATCCGTCGAAATCGGCGGCGAATCCTCCGGCACCGGCGCCGGTCAAGCCGCGGTGGCTCTGGGCCTGGCCGGGGCCAGCCGGGTTGAGGCTGACGCCTTCCTGCGAAAGCAAAGCCGTTTGCTGGACCTGCAAATCCAGGACCTGCATGAGCAACGCCGGCTTCTATTATCGCGCCTGCGCCTGGGGCGGTTCAGCGACTGGGTCAAGGCGGTGTTGCAGGTGATGACCGGCGCGGTTGGTATCGCCGTTGTCGTGGGTCTGGCGATTGCCATGTGGAAGGCCAGCCAGGCCGAAGGGGTTGTGGTTGACACCTTCTCGGTGCCACCCCGCTTTTCGGAAGCCGGCATAAGCGGCCAGGTCATTGCCGACGACCTGACCAACAAGATCGCGCTGATCCGCGATCGCGCCAACACAGCGTCCTCCGCCCGCTCCAAGGATGTTCGCCAGAATGGCGACGAAATCAAAATTGACATTCCCGAAACCGGCGTGTCGCTGGGGCAGGCCTGGCGCTATTTGCGGGCATGGCTGGGCCATGAACGCCGTCTGAGCGGCAATGTCCGCCTTGCCGGCGATGGAAAGATTGCACTGTCCGTGGCGCTGGATGGCGCCGGTGCCGCAACGCTCAGCGGCGCGGCCGGCGACCTCGATAAACTGGAAGACCAGGCGGCCGAACGCATTTTCCAGCTCGAAGACCCCACCAATTACGTCCTTTATCTTTCGTCCACCGGCCGGCGTGACGAAGCGCTCGCCGCCGCCGCGCCTCATCTGCAACCATCCTCGACACCGGGTTATCGAGCCGATGCCTACGCGCTGTGGGCCAATCGGACCAGGCAATCAGGCGACCCCTTACTGTCCATCGCACGCGCGCGTCAGGGCGTGGCGATTGATCCGCATGTCGTCGCCACCCATGGCGAGATCATTCAGTCGGCACTCACGCTGGGCCACGACGAGGAAGCCCTGCAAGAGGTTCGCACGGTTGCGCAAGGAAAAGACTGGTTTGATCCGGTCTGGAGCAACAGCAACGGCACCGCCGCGGTGGTGGAACGGAGTGTCACGCTGGCGGATCAACTGACCGGGGATTTTGCCCATGCGCTCTCCGATCCCTGCATATTCGCTCGCAATTGCGAGGCCACCATGCCCTTGCAACACGCCGAAGATGCCGCCCGCCTGCACGACATCGGCCGTGCGCGCGACAGCCTCCAGCAAGCGATGGAGCGGGAAACAACGCTTTCCCGGCAGACCTACCAGGAGGCGCTGGCGCGTGCTCGCTATTTCATGCATGCGGCTGTGTCTGACTGGCGCGCAGCGAGCGCCGATGCGCGCGAGTTTGTTGAAGCCATCGGGTCCGGGCCGCCGGAATTGGCCGCGTTGCGGATCAAGACCCAGGTTGCGCCCCTGCTGGCCATCGCCCTTGCGCGCGCCGGCGACCATGCGGGCGCCGAGGCGACGTTGGCCCCAACGCCCGCCGATTGCTATGCCTGCCTGCGGGCGCGCGCCATTGTTGCGGCAGGCGCAGGGCAAGTTGAGCGATCGGAATATTGGTTCGCCCGCGCTGTCCAAGCGGCGCCGTCCATCCCGTTTGCTTATAGCGAGTGGGGAGCGGCCGTGCTGGCGCGGGGCAAGCCAGACGATGCCATCGCGCAGTTCAAGCTCTCCAACCAGAAAGGCCCGCACTTCGCCGATCCGCTGGAAGGTTGGGGCGAAGCCTTGATGGCGAAAAACCAGTCGCACCTGGCGCTGGCGAAATTCGCCGCGGCGGAAAAATACGCCCCCAACTGGGGCCGGCTGCACCTGAAATGGGGCGAGGCGCTGACTTACGCCGGCAAGCGCGAGGAAGCGAAAGCCCACTTCGCCCGCGCCGCTGCACTCGATCTCGCCCCGGCGGAAAAAGCCGAACTGGCAAAGGTTGCGCATGGCTGAGGAAGCAAATTCATCACAAGCCGAAGGCGGACTCGATCCCGTCGCAATGGGCGCTGTCCTGGGCCGTGCATCTTCAGCCGTGGATGCCGAACTGATCGCCTATCTGCGCGACCAGCGTCATCACCTGCATCGGCAACTGCGTCCTTCCATCTGGGAAAAATGGCTGGGGGTTTTTCTGCGCGTCGCGACGGCCTGTGTGGGCCTGGCCTTTGCCGGCGGCGTGGCCTGGATGGTGTGGGAGGCCAAGCACAGCGATGGTCTCAAGGTCCAACCCTTCAGTGTCCCACCCACTTTTGCCGAGCGTGGCCTGACCGGGGAAGCGGTGGCGGCGCGGGTGATAGACCGCCTCAGCGAACTGCAATCGCAGACAAATACTGCCCGCCCAGCCCGATCCTACTCCAATGCCTGGGGTGACAAGGCGATTAAGCTGGAGATTCCCGAAACCGGCGTCTCGCTGGAGGAACTGGATGCCTGGCTGCGCGCCAAGTTCGGCCACGAGACGTCGCTCAGTGGCGAAGTGGTGCGCAATGAGAGTGGCGTCACCCTGACGGCGCGCACTCCCGACGGTGCGGTTAGCGTCAGCGGTGCGCAATCCGATATCGAGACCTTGACGGGAAAACTGGCGGAAGCGATCTATCGCCTCACCCAGCCTTATCGCTACGCCACCTATCTGTTGCGGCACGAGAACCGCGCTGCCGATGCAGCCCCCATCTTCAAACAACTGGCGCTGACAGGGGACGCGGAAGAGCGGCGCTGGAGCTACAATATGTGGGCGGTGGCGACCGAGACCGCCACGGGTGATACCGATCTTGGCTTGCGCATGTATATGGAAGCGCACAGGGCCGTTCCCGATGCCACCACGCCCTTTCCGCCGATGGTCGGCGTCCTCACGGTTTTTGGCCGTCTGGAAGAGGCGGTGCGCTTCCAGAAGGAGCGCCTGGCGATGCCGGTGGCGAGCAGTCCGCGAGCGACAGCGTTCCTTGCCAAGCTGATGGGCAATTATGCCGATGCTCTGGCGACCGACAGAGACCTGATCCGGACGGGATTGGCCGGTTATTCGGCTTCAGTTCTTCTGCAAGCCGTCTTGGACGACCAGATCGGCATGCACGACTTGTCCGCGGCCCGCGCGACTTGGGCCGATATGCACCCCGAATTGGGCGACGGGGCGTCAGACACCGAATTGCGCCTTTTGGGTCTGCGCATTGTCATGGCTGCGGAAGATTGGCGGGCCGTCCTCGCTTATGCAGGCGATGTGGATACCTATCTGAAGCAAAGGCCTCGCAACCGCCATCGTGCCCTGGTTTACTCCGCACCGCCATTTTCTCTTGCCCAGGCGCATCTTGGCGATTTCGTCGCTGCGGAACGCAGCATCGCGCCGACACGTGCCGATTGCTATCCATGTCTAATCGCCCGCGCGCGGATTGCCGAGATGCAAGGCCAGCGCGCCCGCGCCGACTTCTGGTTCACGCGCGCCACCGAGGCCGGGCCGTCATTGCCCTTTGCCTTTGAGGCGGAAGGGCGGGCTCTGCTCGGCCGCAACGCGCCGGACCAGGCCATCGCCCGCTTTACTGTTGCCAACCAGAAGTCGCCCCACTTCGCCGATCCGCTGGAAGGCTGGGGCGAGGCGCTAATGGCGAGAAACCAGTCCCACCTGGCGCTGGCGAAATTCGCGGAGGCCGAGAAATACGCCCCCAACTGGGGACGGCTGCATCTGAAATGGGGGGAGGCCCTGACTTACGCCGGCAAACCGGCCGATGCCAAAGCCCACTTCGCCCGCGCCGCCGCTCTTGACCTGACGCCGGCGGAAAAAGCTGAATTAACGAGGGCGGCCCATGGCTGAAGAAGCAGATGATGCAGGTCCGGCTTCCGGGGCCCAGGCCGGCGGCGCCGCTGCCGACTCCGCGGCGCTGATGCTGGCGCTCGCCGGCGCCAGCCGGCAAAAGGCCGACGCCTTTCTGGACGAGCAACGCGCCCTGGTCGCCATCCAGAAGCATCACCTGCATGAGCAGATCAAGCATCTTGATCTCGGCATCTGGGAGAAGCGCCTTGGCGTGATGCTCCGGCTGGCAACCCTGTTGGTCGGGCTGGCGGTTGCGGCGGGCTTAAGTCTTCTGGTCTGGGATTCGGCCCATGCCAACGGGCTGATCGTGGATGAGTTCACCGTTCCTCCTGATCTGGCGGCGCGGGGCCTGACCGGCCAGGGCGTGGCCGGCGAACTTCTGGCCGATCTCTTGTCGCTGCAGGCACGCTCAAGTTCGGTGCGCGCCGCTTCCAGCTATGCCAACAACTGGGGCAACAATCTCAAGGTGGAGATTCCGGAAAGCGGCATTTCCGTCGGCGAGCTGAGGCGCTTTCTGCGCGAATGGCTGGGCCACGAAACCCATCTCAGCGGTGCCGTCATCCGCACCGGCAATGGCGTGACCATAAGGGCCAGTGCCGGCAGCGACGCCTTTCCCGCCATGACCGGGGCCGAGGCCGATATGGACACCCTGCTCCAGAACATGGCGGAAGCCATCTACCGGCGCACCCAGCCCTATCGCCATGCCCTGTTTCTTTATACCGGCAATGTCCGGATGCCCGAGGCGGAAGCGGCACTCCAGACTCTTGCCGCCAATGGTGCGCCGGAAGACCGCTACTGGGCTTTCAATGGCCTGATCTCGCTCTACAACACCGAAAACCGCTGGGACGATGCCGTGCAGGCGGCCCAGAATGCGCTTGCCCTCAGGCCAGGGACCTTGGTCCCCGCCTTCTTCCTCACCAGAACCTATATGTCGGCGCAGCGCGACGAAAGCAGCCTGGCGGCGGCAAGGCGCACCTTGGCGGCGAGCGGCAATTCCGACATCAGTGAGCAGAATACAAAGACGATGCGGGTTCTGACCCAGTGCAATGAAGCCAAACTTCAAGGTGACTTCCTGTGCAGCACGGATCTGTTCAACCAGGCGCGCCAGCTTCCCGATGCCGTCAGCATTCATCAGGTTGCCCTGCAGAATAACCTGCAAAATGCCGCCGACCTGCATGATGCCGCGGCCTGGCGCAGCGCCCTGGCCGATCTCAAGGCTGCCATTGATCCGCAATCAGCCGGGTTTCCCGGCTATGCGGCGTGGAACGAACTTTATTTGGGCCACTGGTCACCGGCCTTGATCCGGCAAGCCTCTGTCCCCGACTTTGGCCGGCAGATGCGCTTTCCCGGCTCACCGCTGCCGATGAGCACCGGTGTCAATCCGCGGCTTATTGCGCCGACCGTTGCCTACGCCACGGCAAGGTCCGGTGATTTTAAAAGGGCACATGAATTGAT
>JAFAVT010000163.1 GCA_019242275.1 Alphaproteobacteria bacterium
GTGGATGTACGGACGGTCAATATCGAGCAGGAAGATGTGAAATCGGTGATGGCGCAGGAAGGGGTCACCGATGGCTTCGGCGTCGCGCTTGAAATGTCCGGCGCGCAGGCGGCCATCGCCCAATGCCTCAAATTTCTCGCCATGGGCGGCAAGCTGGCCATGCTGGGACTTCCGGCCAAGGCGATGGAAGTAAACTGGTCTGACATCATCTTGAAGGCGATCACCATCAAGGGTGTTTACGGCCGCGAAATGTTTGAGACCTGGCGGACCATGCTGGGATTGCTGCATGCCGGGCTAGACCTGACGCCGCTCATCACCCACCGGATCGCCGCCGATGAGTATCAGACAGCATTCGAACAGGCTTTGTCAGGCCTGGCGGGCAAGGTGGTGATGGACTGGTCCTGATGCCGAAAACCGGTGGCCGGGATTGGCCTTTTCTTGGCTATTCAGCGGCTTTGAGATAGGGCTCAACAACGCCGCTATATTTGATGGTCATGGCGTTGCCATGCCGGTCCACGGTCTTGCCGACAGCGAGGCGGACCCAGCCTTCGCTGACGCAATATTCCTCGACATTGTTTTTCTCGGCACCATTGAAGCGCACCCCTACCCCCCGCTCCAGCAACGCGGCATTGTAGAAGGGGCTTTTGGGATTGACCGACAACCGGTCCGGCAGCGTTTCTTCGCTCATGGCGGCTGAATAAAGAATAGCGGCGCCCCGCTCAACCCCCTGCCACCGCCTGGCCTTTGCCCCCAGAGACAAAGGGGTTGAATCCGCCCGCTTCTTTGCCTTGGAGTGCGCCGGCAAACAGAAAAGGACCGCCCATGGCTTTCACCATCTATGATGCCTCCATTCCGCCCCTGGTCACAATGCTGGAAAATCTCGGCCATGTGCTGACGGTGGGAGAAACCCATGCTCGCGACAATAACATCGAAGCCCGGCATTATCTCGAAGCGCGGCTGGCGCCCGACATGTTTCACCTCACCAAGCAGGTGCAGGTGGCGACCGACATGGCCAAGGGGTGCGGCGCCCGTCTCGCCGGCGTCGAGATTCCCAAATATGAAGATAATGAGAGCAGCTTTGCGGATTTGCAGGCCCGCCTGGCCAAAACCATCGCCTTCCTGAAAGGCTTGGATCGTGCCTCATTCGAGGGAGCCGAGGACAAGCCGATCACGCTGAAATTCCCCAATGCCGAATTCCATTTCAACGGCCGGGACTATCTCAACAATTTCGCCATGCCGAACATCTATTTCCACATCACCATGGCCTACGCGATCCTGCGGCATAACGGTGTTCCGTTAGGCAAGCAGGATTTCATGGGCCGCCGCTCCTGACGGCACGCCTTTGATTCTTTTCTGGTTGCGCGGCCGGACGGGAAAAGTCGTCTCACTTTTGCCGGTTGGTGCTGGCAGCGTCCGCCACGAAAAAGGTCGGCGGAATCTGCCTGCCGAACGGCGGGAACCGGTCTTAGTTTATAAGCGTTCTAAGCTCACGATTTTCCCACGCTATTTGAGGTTTTCCATGGCCAAAGCGAACAAAACCGGCAAATCCACGGCCCGTCTCGACACCCCCACCGACCTTTCCGGCAATGCCACGCCGGAAATTGCCGCTGCCCTGAATGGCTGTCTGGCCGACGCCTTTGCGCTTTATCTCAAGACCAAGAATTTTCACTGGCACGTCTCGGGGCCGCATTTTCGCTCCTACCATCTGCTGTTCGACGAGCAGGCGGCGGAAATCTATGCGACCACCGACGAACTGGCGGAGCGGGTGCGCAAGATCGGCGGCAAAACCATCCACTCGATCAGCGAAATTTCCAAACTGCAAACCATCAAGGACAACAACAAGGACTTTGTCAGCGCCGAAGACATGCTGATGGAACTGATGGCTGACACCAAGACCGTGATCAAGGCGATGCGCGCCGCCCATGAGGTGGCCGACAAGCATGACGATATCGCCACCGCCTCGATCCTGGAGAACTTCATTGATGCCGCGGAAAAGCGGCACTGGTTCCTGTTCGAGGCCAGCCGCACTGGCGACAATTCCGGGCATTGATCGAGACAAAGGCGCCCGGCGGCGCCGGATGCGTTCTTTTCTCTTGCTAACCTAGCGCGCCGCGGCGGTGCGGCGTACCGGAGCATCAAAGCGGCCCAGCCGGCAGACTTCGCCGGTTGTGATGGCACGCAGGGTCTGCACATCTTCACAGACTTCCTGGGTTGACGGCACCGTCCAGGCAAAGCCGCCAAAGATCAGGCTGTCGCAGCTCTGGCGCAGATGATTGTTATAGATCGTGCCGTCACGCATCTTGAAGGAAAGGATTTTGCCATCCTTGGATGACGCATCCTGAATGTCGCGCACATTGAGGCAGACCGCAGTTCGGGACGGTTGGACAGGCGCAGGCTGCGCCGCGGCCGGCAAGGCGGCGGCAAGAAAAGCCACGGCCAGGACTGTTGCGGGTTTCATGTCAAAACCTCCGTATGAGCCTCTCCCCGCCTAATATCGTCCCGCGCCAGGCGGCCGACAAGGGCCGCGGCTGCCAAGCTTGACGGGGCGGGATTGCTCGGCCAAAGGTCCGACCCTGCTTTCGAGGAGTTTCCCGTGTCCGCGCCCGCCGCCGATTCCGTGACCATGACCCTGCCGGACGGCAAAACGCTGACCTTTCCCCGCGGCGTCACCGGCAGCGAGATCGCCGCCGCCATCGGTCCGGGATTGGCCAAGGCGGCCCTGATCCTTGAGGTGGATGGCAAGGAATGGGATTTGTTCCGGCCCATCGAGCAGGATGCACATATTCGCATCATCACCAGGAAGGATGACAAGTCGCTGGAGCTGATCCGCCATGACATGGCGCATATCCTTGCGATGGCGGTACAGGCGCTTTACCCCGGCACGCAAGTGACTATCGGCCCGGCAATTGAAGACGGCTTTTATTACGATTTTGCCCGCGACGAAGCCTTCACGCCCGAAGACCTGCCAAGGATCGAAGAGGAGATGCGCAAGATCATCAAGGCCGCGCTTCCCACCCGCCGCGAGGTCTGGCCCCGCGACGCAGCGGTGGAGCATTTCAAGGGTATTGGCGAACATTACAAAGCCGAACTGATCGCTTCCATTCCCGCGGGTCAGGAAGTTTCGATTTACTGGCATGGCGACTGGCATGATCTGTGCCGCGGTCCCCATTTTCGCACCACCGCCGAAGTGGGCGACGCTTTCAAGTTGACCAAGATCGCCGGCGCCTATTGGCGCGGCGATGCCAGGAATGCGCAGTTGCAGCGCATTTACGGCACCGCCTGGCGCGACAAGAAGGAACTGGACGCCTATCTGGAACGGCTGGCGGAAGCCGAGAAGCGCGACCATCGCAAGCTGGGCCGCGAGATGGACCTGTTTCACATGCAGGAAGAAGCGGTGGGCCAGGTTTTCTGGCATCCCAACGGTCACACGCTTTGGCGCACACTAGAGAATTACATCCGGCGCCGCGTCGGCGAAGCCGGCTACAATGAGATCAAGACGCCGCTATTGTTCGACCGCAAGCTGTGGGAACAGTCCGGCCATTGGGCGACCTTCCACCAGAACATGTTCATCGCCGATGTAGAGGATGAAGGCCGCACGCTGGCAGTGAAGCCGATGAACTGCCCCGGCCACATCCAGGTCTTTAAACAGGGCACCAAATCGTATCGCGAGCTGCCGTTGCGTCTGGCCGAGTTCGGCTCCTGCCATCGCTATGAGCCATCAGGCGCCTTGCACGGGATCATGCGCGTGCGCGGCTTCGTTCAGGACGACGCCCATATTTTCTGCACCCATGACCAGATCACCGAGGAAACCAAGGGCTTCTGCGAATTGCTGCTGCGCGCCTATCGCGACCTGGGCTTTGACAGCGTCAAGGTCAAGTTGGCGACGCGGCCGGAAAAACGCATCGGTTCGGACGAGGTTTGGGATCTGGCGGAAAGTTCGCTGGAAAAGGCCACCCGCGCCGCCGGGCTGGACTTCACTTACAACAAGGGCGAGGGCGCCTTCTACGGCCCCAAGCTGGAGTTCACCCTCACCGACGCTATCGGCCGTGAATGGCAGTGCGGCACGCTGCAAGTGGACTTCAACATGCCCGAGCGCCTGGGGGCGAGCTATATCGGCGAGGATGGCAATAAGCACCCGCCGGTGATGCTCCACCGCGCCATCGTTGGCTCGATGGAACGCTTCATCGGCGTGCTGATCGAACATTATGCCGGCAAGTTCCCGCTCTGGCTCGCGCCGGTGCAAGCGGCGGTGGCGACGGTGGTCTCCGATGCCGATCCCTATGCCCGTGAGGTAGCGGCAGCGCTCAGCAAGGCGGGAATTCGCACTGTCCTGGATACGGACAATCAGACCGTCAACTACAAGGTCCGCCAGCACAGCCTGGCCAAAGTGCCCTATCTGCTGGTCCTGGGGCGACGCGAGGCGGAAAACCGCACGGTCACGGTGCGGAAACTGGGGGTGGAAAAGCAGGAATCCCTTGCCTTGGACGCGGCAATTTCTATGCTGGCGGCCGAAGCCGTCCCGCCCGACCTGCGTTGAGCGGTATCCTGAGGATTCACCGACAGCATGACCGGACAGTCCGTTTCGTGAGGCCGGCTGGAAACATCCCCTCACGAGACCGTTCCGGCGTGCGTGGACGTTACCAAACTAGGAGAGAGTCATAGTTCCCAGACGTTTTCAGCAGGACCAGAAGGCACCCGCCAAGGATGGCCCGCGCATCAATGAAGAAATCACCGCCCGCACCGTATTCCTGGTTGGTGATGATGGCCACAAATATGGTGAGATCGGTCTTGAAGAGGCCCTCGCCCTGGGAGAGGAAAAGGGGTTCGACGTGGTCGAGCTCTCGCCCGACAACAAGCCGCCCGTCGCCAAGCTGATGGACTATGGCAAATACAAATACGAACAGCAGAAGAAAGCCAACGAGGCCCGCAAGAAGCAGAAGGTCATCGAGATCAAGGAGATCAAGATGCGCCCGACCATTGATGATCACGATTATGACGTGAAGATGCGGGCGATGAAGCGTTTCTTCGAGGACGGCGACAAGGTTAAGGTAACGCTGCGCTTCCGCGGCCGCGAAATGGCGCACCAGCATCTGGGAATGGAATTGCTGACCCGGGTCCAGAAGGACACTGAGGTGATTGCCAAACTGGAGCAATATCCCAAGATGGAAGGACGGCAGATGATGATGGTTCTCGCGCCGCGGTAATAACCGTCGTTCTTCATCTTGGCGAGCGGCTGATACAAATCTGAATCGGCCGCAGCCAAGCGGCCGATGCGGCGCGAGAAGCGCGCGGCCTACGGCCGCGCGCCGGACCGGCCGTAAACCCACGCTCGGTCTATCTTCGCGGCAACCGCCGCGCCCAAGCGGCCGATGGGGTGCAAGAAGCGCGCGGCCCACGGCCGCGCGCCGGCCCTAGCGGCCGAAGGCCGCTTTCCGGCGCCGTTTAAATCGCAAAACTCCTTGGGGCAGAAATTAGCTCAATCGGCTTTCGCGGAATGCTCTAAACCCCCTGCATCGCCTTATAAATCACCCGACCATCGTGGATCAGAAACAGCAGCTCCACCACGCCGGGGACTTCCGCTTCCGCGGCGCTGACAAAGCCGAAACTGGCCTCTCCGCCGCTGCCGCCGGCGCGGCGAAGACGGAAGAGATAAGCGCTGCAGCCTTCCGGGGTTTGCAGGCATTTCCTGGCTTCGGGATCAAGACGGTCGAAGGCGGCGCTGTCGCCCGGCGCGAAACGCTCCATCAAGCCGAGATAAGACAGCCGGCGCACCCCTGCCCGTCCCGTGTCAAATCCCAGTTGCGCCAGTTCTGAAGCAGGCGTCTCGCCGGGCACGACACGGGCATAAGCCGCCTGAAGCGCGGCCAGGGGGACATCGGTACCCGCCTTGCTTTGCGACTGGAGCCAGAGATTGGTCGCCAGCAGGAAAAGAATGAGCACCGCACCCGTGCACCAAAGGCCCAGCCGCCGGCCAAATCGCCGGTCACCCCGCAAGGAATGCCTTCTGTCGCGCATCGCCCGTTAATCGTTAAATTCGGGCGTGAAATTATCGGCGCCGAACAGCCATACAAAGCAAACACGCTGTTTACGGTAAATCTCAACAGAGCTTAACGCGCCAATCCATCCAGTTCGGCAATCAGCCCGTCACCAAAATAATAAAGCAGTTCATCGCGCGCGCCCTGATAAAGGCTCGGGCCGTCACCGGCACAGCGCAAGGAACCGTCGGCCAGCTCGCCGGCCGCCACCAGCACACCCTGTTCGAACGTGACGGGAAACAGGGTCGAAACCAGCGGCTTGAAATCGTGATAATCCCGCTTGGTCTGCAAGGCATAGGCATGGATCAGGCAGCCCCGTCCCTTGCGATTGCGGAAGACGCACGCCCCGTCTATGGCTGCCGTTCGCACATGGGCCCCGCCGGGAAACTCCTTGTCCCACGTGATCTCGCCCGCAAACCATTGCTCTTCGGGCACGGCAATCAGCGCCTTGAAGTCCGCCGGCAGGGCTTTCAGCCGCGCCACATTCTGAAGATCGATATCAACGCCAAAGTCGCAACAGGAATCGCCGCAATGGCGGCAATCCATGCAGGGCTGGAAATAGCGCAAGGCAAAGATGCGCCGCTCAACCGCCCGCAAAACCGGACCACCACCCTTGCAGTGATAAGCGCGCGACAGTTGGACCGTCTCGGTCATGCATTAGCGCCCGAAAGAACCACCGCCACGCTTTGCCCCTGGGCCGCGCCTTCCAGAAGCGCCGCCAGCGCCGCGGCGCCCCCGGGCTCCACCACCAGCTTGAGCGTGCCGGCGGCATAGGCGACAGCCCGGCAGAGCGCCTCATCGCTGACCGCCAGCCCGGGCCCAAGATGGTCACGGGCGATCTCAAAGACGATCTCCCCCGGAATCGGCGCCATCAGGGCATCCGCGAGCGAAAGCTCTCCGCCCGGCGCGGCAACGCGCCGGCCCGCCGCCAGGCTGCGGCGCATGCCGTCAAAATTTTCCGGCTCGACGGTGCGAACGGCTGCGCTGCCGCTCAGACCCACGGCCGCGCCACTGGCAAGGCCGCCGCCGCTGCACGGCACCAATACTGTTTCTAACTGGACCCCGAACCGCGCCGCGTCCTCGGCAATCTCCAGTCCCACCGTGCCCTGACCCGCGATCACTTCGGCCTGGTCAAAAGGCTTGATCAGGGAGGCGCCGCGTTCCGCGCAGAGGCGGGCCGCGATGGCTTCGCGATCTTCTGTCCGGCGGTCATAAAACACTATTTCGGCGCCGAAAGAGCGCGTGCCTTCCAACTTGGCGGCGGGCACGTCCCTTGGCATCACGATCAAGGCCGGTGCGCCGAACAAGGCGGCAGCAGCCGCGACCCCCTGGGCATGGTTGCCGGAAGAAAACGCCACCACGCCGGCGCGCAACCGCTCCGGCGAAAGCTGTGCCACCGCATTGCAGGCGCCGCGGAACTTGAACGAGCCGGTGCGCTGCAAGGTCTCCAGCTTCAGAAAGACGCGGCCGCCGGTCCGGGCGCTAAGGACCGGGCTTTCTACCAATGGCGTGCGCACGGCATAGGGTTTGATGTGCCGGGCGGCTGCTTCGACATCGGCGAGGGTGAGGATCATGCAGCCATGACCAGGGCTTCGATCACCTCATCATAGCGCATGCCGGCCGCAGCAGCGGCGGCAGCAAAGCCGGCGTCCGGGGTAATGCAGGGATTGGCATTGATTTCCAGGATCAGCGGTCGGCCGGCCTCGTCAACGCGAAAATCAATCCGGGCAAAGCCGGCCAGACCACAAAGCGACCAGACTTTCTCACAGGCATCCTGCAAAGCCTTCGCAAGCGCGGGCTCTTCCTCCTCAACGCCGAAATGGCGGGCGGTGCCGTTCCAGCCGGTGGAATCCTCGTCCCACTTGGCGTCATAGCCGACAATGCGGGGCTTTGCCGCCGGCCAGCGCTCAAAGCGCATCTCAGCCATGGGCAGGATGCGGCCCCTGAGCATGGCGATGTTGAACTCCCGCCCCGCCACAAAAGCCTCCGCGAACCAGGTCCCGCCGTGCCGGGCGGCGCAAGATTGCGCACGGGCCATAACCGCTGCCCGACCGCGCACCACACAGCCATCATCCAACCCCAGCGAGGCGTCCTCGGTGGCGGATTTGACGATCCAAAGGCGGTCATCCA
>JAFAVT010000212.1 GCA_019242275.1 Alphaproteobacteria bacterium
TCGCGCAGCCGCACCAATTCCGACGACGCCAACCTGACCAACTTTTTCGGCGTCGAGACTATCCTGCCCAGCGCCATGACGCCGGGCAGCCTGGTGAAGATGGGTTCCGACACCTCCAACACCGGCACCGGCTCGATCTCGCGCTCGGAATCGATCAACCTGACGCTCGCCGCCCTGGTCGCCCAGGTTCTGCCCAACGGCAATCTGGTGATTGACGGCCATCAGCAGGTGCGTGTGAACAACGAACTGCGCGATCTGAAAGTCTCCGGCATCGTGCGCACCGAGGACATCACCCAGGACAATACGGTGGATCTTGCCCAGATCGCCGAAGCCCGCGTTTCCTATGGCGGCGCCGGCACCGTCAGTGACGTGCAGCAGCCGAGATATGGGTCACAGTTATTCGATATATTGATGCCTTGGTAACTTGTTGATCCCCCTCCGGCCTTCGCTGGCTTAACCGCCGCTTCGCGGCTGGCCAGCTACGGCCACCTCCCCCTTTGGGTGCGCTTTGCGCACAAGGGGGAGGCGGGTCGGTGACCCAGCGGAGGGTCGCGCCGCGACTTCGTTGCGGCGCTCGAAAGTCCCGCGCCTTGGCAAAATGCCGAGGACGCCCGCGGGAAACAAAAGGCCCGCCTCTTTCGAGGCGGGCCTTTTCCGATCTGTTCGGCAATTCAATCGTCCCGATAAACTTTTTCGCGCCGCTCGTGGCGCTCCTGTGCCTCAATCGAGAGCGTGGCGATGGGGCGGGCATCCAGGCGCTTGAGCGAAATCGGTTCGCCCGTCTCTTCGCAAAAGCCGTAGCTGCCGTCCTCGATCCGGCGCAGGGCTGCATCAATCTTGGCGATCAGCTTGCGCTGGCGGTCGCGGGTGCGCAGTTCCAGTTGGCGCTCAGCCTCGGTCGAAGCGCGGTCGGCGAGGTCGGCATGGGGCACGGTCTCAGCCTGGAGATTCTGGATCGTCTCGCGGCTTTCCTTGAGAATCTCATCCTTCATGGCGTTGAGCTTGCGGCGGAAATATTCTCGCTGCTTCTCGTTCATGAACGGCTCAGAATCAGAGGGCCGGTATTCCATTGTGATCTGCGTAGCCATGCACATCCCTTCGACGAGACGAATCGCACCCTGCGATACCCAAGCTTAATGGCGGGCGCGGGCGGGGGTTATAGCCACGGTCCAAATGGGCGGCAATCGCTATCGGAGTTAACAGAAAATCCATCCCCCGTTTCCGTCTGGGAACCCGGTAAGTATCTGTTATATTTATACGACTGCCGGTCAGACGTAGGGGGTATAGCTTTTTTCTTCCACCAAAGCGGAATGCAGGGCCAGATTGATCTGCCGCTTGAGGTCGGCCCGGCGGTCGTTGGTGATATAGACCGAGCGGGCCAGTTCGATGAATTCGCCGTCAAAGGCGGCCTGCCGCTCTTTGTCGCGGATGCGGTCTTCAATATCCCACAGCGCCTCGTTGACCATTTTCAGCTGCGCCAGCAATGCGGCCGCGTCTTTCATCGCCGGGCCGGCGATTTCTGTCAGTGCCGCCAGTTCGGCCACGACATTGGCGCGCTTGGCCGCATCTTCCAGCCGCGCCTGCTTGATCTCAAGGATGGTGATCTTGTCGAGCAGTTCGCCCCAGGAAACCGGAACCATGGGTGAGGAGGTCATGGGGCGATCATAGGATAAAAACTGGGTCCCCCGCCTTCGCGGGGACATCGAAAAAAGGCCCGCCTTTGGGTGCCCGGTCAAGCCGGGGGCACTTTCTTTAAACTGGGCCCCCGCTTTCGCTGGGACATCGAAAAAAGGCCCGCCTTCCGGCGGGCCTTTCTTTCGATGGTTGCGGGAGTCGGATTTGAACCAACGACCTTCAGGTTATGAGCCTGACGAGCTACCGGACTGCTCCATCCCGCGTCATAAACGCACTCCTATCACGACACCGGACCCCACCTCGCCCCTATCGGGGCCTCGATGGGCGCCGCTGCGGCTAAGGCTCGCTTTCGCTCGCCAAGCCTCGCGGTGTGCTCCATCCCGCGTCATGGAACTATTAAACACACTCAAACCGGTTTGGACCCGGCCTAATCTCTGGACGCCCGCCTTCGCGGCGGCGCCGTTGCGGCTAAGGTACGCTTGCGCTCACCAAGCCTCACGGCGGGCGGGCGGATATAGGCCAGTGTGATGGCGCTGTCCACCCCCGGTTTTTACGTATTTTTACAAGGCTTTAAGGCCCCTCCTGCTAGGGTGCCGTGATGACAAGGCCCAGCCTTCGACTGCTCTTTCCGGCCATGGTGCTGCTGGCGGCCGCGCCGGCTTTTGCGGCCAGCGTCGTGGTGCAGAAGGGTCGCGCTTTCCGCCCGGCCGAGATCACCATCAACCGCGGCGAGACCGTCACCTTCACCAATGACGACAGCTATATTCACCAAGTCTATGTCAAAGACCTGTTCGATTCCCCCGAAAAGGCCCCGGGCGAAAATCTTAACGAGACCTTTCCCACCGGCGGCACCTTCCAGGTCCGCTGTCATATTCATCCAACGATGAAAATGACCGTTCGGGTACGCTAACGCGCCTCTCAAGCCCTCTCATCTGCTGAATTATTCGCAAAGCGACCGGCTTAATCCGTCCTAAACCCGGCTGCGCCAGAATGCTCCCGTCCTCAGCGAAGGGCGGCATGACGCTCGCCAGAACCAGCATTGGCGCCCGGATTTTCGGCGCCTTCATTGCCATGAGCGCCATGATCGGCCTTCTTGGCATGGCGGGTTATGCCATTCTCTCGAAGGCCGGCGTCATTGCCATGGCCACTTTCGACGGTCCCTTGCAGGCGATCTCCTATGCCCGCGCTGCCCATTTCGATTTCACCGAGATGCAATTGGCGGAATTGCGCTTTGAGCAGGCATCGCCGCAGCAGCGCAGCCTTTTCGCCGAACAGATTGCCGACCGCTATGCCAGCTTCAATGAGGATCTCGGCGTTGCCGCCGAGCGCAGTCCCGCCGCCGACGAACAGAAGCTGATTGCGGAAATCAAGCCGCTGGTGAAGCACTGGCGCCAGGTCCGCACCCGGGGTGATGCGGCTGAACTGGCGAAACTGGACAGCGAGATTGACGCCAAGTTCGATCTTTTGATCGAATACAATACCGATCATACCTATGTCGGCCGCCGCCAGACCGGCACGGACATCGCAAACTACAAATATGCCGTGGGCGGGTTTACCCTGCTGGCGCTGCTGCTGGCCGGCCTGATCACCTGGCTGCTGCGCAGCCGGATCGTGCGGCCGCTCACGGCCGCGGCCCGCGTCGCCGACCGCATTGCCAAGGGCGACATGCAAACCGAAATTCCGCAAGGTGGCGGTGACGAAACCGGCGCTCTGCTCAAATCCATGACGGTGATGCAGGACAATATCCGCCAGATGATGGCGCGCGAGACCGCCATGCGCTTGTCGGCAGAAAACCGCCTGACCGACGCGCTGGAGACCTCCACCGAAGGCGTCATGCTGGTGGCGCCCGGCGGAGAGATCGTGCTTGCCAACTCATCGCTGCGCCGCTTCTTTTCCGGCCTTGCCGCAATGCTGGTGCCCGGCACCACATTCAAGACGGCCTTGGCCGCCATCCAGACCCAATTGGCGCCGGGGGGCGAAGGCAAGATCGAAACCAGCGGCCATGCCGAATTGCAGTTGGCTGACGGCCGCTGGCTGCGCCTGACCGGCAGCGCCACCTCCGAAGGCGGCACCATCATCTTCTTCTCGGATTTCACCGTCATCAAGGAACGCGAGGAAGGCTACCGCAAGGCGCGCGAGGAAGCTGAAGCCGCCAACGCCGCCAAGACCCGGTTCCTGGCCAATATGAGCCATGAATTGCGCACGCCGCTAAACGCCATCATCGGCTTTTCCGAGATCATTTCCGGTGAGTTGTTCGGTGCCCTGGGCAATGAGAAATATCTCGATTATTCCGGCGATATTCTGCGGTCCGGCCGTCATCTGCTGGCGGTGATCAATGATGTGCTGGACCTGGTGAAAAGCGAATCCGGCCGCATGTCGCTGAGGGCCCGCGACCTCGACATGCGCGAGGTGCTGGAAGATTGCGCCGCGATGATGGCCGAACAGTGCCGCGGGGCCCGCCTCACTTTTACCGTTACAGCCCCGCAGCAGCCCCTCACCGTTCGTGGCGACCCGGCCAAGCTGCGCCAAATCTTTCTCAATTTGCTTTCTAACGCCGTCAAGTTCACGGAAAGCGGAGGCACAGTAACGCTCGCCGCTGAAGACACGGAAGATCAAGTGCGGGTTATCGTAGCCGACAATGGCATCGGCATGAGCGCGGAAGACATCGCTATCGCCCTCCAGCCTTTTGGTCAGGTGGATAACCGGCTGGAGCGCCGTTACGAAGGGACCGGTCTTGGCCTGCCCTTGACCAAGGCGCTGCTGGATCTGCATGGCGCCGGCATGGTGATTGACAGCGAACGCGGGCGCGGCACGGCCATCACCCTCACCTTCCCCAAAGCCGGCACGGTCGCATTGGCGGAAGCGGTTTAAGCTTCGCTGTAACAAGCAATGTCGTCATGGCCCGCGAATGCGGGCCACCCAGGTAACGCAGGCTCAATTTTTCAAAGTAGTGCGGCTTTCCCTGTGGGCCGTCCTATGCTGTCGCAAGGCTCGATCTGGAATGACGGGAAATTTACCGCCCCGCCTCTTGCTCCCGCGCCGTCTGGATCGCCTTCACAAAAGCCACCGGGTCGGCAATGGGCGGCGTTGTCACCGCATCCACACCGGTGCCTTCAATACGCACAGTGCCGTAATTCAAGACCCGGCCGGCAACTCCCTGATTGACCCGCACACCTTCGATATTGTGCAAGGCAATCTCGTTGGTGCGCAAGGAAACGACCCCGACTTTCTCGACAAAGCGATGGCTGGTGACGCCGATTTCGGTGGTGGCGCGATAGACGATCATCAGCAGGAACAGGACAAAACCCACCGCCGTCATCGCCCCCACCACGATGACCAGCCAGGGCTGCGCCAGGGGCGAGGCGGGGTCGCTTTCACGCTCCCCCAAGATATAGAGCAGCAGCATCAGCGGCAGCAGCAGCCGCAACCAGGCTCGAAGGCCATAGGTCCAGGGAAAGCGCGCCCGCGCGATAATCCTTTCGCCGTCCCCCAGCGAGCGTTCAATGTAAGAGGCCATGTGCTCTCCCGTCCCCAGCGTCAGGGGCAGCTTAGCCTAGGGGGGCAATGGCGCAAGCAGGCCTAGCGGTCCCCATGATCCGGCAGCAAGACTTCCCTGACGCCCTTGTGGTTCGGCGCCGAGACCACGCCTTCATTCTCCATCCGCTCGATCAGGCTGGCGGCCCGGTTATAGCCGATCTGCAAGCGGCGCTGAATGTAGGAGGTGCTAGCCTTCTTGTCCCGCGCCACCACTGCCAGCGCCTTGTCGTAAAGATCGTCGCCGGATTCGCCATTGCCCTGACCGAACATGGCATAGGGATCATCGCCGGCTTCCTC